>CAZWAU010000145.1:0-3695 GCA_964631995.1 uncultured Nitrososphaerota archaeon
ACGGCTCAAAGTAGTCCTCCTCGCTCCAGTGTGGTTCAACCCATTCAGGGTGCGGCTCAAACATCCACCATCTGTAGCCTTCCAGAAGTTTCTTGCCAAGGCCCAGATCAGGAGTTCTCCAGCCAGCCCCGAAATGCGAGAACAAAAGCACATATCGAAGGAATTTTTAGTTGAGGTTAATTCTGCCCGGATAGCGGTTGGCAAGTCGCCGTTCGATGGCGTTCACTAGGCTTGATCCAGATGGTTTATGCAATGCAGAAATGGCGGGTTACTAGGGCTCATGGGCAGTTGATTTCGACTCGGGCTCCTATTGGCCATAAATCTATAAAAGTTCCAACATCCCTTTCTTGCGATATACGATGCATTTCCATCTTATCTCTCTTAATCCAAGGACTTTACTCTTTCCCACTAAATATTTGGCATTTAAGACGTGAGGCCAAATTTATTGAGTTACATTTATATTGTTTCGTATCGCATTCATTGTATCGATGACAAATCTTGGAAACCATAACTACGAGGGTGCCGGATGAGATCTTTCAGGACATCAGGAGGATAGAGAAGGAAGAGCAGACCGAAAGGGCTGAGGTGATAAGGCGGCTTTTATCGGACGCCATCAAAGTGTGGAAACTGAGGAGGGCGCTAGAGATGCTGAGAGGAGGCAAGGCCACTTTAAGGACAGCTGCAAAGTTTGCTGGCTTGACATATATTGAGATGCTGGACGCAGCCGAGGAAGCCGGCATACCGGTCGATTACACCTCATCTGATCTTAAAATCGATCTTGAAGGCCTGAAAAAGGAATAGCGAATGATCGTCTGCGATTCGGCGCCCCTCATATACTTGTCAAGGATTGGGAAGATCGGGCTTCTGAGGGAACTCTTCAACTCTGTGGCAGCTCCAGCCTCCGTCTACCGCGAGACTGTGAAGGAGGCGAAAGAACTGAGGAAGACAGGGGTCTCGGCCATTGAAGGCGCGGTGAAGGACGGATGGATTGAGGTGATTCAACCACAACAATCGGAGATAAAATGCATCAAGAGATTGGCAGAGATAGAATCCATCGAGATCGAAGACGCAGAGGTGTTGTATTTGGCCAAGAAATGTTCAGCAAAATTAATAACAAACGACAAGTGGCTTGTTAGAATTGCAAAGTCACTGGGCATAGAAACTGTCTGGACGACAACGCTTATACTCCTTGCGGTTAAGAAAAAGATACTCAGCAAGAAAGAGGGTAGGGAGACCTTAAGGGGGCTCGTCCACGAGGGGCTCTACATCAGGTTAGACGTATACGACGAGATCATAAGCGCGTTGGAAGAACTCTGATTGGAACCTGCTTTAATTGAGTAAATTGGCTAAAAGAACTGCTGTTGAGTCTCAACGAAGAAAGGGCTCGTTATGATCATTGCTGGAAGATGCTAAAGCTGTGCAGAGTTAATCCTTAAAGATTCAAGCTCGATATGCTCAAATTCCTACTGAAGAAGGAGTGTTAAAAGACTTATGTCAAACAGGATAGATCGCTTCAATCCTTGCCTTCTTCACATCTGTGAAATGGGAGTATGCCTTTCTGGCGAGGTTGTATCGTCTCTCCTCAACCTCAAGGCCTGCCTGAAGCGCTTGTAATCGGCCAATGTGATCTTTGACTTGATCGATCAATAGGAGAAACTCGTATTTCTCTCTCCAACTCTTGGAGCATCGAAGCTTTAAATCTTCCCTCTGTCTTCCTCTATCAAGGAGGCAAGCAAGTGCTCGAGCTCAACCCTTTTCTGATCGAAACTTTCGAAAGGAACATTACCCTTGAGTTCTTTAGCATATCTAACCTTTAGTAAAAAGTCCTCGAAAAACGCTATCGTATCATTAAGCCTGCCTTCCAGATCCTCAATGCCTGGGAATAGATTGGCCTTGGAAACAATGAACCTCAGTTCAGCCATAATCGCATTCAACTTGTCCTCGATCTGTACGGAGGAGATCCTGATGTCTGAGGCTTCGTCAGACAATGCCCTTAAAGTCATTAGCCTTGCATCTATCTGCTTCAATAGTTCTGCCCTGTCGATATACTGCTCGCAGAGTGGGCAGATACCATGATCACCCTCTTCAATGGCCTTTTTCCCCTTTCCAGGAGTTCACCCTTTGTTAGCTCTTTGAGTTTGGTCGAGTCCTGCAGGAATGAGAGGACACTATCGTAAAAGCGTTTAAGCTGTTCTATGAACTTATCATCGATAATCGGATTTGATAGGTGCTCCTGGATTCCCTCCAATTCCGTGAGCAGAGCAGGATCTTTTGCTGTCGTCATGTGTTCTAGCATGTTCTCTGATAGGCCTTTTAGCTCATCGAGAGACTTTATTACTGGAACATTAACTTCCTGTGCACGTTTGTTCAGAGATAATAAAATATCATCGTTGTTGGTAATTTTCTCATTTACTAGCTTGGATATCTCATCGTATATCTCCCCTTTCTGATTCTCAATGGACTTGAGGTGACCTTCCAATTGATCCCTTGCATGTTTCAGTGCAAGTTCAACGTCGTCCAATTGCTCCAGGCCAAGTATGCTCGCTATCGCCTTATATCGGTCGGCAGGACTGCAAACGATGAACTTCAGGATCTGCGATCTCCTCAGGATGAAGTTTCCCCTTTGGGCCACCTTGAAGTATTCATCGAATTGTTTTGAAGGTATTGGGGGCTCCCTAAAGGTCCTCAACAGAGAGATAGTTCTAGGATTAAAAACTATCCTGATAGATACGTCATCATCTTTGAAATCCTTATGAGGGATATCCCTATGCAAAGATAGGGCTTGAGCTCCCTTGCCCTCGAAATTCGGCAATGTCCCCCTGAAGAAGAATTCAACGGCATCGACGATTGAGCTCTTTCCAGTGCCATTCTCCCCGCCTATTAATAGGTTCTTCCCATCCAGTTCTATTTCGAGATCTGGAATGCCTCTGAAAGCGTGGATGCTAATCGCTTTTATCTTAGCCTGCAATGGTGACCTTCTCCTTATGCTCTACCCGAATGGTAATCTGACCTATTGGTCTACCTCTCTTCCTATTTAGTTCTTGATATGAGAGATGTTCAGGATCGCTTGTTTTGGTAACATCCCAACATGAAGTGATTATACAACCTTCCTTGGAAGTAACCTGATATAGTTTCCTCATCATATGCTGTGTATCCACGATGTTTCCTCATATACCGAAGTTGTTACCCAATAGAAGAACGGTATCAAATGAGTTTGGAGTAAAGGCCAGATTCTGTGCAGCCATTATGAAAGATATTTTCACCCCTCTTGCCTTGGCAACTCTCACTACTAGAGGGGAGATGTCTATCGCGACGACATCGAAGCCCCTCTCCTGCAACCACAAGGAGTGTCTCCCAGGTCCACAACCAATGTCCAACACCCTACCTTTAACGTGTGCCAAGGCCCTTCTCTCACATTCAGGCCATTCATTATAAGATGTAAAAAGGCCCTGCAAGTCAAATTCATCTTTTCGACCATCTTCACGGCAAAGCATTATGAATCCCTTTTTCCCCTCGGTAGCATGCCATCAAAGCAATACCAAAAATATCATTCAATAGATACCTTGCGTGATAATAATCTTGAAGGGTCTATCTCCTAGCTTACCTCTCTTCCTTCCTGCTCGCTAGGTGAGCAACCCTCCGGTTCCCATTATCCTGAAGTTGACCAGACCGGAGATGATGTCCGTCATCAGATC
>CAZWAU010000146.1:0-8541 GCA_964631995.1 uncultured Nitrososphaerota archaeon
GAACGCAGGGCTACAGGATTGGCGAGCCATTCAAGTGGGATGTATTCACTACTGCAGGCGTTACGTGCGGCATCTTTATCTCCTATGTATTCTTAAACAGGCATTACGTGGTTGAAACATTCAACGCTGCGATGGGCAAGCTGAGCAAGGAGAGGCTTGACGAGTTGGACAGGAGCGAGCCGTTGTCATACAGGAACGCCTACGCAATGATCGCAGCCTCAGCAATTCTGATAATCATAACACTGATGGCAGTTGGAGGAGGCATAGCAGCGGCGCTGACATTAGTCGTATTTTACATCGTGGTGAACTTTGTCCAGGTGAGAACCTATGCTCTGGTCGGCTATGTCGCTCCAGCTGGCTCAACCTTCGGAATCGGCTGGGTCAAGACGGTGCTTGGCACGCCCGCGGAGACCACGGATTGGTACGTCTCGACCTTCTTCTCGTACGGACTGAACTGCCAGCCTGTAGGGGGCGGAGGAAACGGCTTCGCACTGCTATCTTCGCTATCTTCATACCAGATGGCCAATGCATACAAGGTGTCTACCAAGAACATCTTCAAGATCCAGCTACTGGTCGCGGCAATCGCGCCCATAATCTCCGTTGCCGGAATGGTCTGGGCGTTCTATACATTCGGCCAGAACAGGATGCCTTCCGCTGGTGGTTGGTCGCTCTACGAATACTATTCTCCATCTGCGCTGGCGCGCCGCCCAGCCTACGATCCGTGGTGGCCTCACATGATCGCTGGCATACTTTTCGCAATAGGACTCAACGCACTGCACGCGCGCTTCGTCTGGTTCCCGCTCGAAGCTTTCGGCTTCCTTCTTGCAACTGACGGTCATGCTCTCATCGAGGGTCTATGGACGGTTTGCCTTGCAGCTTGGGCTCTGAAGACCATAACGCTCAGGATTGGCGGAAGCAAGCTCTATGAAACCACGGGAATATCTGCGGCTACAGGTTTCGTAATAGGCGTTGTCATCTCGTCTGTGATTGGTGGAATGCTGTTCGTGATAAGGTTCTTCGTGCCCTTCTAAGCTAAACCATCTTCCCCATCTTCTTTTTCTTCTTTATCTTAGCTTTGCAAACATTGGGAGTAACCCATGCCAAAGGGATAATACTGCAAGGAACAACGGTTCCCTGGGAATAATAGATGCTGAGGGCGGACGAAGTAAAGGAGTTTGCGAAAATGCATGGTGCAGACCTTGTTGGAATAGGGTCGATGGACAGATTCGAAGGAGCTCCGGCGCAGAACGACCCTAGGTATATCTTTCCAGAGGCGAGGTCGATCATCGGCCTTGGTTTCCGCATCCACAGGGGCCTTCTCAGAGGCATCGAGGAGGGCACGTACTTCGCTGGCTATACGGCGATGGGGTATGCTAGCATCAACGACGTTTATGCACCAATCGTCTTGAGGGAGGTTGGAAATTTTCTTGAAGACAATGGCTACGAAGCCGTCTTGTACCAGAACACAAGCGTGAGGCTCGGGTGTGGCGTGGGAAAGCGCGCCTCTCCAGACAGACCGAAGCCGGACGTTTTCCTTCATTTCCGAATCGCAGCTGTGATATGCGGAATGGGGCAGATAGGTTACAGCAAGCTTTTCCTGTCTCCAGAGTTCGGCCCACGCCAGAGGCTGGCTTTCGTCATCACCGATGCCCCGCTCGAGCCCGACCCGATCTTCGAGGGTGAGATATGCGACAGGTGCATGATGTGCGTCAAGGAGTGCCCTGCTGGTGCTATCGATCCAAAAAAGACCGTTAAGGTAAAGGTAGCGGATAGGGAGCTGGAGTGGGGAGAGCTCGATGTCGAAAAGTGCAGCGCTGTTTATCAAGCTGGAACCCCAGAGTACAGCCCATTCATGACGGACGAGGTTGCGGAGGTCATAAGAGAGGTTGTGAGCTCAGATAGAGAGAGAGGGCAATCGAAGCCCGATCCAAGAATGGCAGACATTTGGGGCTACTTAAGGGAAAACATGCAGTATGTGCGCAACGCCTGGGAGAGTTACCACCATCCCTCGACGATATGCGGAGGAAGGGGCTGCATACGTGCCTGCATGATCCACCTAGAACAGGCTGGCAAGATAAAGAATACTTTCAAAAGTCCATTCAGAAGGCGCGAACCTTGGAGGCTCGATTAGGACTCTAATTCTTCCAAAGAAGCCGGTCATAGTTAAGGGTGAAGAAAATGTGCACTAGAAGAAATATTATCAAAAACTGGCGTGATAAATTATTTGATCATCATTAATAGCAACCGTTGCTTAACATTTAATTGGTAGAAATTGAATTTGATATTCTTTAGTATGCCTTTTGCTTCACTTCCTTCTGATATTCAAAGTATGAATAGGCACTTGTGTAGACTGCAACCGATATTACTGGGATGAGGATTAAGATGATGGCATATTCTTGTATGAATGCTCCGAGAATAGCAGTTATTCCAGCAATTTTGAACAGTTTCCCCCCAATTTTGTGGGTTTTCCCCCACACTGTATCGCTGCTTAAAGTCCACGGTGTTCTTATTCCAATAAACCAGTTTCTTTTCGCGTTTTCGCAAAGAACGCCAGCATAGTAGAACAAGAGTCCCATGCCTATTGGGAGAAGTGTCAACGGGCTTATTTGGATCCCAAGATTCCAGAGGATCGTTTGTAGATATATGAAAAGGAAGAAGATGGAAAAGATTATGGCAAATCTATCATAATGCCTCCTGAATTCTTCAATATTTGCCTTTAGCGGGTCTATTCTGGGAACCGCAACAAGGAGCAAAGCAATCCCGGCGAAAATTAATGGAAACAAGAACAAACCCCAGAACTTGGGTAGGTATCCATCAACCTCACCCTTAGCATTCCAATGACTAGCGATCTTATCTGGCATCCATGGATACAAACAAACCCCAATAACAAAAAACAGCAGGACTATTGCAGAGATGATTACTTCACTCTTTCTGACATTCACAACTTTCACCCTCAATAATTTTAAGAACCAAGAACAATTAAATATTTTAACAAATATTTAAATATTCTCGAACGTCACAAGCCCTCCACCAAGAATCATTACATTTTTCAAACAGCCATAGTAGCACTCTATTAGTCGCTACTAAGCGTTGTGGTGGTGTTAACCATTGTTCTGCTTGTTTGAGATAGGTTTGGCGCCAGCTTTGAATGCTTTTGTTTATGTAGGCATGGAGGCATTACGCCCTTTTCAATTTTTTTTCTTTAATGTCGCTGCAGGTTAGTGCCAGAAGGTCTGATACACCTAGCCCGCTTTGAAGGATTGAGGCTGCAATACTCCTATACAATAGCTTGTCCGTAGCTGTTATAAATTCGCCTACTTCCTCCATGGTCCAAGGATGCTTCTTGTCGACCTGTTGAGCTGGTGGTAATTGCACATAACGTAGGCTTATGTGAATGTCAAATATTTGGCTAAACTTTGAACAGCGCCTACATAAATTCTAATAGTCTTGGGTGAGTAGCTTTTATTCAGAAGCCAAACCATAAAACTGTTAAGCATTAAGCGGTCTATACGCCTCCTTTCATTTTTTGACAAAGGTCGGCCTTGTTCCACAAGGTATAAGAAATCCCCTATAGAACCTTGGCTTGAATAGAATTTCTGAAAAACCGATAAACCACGACTATTACATTTTTCAGGCTTCAAAGCAGAAAGAAACTCAGAGCTAAATTCTGCTCACATAAGAAAAATCCAAACTCAACATGCTAAAAACAGAAAAAGAGAGTATTTGCGGGTGATTTCTCCATGCTTTGGCGGGTTCAAATCCCCATGCACTTTTCGCCGCACCTCCCCATACTTTTTAGGGTGAAATTTGCGTTTTCTGTATTTTTTGAAAGGCTTTTTGGCAGTAGTTTTTTGAGAAGAAACAGAAAAGAGGGGGTTTTGCGGGAATATCTCCATCCGCTGTTGTTACGACCTAGGATCGCAGCTGGCTTGCACCATCAGTGCCGAGGGCGGTAGATTGCGGCAACGATGATCAATGCCCCAAAGATGATCAGTATCAGTGGCCAAACGCTTGGCATGTTCGGGATCAGTTCACCTAGCAAACCGAAGATTCCGATGAGAAGTATCGCGACACCAACGAAAGGCATGAACCAAGGCCTAGGTAATCCGAAACAGACATCCTCCTCTCCAACCATCAACCAATGGAAAGTATTGCTGTAAAATTCAATCAATACAGTTCGTACCTCGATCGATCTTTCGCGCCATATGGCGTTCTTTTTCGAACAATAGCTTTCAAACAAAAATTATCAACGCCTGCTTTTAAAGTTTTAACATTCGTCTCGCTCTATGCAGACCTATAAAGAAGAAAACGGATGCGCTTGCTATGCTTCGGTCTTTCGAAATGCGGATTCAAGAGCTTCGGCAGCCCTGCCAGGCTCTACGCTGTGACCCTGCCGCCTCAAAGCCTCCTCTAGAGCGCTGATCGTGAGCACTATTTCTCTCCTAGAAACAATCCCCATCGACCCTATCCTGAACGTTGTCCCCTTTAGCTTCCCCATGCCGTCCGCAATAACGACGCCATACTCTTCCTTCATCGATCTCCTCAAGGTGGAGTTGTCGATCCCGCTTGGAACATTCACCACGAGCACTGTGTTTGAACGGTACTGGGCGCTCCTCGGGAAAGGTTCGAGTCCAAGTGCCTCAATGGCCAAGTATAGAGCACGAGCACATTCCTTGTGCCTCCGTATCCTGTTTTCGTACCCTTCTTCCTTTAGAGCTTTCAACGCTTCGTTCAGGGAGTAGAAGAGGGGAACCGCTGGAGTGTACGGAGTCTCTTTCCTCTTATGATACCCCCTGATTCTAGCGAGATCAAAGTAGAAAGATTTGCTCTCCGACCTTCTCTTCTCTATAATTTCCCAAGCTGCCTCGTCCACAGAGATCAAAGAGAGCCCTGGAGGTGCTGCCAAGCACTTCTGGCTCGCTGTGAAGCAAACGTTCACTCCCCATTCGTCATTTTCAAGTTCCTCCCCGAAAAGGTCAGAAATGGCGTCAACAACAACGAGGATTCCTTCCCTCCTGCACAATCCTGCAATCTCCCTCAGGTCCCTCGCCGTAACTCCAGTCGAGGTTTCGTTGTGCACCAGGAAAAATGAATCGACGCCCCGGTTCAGGTCGATTGCCTCCTTCACCTGCCCGACCGTCGGAGCCTCCCCGTATGGGATCGACATCTTTATGGGCACTCCCCCAATTCTTTCGATGCTCGTTGCCAACCTCTCCGAGAATTCGCCGTTAATTGGGACAAGGACCTTGCTTCCCTCCCTAACGAAGTTGGAGACTGCGCACTCAGCAGCCCCTGTCCCAGATGATGTGAGCGGAAGAACATCGTTCTTCGTTCTGAAAGCATACTTTAGCCCTTCCTGGATCTCGTCGTAGAGCTTGTGGAACTCTTCACCCCTGTGGTTGATGATTGGCCTGGACATCGCCTGCAGTATGCGCCATGGTACATTTGTGGGGCCAGGTATCATGAGCAAAGACTCTGTTGCCAACACATGGCACCTTTCGGGACAATGTTGTAACCTGTCAAGATAGGTCTTACTGATGTCCTTTGGAGTATAGGCGTAGCAATCGTTATAGAGCCCGAGGAAGATTGGGTAGGCGGTTCCATTCAGGAATGGAATTTAAGAAAGAATTCAGAAATCCTGGAAAGGACTTCAGGGGAGCACCTTTCTGGTCTTGGAATGACGAGCTGGAGAGCTCTGAGCTCTGCCGACAAGTTAGGGAGATGAAGCGCGCAGGTCTAGGAGGTTTCTTCATGCACTCTCGAATCGGGCTGATAACACCCTACCTCTCAGACGAGTGGATGGACAGGATAAGGGCGGTCGTTCGCGAATCCAAGAAGGCCGGAATGAATGCGTGGCTCTACGATGAGGATAGGTGGCCGAGCGGCTTTGCTGGTGGCATCGTGCCCGCGAAGGGTTTGGAGTACAGGATGAAGAGGGTCGAGTGCGAGGAGATGCATCCTTCAAGCCTGGAAGAGGTTTGGAGGCGCGAAGGCATCGTAGGAATCTTTGCATGCACAAAGGAAGGGGAGAAAGTAATGGAATTGGAGAAGGTGGAGGACAGGATGACAAAGGTTGCTGAAGACAAAACTCTACTGGTATTCAGCAAGAAGGTTGCCGAGAACAGCGAATGGTACAATGGCTACAGCTACATAGACACCCTGAACCCAAAGGTGGTAGATGCTTTCATAGAATCGACCTATGAAGCATACAAAAGGGAGGTCAGGGGCGAATTTGGCAGAACTATACCTGGGATATTCACGGACGAACCTAACTTTTCAGAATGGGACGGAAGGGCTTTCATACCATGGACAGAGCTCCTTCCAACGATTTTCAGGGAAAGGAACGGCTACGACCTGCTTGAAAATCTTCCAAGTCTCTTCTACGATGTCGGAGAGTACATGCGCATCCGAATGGATTTCTGGAACACGGTAACAGACCTCTTCTTGGAATCTTACTCGAAGAGAATATACGAATGGTGCGGAGCGAATAAGTTGTACTATACCGGCCACTATCTCTGCGAGGACAACCTCACGATACAGACGAAGTTCATAGGTGCTGCCATGCCCCACTATGAGTACATGCATGTTCCTGGCATAGATCACCTTGGAAGGAACATTGAAAACCTGATAACGGTCAAGCAGGTGAGCAGCGCGGCCCACCAACTGGGAAAGAAAAGGGTACTGTCTGAAACATATGGATGCAGCGGCTGGAACATGAGCTTCGAGGACCAGAAGTGGATTGGAGACTGGGAGTACGTTTTGGGAGTCAACCTCCTAAATCAGCACCTTTCGCTTTATTCACTCAGGGGATGCAGGAAGAGAGATTACCCACCTTCGATAAACTACCAGCAGCCATGGTGGCAACATTACAGGCTCGTCTCAGACTACTTCGCCAGGCTCAGCTACATGCTCACCAGAGGCAAGTTCCATTCGGACATACTTGTCATTCATCCTATCCAGGGCGCCTGGTCCGTCTACAGTCCAAGGGATACATCTAGAACCGACGAGATTAACAAGAAATTCGTTTACCTTAGTGAGTCGCTCTGCAGGATCCACAGGGACTATGACTTCGGGGACGAGAAGATAATTGCTAGGCACGGCAAGGTTTTGAGGGGCAAGATCATCGTTGGGGAGATGGAGTACAGGCTCGTCATCGTTCCTCCAAGCTCTACGCTTAGAGCGAGCACACTCAGCCTGCTCAAGCTCTTTGCGCAAGTTGGCGGAAAGATTGTATTCGTTGATCCAGCTCCAGAGCTTGTTGACTGTCAAAGGAGCGAAGAGTTAAAGAATTTGATAGAGTCGACAAGAAGGATACGGTGCGACAAAGACCTTCTAAGAAAAACTCTTGACGAGATTCTGCCAAGCGATGTCGAAGTAGTGGATGAGGATGGAAAACAGATAGAGCCGATATACTACCAACACAGGATAGCGGGTAAAGCACACATCTATTTCTTCGCGAACACAGACAGAGCTAGATCCTACGATGCAACTATAAAAATCAGGGGCGAGGGCAAGGTTGAGGAGTGGGATCTTCTGAAAGGCTCTGTCTGGGAGGTGCCGTGCAGGAAGGAAAATGGGCAAACAATCCTGAAAAAGCTCTTCCAGCCGACAGGGTCTGCGCTTTTCCTCCTAGACACATCAAAGAAGGCAACCAAGAAAGCGGAACCGAAGGAGAGTGTTGTATCCACAATAAATTTGAAGGACGAGTGGAAGGTCTCTAGGAAAGATCCAAATGCACTTACGCTTGATTACTGCCAGTACAAGGTTGAAGGAGGAAAGTGGAGCGATAAATTGCCCATCTGGAAGGTGCAGCGCGAAGCTGAAAAGATGGGTAGTAATTTTTCGATCACACTCAGGTATGCTTTCAAGGCCGAATTCAAGAAGAGGCACGGAAAGATCTTCGTGGCAATGGAGACGCCTGAGAGATTTTCGATCAAGTTCAACGGGAAGGAATTGAAATACAAGGAAGCAGGATGGTGGACAGATATAAGCTTCAAGAAGATAGATATCACTAAGCTTGTTGAAAACGGGGAAAATATCTTGGAGGTATCCTGCACATTCAGGAGGCCTACGGTACCAGGAACCCTAGTCTTCGTCAAAGATGGGACCGAACTTGAAAGCGTATACATTATCGGAGATTTTTCCGTCAAAAAGGAGGGCGAAGGCTTCATCTTGACCGATGAAACCAACATGGCAAATGTTGGAGATTTGGTACAGCAGGGATTTCCATTCTATTCTGGCACTATAGAGTATACCCAAACTGTAAATTTGAAAAAAGCTGAGAGAACGTACATAGAGTTCGAAGACCTTGATACTATTGTTACGAGAGTGGTTGTGAATGGCAAACCAGCTGGCACAATTCCGTGGAAGCCTTACAGATTGGAAATTTCAAAATTCGTCAAGAAAGGGAGAAATACCATTACAGTTGAGGCTGTCTCAAGTTGCAGAAACCTTCTTGGGCCTCACCACCACAGAGCGGGAGAGCTGTTTTCCGTTGGCCCTGGGAGCTTCTCGGATGAGGCCAATTGGACGGACGAATAT
>CAZWAU010000147.1:0-15392 GCA_964631995.1 uncultured Nitrososphaerota archaeon
TCATTAGGTTGCCTACATTGTCCACGATTTTTGCACTCCATGTGTGCGGGCCCGGCACCACCTCTACAGCTTTGGCGTAGGCATCGCCCTCCTTGGCCATCGATCCCTGCAAAGTACCGTCCAAGATCAGTTCTACGCTCGCCACGCCAGAGCCGGTTTCAAAAACCACAACCCTGAAAGTTACAGATCTTGTTTTTTGCACAACGGTTCCGCTTGGCTCAGCTGTTTGGACCGAAGGAGCTACCTTATCCAAGATGACGGTTGAAGTCTTTTCCGCCTCATTGTTTCCGGCCTTGTCGCTGCTGTAGTATCCTATCGAGTGTGTGCCATCAGAGAAGGAAGAGAGCGTAAAAGAGCTGGTGTAGACGCTCCATGAGGCACCATCTATCCTGTATTTTGTTTCCTTCACTCCAGATGCATCATCTGTGGCTGAAAGTTCTATCGAGGTTGAGGCGCTTACATAAAGCGTTGTGCCAACTTGGTATTTTGGCAAGCCAAAGACGATCGTTGTCACCGGCGGAGTTGTGTCCGGTATTACCGTAACAGTCGAGGTCCCTGAAGTTAGACCTGATGCCGAGGCCGTTAAGGTCCAAATACCACCTCTGATGTCGTAGTAGTCAAATTGCGCCGAGCTTGAGCCTGCAGCTATCGTGACGCTGTTTATCTTAGTATCTGTTCCCACCTCCCTGAACTCGCCATCTGGCGATGTTGTAACGAGGTTCACGATTATCGGCGTAACAGCGGTCGTCTCGAAATCGTGTGCATCTAGTAGGAATACGGTTATCGAGGAATATCGAACTCCGGCCGCTACTGTGAATGTTTGTGGAGTTAACTTGAGTTTGGCTGGAGGACCTGGAACAACGTTGAACAAGTTGCTTTCTCCAGTCTTGCCCCCTCCACTGGTCGTAATCTTCACATTGTTAGCCACCTTGTTTATTACGACATCTCCAGACCAAACCCCGTTAACGAAAGCGCCAGTCATCGTCGGCACGATCGTCCCGGTTGTGTCGGAAAGCGCATTCGTCCCAGTGTAACTTGTAACCGTATTACCAAATGCATCCTTGGCCGTGATGCTTATTGTGAAAGGCACACCTGCGGTCTTTGGGGAAGAAATCGAGCCCAGTGTGAAGCTGTTTAGGGGACCTGGAAGTACAACTTGCTGCTCACTGTCATCGCCGTAATTTGGCTCGAAGATCATGAATGGTGGTGTGCCACCAACTAAGTAAAGATAATCGGTTGTGTAGACATGGATAGTCCAAGTTCCAGCCTTTTCGTCATAGTACCAGAAGTCCTTAGAGCTTGAGCCTTCCGGTATTACCAGTTCCGAAATCGATGCCCCTCCCTGAGTTAAAGAGAATTTCTTGTTTGCAGATGTTGAACTTGATTCCAGTTTTACATTCAGATCTCCTCGCGTTATTGGATTGTTGTCATAGTCCTTCCGGTGGACCGTCATTTTGATCCAGCTGCCTGCAACAAGGCCTGAGCCACTTATTTCAAGGTCCAGATGGGGAGGATAGTATTTGACCGTCAGGTAAGGGTGGTAAGTTGAGTCGCCATATTCTTTAGAACGGAAAAAGGCCTGGTGCGTAATAAGAGAGCCCTCCGATATGTCAGCTATCCTCCAGCCATAGTTTCTTATTACGCTCGCTGTATCTCCAGAAGCGAACTTCTGAACCGATGATACAACATCCCAGTTTGACCATATATTTACGGTCGTGCTGATCACGGTGTCGGTTGCGATCGAATCGACGCCTGGTTGATTATTCCAAGTTATGGTGCTTTCTGCCCAGTTAGCTGTGACACGGGAGCACCTGTATGTCCTTGAGGTGTCAGGTTGGACATACTTGAATAGGAAAAGCCTGGCATAAGTTATTTTGGAACCTGGAGGAATGTTGCTCAGATCAAACCTTATGAAACCGCGGCAATTCGCACCATCCTTGCTCTGGATGGCGATCCATTCCTTGCTGCCATAGTTATCGTTTGGATAGCTTTCATAAACTTGGGCATCCGCTGTTGGCCCAAAGTTTCTGATAAGTAAAGATACTGGAGCTGCGCCTGCAGATGGAGGAATTTCAGGAAACGCTATCGGAAGAAGTAAAAGGGTAACAATTAGAAGCTTTACTAAATTAGGTGTTTTCATATATCGCATCTATCTAGGTAAAAATACAAGATATATAAAGCTAATCAAAAACTTATGAAAAGTTATTTTTTATAATGTACTCGAACCAAGATGCTGGTTCCCTGGTCCTACCTCAAGTCTTGGAGCTGCCTGGCCTGTGGCTACTGCTGCAAGGACTATGCGATTCCGCTTGCTGAGCATGAGTGGCTCTGCTTCAGAGATCTTTTCGGATCGATGGCATTGGAGCAGGTGCTCGACAAGAAGTGCCTCAGGAGGGGACCTGATGGCAGGTGCATATTTCAGTATAAGCTTGGAAATCATTGGCTTTGCGGCATCCAAAGTGCAAAGCCGTTGGCCTGTCGGCTCTTTCCTTTCAAGGTATGTTTCCAGCCCCTTTTTGGAAAGGATGAAGGCGCTTCATTCAAGTATTTTGAGAAAAAGGTCTTCGTTTACGCCGATGCTGACTGCAGGGGGATCGAGTGGGGAAATCCTGGAACAGAACTCGTTCGTAAAGTTATTCCTGAATTCATAAGGCTTAAGCTGGATGGATACGGGGAGCAATTCTACTCGACTGCCCATATTCAGACTCAGAACCCAATGCCTCCAGTCCGCTCCATCTTCTCAGCCTGTACCAAGACTCTTTTACCCTTGGCCGTGATCGCATAATAGTGCCTCTCGGGCTTTCCTGAGATGCTCTGCGTCCTCGTCCTTTGGATCAAACCGCTCGTCTCGAGCTCCGAAAGGTGCTGGTAGATGCTAGGAATCGATATTCTCGAGCGGTAGACACTGGCAAGGTTTGTCCAGACCGAATAACCATACTGCTCGTTCTTCGATAGAATTCGCAGTATTCGCAACTTCGTTTCTCCGATCCTCGTTGTGAAACCTCCTTCCTCCATAGCTCTCACGAACCTGTCGATGTCCCTTGATCTCTCCAAGAAACTCCTCGCACTCCTCGGATCTTTGAGCCCCATTCCAGTTATGATACAAATGACTTCCTCATCATTGCCAACTATTCCTTCGTCGACGAGCTTCTTCAGCCCAGCAATTGTCGATGCACCGGCTGGCTCTGCAAAGATTCCCTCCTCCCTTGCAAGGGTTTTGGCCGCATCTAGAACGTCCCTATCTGAAACAGCTACCGCAGTTCCCTTTGATTCCTTAATCGATTCTAATGCCAAAAATCCTTCAGTTGGAGCCCTTACGGCGATGTCCACAATGTCGGTCTCAACTTTCTCGATGGCCTCAACGTCCTTCTTATTCTCCAAGTACGCCTTGACTATTGGTGCACAGCCGGATACTTGGACGCCGCACATCTTAGTTCTTAATTCTTTCATCAAGCCGATCTCGCACAGTTCCTTCAAACCCCTCCAAATCATCGATATGTGGGAACCATTTCCCATTGGAACTATGATCCTGTCCGGAGAAGCCCAACCGAGTTCTTCGCAAATTTCGTAGCCAGTCGTTTTCAACCCATCCAGGAAATAAGGGCTATTGGTTGTAATAAACAATGTTTCTTTGCCAGCAAATCGTTCTTTTGCGTCGCTATCCTTTGCAAATTCGATGTTGGCTCCGTAAGCGATCATCTGGTAGAGTTTTCCAACATCTACCCTTCCTGATATCAAGAGGGTGCAATCGATCCCCGCCTTTGCGGCATAGGCTGCAAGCGACGCACCAAGGTTTCCAGGAGCTCGGCAGTTGACACGCCTGATGCCATGTTCGAGCGCCTTTGAGACCTCGACCGCTACTCCCCTGTCCAAGAATGATCCAGTTGGGTTCGTTGATTCGTCCTTGACCAGGACTTTCCTGATACCAATTTTCCTTCCAAGCTTGGAACATCTGTGAAGGAACGTGTTTCCCTCTCCCAACGATACCATGTGCCTTTGTTTCAAAACGGGCAAAAGCTTTAGGTACTTCCAGATGCCTGGAGAACCTTCCACCATAAACGCGTTCTCCCTCCTTATCGTTTCGTAATCGTAGTCTACAAGCAATGTGCCACTGCAATATCGGCACCTGCTGGCTGGCACTTCCTCCAACCCGTATACCCTTCCACATCGCCCGCAGTGGAGGCCTTGGGCAAGGCTCATGTCATCTCCCACCTGCCGTGTCAAATACGATGGGTGCATTAATAATTGTATCATTGTAAATACAAGGCAAGGATGGAAATACATAGTTGCGAAGGTGGAAGAGGAGATTTGAGCGGCTTTCACAAAGATGCAGTTAAATGATCCCTTGGACTCAATAGACCCCATTGCCATTTGATAAGCATAAAATAAAGCACTACAAGAATAGAACCGCGATGCCTACTTCTGAACAATGAGAGAGTAAAGCAAACTTAAGCTGGGCGCCATGTGCCGTTATAATCACGCATGTGAATTAGGGCCTCCACTGTCTTCTTGTCTCCCTTGTAAAGGTAGGTTCCAGGCCTTACTCTTAAGACACCCGCGCTCGCTGGCAGATAATTTTATGTGATGAGGCACGCCTTTCCATCAAGTTCAGGGATAGAGATGATAGTACGGAGAAGGTTTATCTTCGTACTGATAATTACGCTCATCCCACTGATTCTTCTGACCTGCCATGCAGTTCGAGCATTACCGAACTCTCGGCCAGCTGGGCCTGACATCGAGGTTCCAGGTGGTTACAAGATCTCCGATCAGGGAGGGATGGATGTTAATGCGCAGCAGAGCACGAATACTCAACCAGAGGGCTCGGTGCACATAGATGAGGCGCTCTCGCTCGTTGGCACAGCTACAGGAGCTGGGCTTGCAGCGGCAAGGAGGCTGACGATGCAAAAACAAAAGGAAGAGGAGAAGAGGTCATCAAAGCAAGAGTCAGAGTCAACGAGCAAAGGTGGCGATAAATCTCAGATGGCGACGGGCACAGCTTCGAACTCCGCAAGAGGAGCGAGCCAGGTACGTGAGGATGAGCAAGAGGGCAAAGAAAGGATCTCAGGGTTCGGGATCGACATCTTCAAGCTCCTCTACGGGCGGCAGCTCAATCTTGGAGAGCTTTGAATCTTCGCTCTCAGGTGCAGCTCAGAACACCTGGGCTAGATTGCAGGGCTTCGGCTCTGCAATAGCGAGCAGCCTCAACGACCTATATGAAACCTTCAGACCATACGCGCCATACATCACGATGGCCGCGGGCGTTGTGCTCGTAGTAGCGGGCTCGTTCGTCACTTTTGGGGCGGCGGCGCCAGCTGGAGCGGCGCTTGCAGGAGGAACGGTGGCTGGCGCGGGCATGGGCGCGAGCATTGGAGTAGGTCTCGGGAGTGTCGGTCTCGGACTGGGCCTGGAGGCGTTCGCGATGCGAAACCTCGGCATCATGAACTACCCGCAGCAGCCGAGCTTCGAGGAGAAACACACGATGCAATACACTGAGCAGCAGACACTTGAGACTAGAGCATCGAAGGGAAGCGGTCATCACGGTGAAGATGTAGCGGAGGAACAGCTAGAACAAGTGGAAATCACAAGAGATAGGATAGTAGAGACTGGTGGGCTGAAACATACAGCAAGAGAAGAAAAGGCCAAAGAGTGGCTTAAAAAACAAGGAGAAAAGGAAGTCTACGATCATCAACAAGATCAATGGGGGGTGAGACCAAGCAACTCAATTAGAGGTAAGAAAGGTGAGATCTTCGTTTGTCGTCCAGATAGGGTAAGCGAAAATTATATCCTAGAGGTTAAGATAGGCCAGGAAACAGATTGGCGACGATGTTTCAACCAAGCTGTGGACTACCTAGAGCTGGCATCTGACATAAATCAGGGTAAGACACTCATTTATTGGTTTGATGAAAAACCAAGACCAGGCCATTGGTGGGGTACGATTATAGACATGCTACGAGACAATGATATGAATGTTAAAGTTATAATAAAGTTCGGAGATGGGTAGCCATGGGAGAGTACATAGTCATACGAGCAGACCTGTTGGAAGCTGCAGAAATGCTCAAGGTACTTCCTGATGTTGGAAAGTTCTACTGGGAATGGGGACCTATAGCCCTTGATGTAGCGGCAAGATGGCTCCCGAAGAAGGGCTTCAAGATACTGCCGAAGTTCTTCGACGCGAACTATAGACCTGGTACAGTTGGCGATGAAGCTGACAAACTCATAGAGAGCGTGGGAGGATGCACACTGAGAATGGAAGGACAAGTTGGGCCGATACCGATATGGAACTCGGCAATACTGGAATTGCCAGAGATGAGAGAGGAACTGAAAAGGATACTTGAGGAGGATGTGCTTGACATGAGCTTCGAAGAGGAAGTTGCGAAAGTATGGGGAGATAGAGTTGATGCCCTTCACTTTAAAGCCGAAAAAAGGCTCAGAGACGACAATGAAAGGCTCAGGGACTTGGCTAGGATAATTACAAAGCTTGTAGAGTGCTATGACAGAATTGGAAACGAAAGAGAGAAAGAAGGTATGCCTCGATTTGTAGAGTTCGAGTTCTACATACCGAGATATTAAAGTAAAAGCGGTTGCCCTAGATCTGTTTACAATAGACTATCTTATATATAGGCAAGACCTTTAATATATATTCCCTCACATTTGGGAGCGATGACAGATACTTCAGGTGGAGCATTCCACGCTTCATACAGGACGGCGAGGACGATCGTCTCGTTCGGCTTAGGCACCGCTTTCGTTGCAGTCCTTACTATGATATTCCGTTTGGATATCCCTGCAACGAAGGGCTACTTTAACCTCGGAGATGCTGCGATCTTCATCTCGGCGCTCCTCATGGGCCCCGCCGTTGGCATGTTTGCCGGTGGCGTCGGCTCTGCCATCGCAGATATCATAGGCTACCCCATATTTGCGCCTGGAACTCTTGTCGTGAAGGGGGTTGAAGGCTTCTTGGCAGGCTCGCTCTATGCGAAGATGAGGAAGGGTGGATCGAGAAAAACTTCCCTCACCATCGCCGGAGCTTTGTTGGCCTTGGGCGCCGCAACTAGCTTAGCCATCTCGTCTCTCGGATCTGAACTTGCGATAGCCTTGGGATATCCTTTTGCCCAATATTCGATCGTGGGGGTCGTCGGCATCGATCTTTGGGCTGTCCTTCTTTTAATATTCGGTCTCGCCTTGGCATATGTTGCGATCAGGAAGGGTGAATCTTCTTCAGCCACTATTGCATGTGCCGTTGCTGGGCTCGAAATGGTTGCTGGGTATTTCCTTTATGAGCAGCTGCTCCTCGTCCTTGGGATATTGCCAGGAATAGTGCCGGTGGCAGAGGTCTTCCCGAACATAGCTCAGGCCCTCATAGGAACTGCGGTAGCCGTTCCTAGCGTTGGTCAAATCCTCAAGGCCAAAAAGTAGGAGCCTTTGGCACGAATTTTCCTTTCCTGCGATTAATTCGAACTCTTCCGTCCGAGGTTTCGGAAGTACTTTGCCAATACAATCCAGAGCTGCTCCTGTACCATTTCCGACAGGTCTAGCTTCGATCCGTCACGCCGGACTATCCACAATCCATCCTCCTTTTCAGTAAACTCTCCGATAATTGAGGCACCTATTCCGTGAGCCCGTATGTTTTCGACTATTTGCTGGGCCATTCCGCTTTGTGCAGAGATCAAAAGTGTGCCTGAGCTTACGGTCCTAAGTGGGTCGGCGCCAAGAATCTTGCAGATAGCCTCTGTCTCGGGGCTCAACGGAATCTTATCCTCGTATGCCATGACGCCAAGGCCAGATGCAAGTGCCAGCTCCTGAAGTGCAGCTGCAACCCCGCCCTCTGTGGCATCGTGCATCGCCGTCACGCCACCGGTTTCCATAGCTACCATGGCCTCTTTCACAATACTGATCCTGTCGAAAAATCGCTTGGCCTCGTTCATGGGCGCCTCGCCAAGCTTATCTTTCAGTATATCGTACAGCTCCGATGCGAAGATCGCCGTCCCCTCAATAGCCGCCTCCTTTGTCATGATGATCATATCGCCCTTGTTCGCATTGCTGGATGTCACGTACCTTCCCCTTTGCGCTTCGCCCATTGCTGTCACGGACAGGATAGGCCTGTTGAGGCCTGCGGTAACCTCTGTATGTCCACCCACAACCGCAACTTCAAGTTTTCTTGCTTCAGAATCTATCTGATCAATGATGGCCCTTAGCTGGTTAGATGTCGAACCTTCATGAAGGAATATAACCACCGATATCCATCGGGGCCTAGCTCCTCTGGATGCCACATCGTTCGTCGATACTTTAACTGCCAGAGAGCCTATGTTTTCAATCGCTCCCGTTATCGGGTCGGAGTGGACCACAAGCACCCTGTCGCCAAAGTCTATTATGGCCGCATCCTCGCCTATCTTCGGCCCAACCAGTACCCTGCCATCCTCCTTGCCAAGGCGCGTGTAGATCATCGACTTTAGGATTTCAGGCTCAAGCTTCCCAATTGCTAATGATTCTTCGGTCATTCCTTCCCATCACTGTGTTGCTTTGGCTAAAGCTCTTTCACTTGAGCTGCTTGGAAAAGGATGAGATCACGAACGCGCATATCGATTTGAAAGTTCAATAGCCATCTCCGCGACGCTCATGGCATCCCTACCGAAAAGGTATGTCATGGGTTCTATGCCCTTCGAGCCTTCATCGACAACGACGGGCGGAACCGGTCCTTTCTTTGCTAGTGCTGCAAGTGACTCAACTACTTGGTCATTGCTTCCCTGGATTCTATCATTGCGAATTGTCCTGCCGATCTCAAGGCCCATGCTGGCAAGGGCAGACTCAACTCCCAGGTCATATTTCACATTGATAGCTGCCCTTACAATCGGATTAGACCGCATAGCGGTGAGCAACATTTGCGCCATGTGGTGCGATGCGCCAAACTCTGGGGGCATGGTTGCCTGTGCCCTGTTTTTCACCTTCACGATTCTTCCAGGGAAAGCGGCAACATCAGCTTCGTTCTTGGCACCTTCCAGGGCCATTACGATATTCACCGAAACTTCTGGCATTATTAGAGCGAAGAACGGAGAGGAGTTCAGCATCTTTTCCGCCTTCTCAAGTTGGTCAAGCGTTGCCATTTTCGCTTCGTCGATCATCGTTGTTCCAAAAACTCTCATACAAACGTTGCATCTTGAGAGGAAAGATGCTTGGCGCCTGTGCGCTTCGCACAATGTTCCCTTTGACAGAAGTTCCCTGCAAATCGAAAGAAGCGTTTGAACCCCTTCCACAGGATTCTGGAGAACGTCTTCGCATAGAACCGAAACGTACCTTTCTATATCCTGTTCCCCGATTCCAAGCTCCTGCAGTTTCTTCCTGTGGAGGTGGGCGCTCTTTGAAAGACACTGGCTGATCGCTGGCTGGGTGATGCCCATCAGTGATGCTACTCGACCCTGGCTGAGTTTCCTCCTTACAAGCTCATGGGCCACGAGTCCCCTGATTGAAGGTAGAAAGGACTCTGCTATAATGCCGAATGGGGGGTGCATGCAATAAATAGCTTATTATCTAATTTATAATATCTCCCACGGAGCTTCCAGCCAAGAGTTATCTTGTAGCTAAAAAAGAGATGAGGGCGAAGAAACAGTCTTGTCCCTGCCCAAAGGCAAGCTTTCTCAATCGCTCCTGAGAAGGCTCGTTTTAAAGAATCTTCCAATGGTGAAGAAGCCCCTAGAGTTGGACTCATCCAGCATCAGGAAGGCTGGAAAGATCGTTGCTTGTGTCGATCCTGTCGCAGGTGTGCCTCCTGACTTCTACGGTTTTTTTGCCGTTCACTACCCGGCATCGGACATCGCCGTAAGGGGCGCAATACCGAAGTACCTGCTAGTTGACATTAACTATCCGGAGGGAACGAATTCGAATTGGCTTTACAAAACCACCAGAATGCTTGGCGCCGAGGCTAGAAAGCACGGCATCAAGGTCCTCGGGGGGCACACGGGATCGTATGATGGCATCAGCCTTCCTTTCATATCGTCAACATGCATCGGCTACGCACCGAGACAAGCATTGCCTGGGCCAGGATCTGTCAAGGAAGGTGATGTTCTTATGATTGTCGGCCAACTGTGTCTTGAGTCAGCTTGGTTGATCGCATCGGTTCGGTCTCGTCTTGTTGAGGAACGCGTTGGACGCCAAGCAAGGCGAAGAATAAGCAGGAAGATGAACTATCTCACAGCTCTTCCAAAGGCATTGGTCGCATTAAAACTCGGTTCCAAGTGCCTGCACGACATTACGGAGGGTGGCTTGGCAGCCGCTCTTCACGAGCTCTGCAATTCCACTGGCAAGTCGATCTTGGTCGAGGAGAGCAAGCTCACATTCGACGAAGACAGCCTTAGCTTGATAAAGTCTTTGGGTGGAGATCCGCTTTCGGCCTCATCCTTTGGGGCTCTGCTCATAATCGCAAGCCAGAGACAGGCGGAGAAAATACTCTCTGCCAGAGGGAAGTTTAAGGAAAAAGTATCGCTCTGTGGACATGTAGAAAGAGGAAGTGGGCCATTCATCTTGTCTGGAAATCGCAAGAGCCCGCTCAGGATTGGAGGGGACATCTACCAGAGGTTTTCCAAAGAGCTGCTCATGTCGAGTTGGCGCCATTAGGGAAGAAAGCTTGTCCACGTTTTTCCTGTTTCTCTTTACCAATTGCTGAAGATCATCTACGATTAGGAAAAGGCTATGGATGTTCCTCAAAAACTCGCGTTTTGCCCAGCAAGAATATGAAGACCGCACTGACTATAGCTTCAATCGCTAGGTAGCTACCATTGTAGATCGCGGAGTATATGATTGGAGACATGCCTGCAGGCGCATACTCTGCGAAAAATATGATGCCTGAGAGGAAGTGGGCAACGAACCTTCCAGCGACCCCTACAGATGCCCCAACCACACGGTATCTCTTGAAGAATCCAGCAAGGCCCAGTGCGCCGAATGCAATGGGATAGTCGAGCAGTACTTGCACTGGATAGTACACATACGGCTCCAGGACCAGCTGGACGATGCCATACAAGGCTCCTGCCATGCATCCAATCTTGGCACCCTTCCTCAAGGCAAACCACAAAATCGGTATCATGCTCCCTGCCGTTACAGATCCTCCCTGGGGGAGGCTGAACACTTTCACCATGCTAAGTACTGTGGAAAGGGCGATGACCCCTGACATCTCTGCTATTGTTCTTGCTTGCAGTTTCATCCTTCCCGCTGGCAGGTCAATTGGCCATTATAAAGTATTTAATTAATAGCTTATAGATCAAAAAAGCGCAGCTCCTATGACGGCCGCAATGGGCACCAAAAAATTGTCGTCCACACCCAATGGAAGGCATTCTGCAAGCATTCCGGCAGCACATCCAGCAACCGCTGAAGAGGGTTTGGCAAAAGTTAGGCAGATCGCAAGGGCGACCAAGAAACCTACAACCGAACCTCCGATGGTTTTCTTAGGATTTATCGGATTTTTTGCTAAGCCAACTATGCGGCCAGCCGTTGGAGCGACTCCATCTCCAATTGCTAGCACGATAACCGACACTGAGGCTGCACATAGCGGGAAGAGCACATATGCAACCATGAAGCCCACAAATGCGCTTACGGGGTTCAGGTATGGCTTGCCCAGCTCCTCCTCCAGACTCCCAAGCGACTCCATCACAATCGAAAGGTAGATGGGCTCTTTCAAGTAGAACCACCTGAAAAATTCATATGTGATATATGTGACGGTGCAAGCAGAGATGAAGACTATTGCGGTGGGCTTTCCATGAAGAATGCCGAAGGCGAAGATGATGAGCCCACCTACTGAGTGTGCAAATTTCTGTTTTGGAACACCTCGAGGCACCAAGAAGCTCGCGATGCTCCTCTTTGTAAGTTTTGGCAACAGGAGCAAAAACCCTCCAACCCCCATGGTCAGTAGAAACAGCTGCATTTCGATTATGCCGTATGCAGCTCCTATAGCTAGAACTAAGGAAGCGGACCCAATCGTTGCCAAACAGGCTAAGCGCCTCTTCGTAGATCGTTTCATCTTTGCTACCTCAACTTGACTGGATAACGCAGAAGTGCACACACCCCACCGAGCCTCTCAAGCTTCTCTCCACCCTCGTGCCTTGGGCTTATGATGTGGATTTTGCCTTTTCCATTCTCAACGAGCCTTATAAGGGTCTCAAGCTGCTTCCGACCCTCGGAGTCAAGATTCATTGGAAGTTTTTCGGAAACCAAGAGGGTTTCCACGCTTCCAACCTCTGCAGCACCCCTCACATCCTGAAAGCCATAAGCAACATTCCTTCCTGTTCCGATCCTCGCAAGGGCCTCCTCTACGAGCAACGATTCCTCGATGGCCCTCGTTCTTTCAACAGCGTTCCTCAGGGCCCCGCTCTTTAGGGCCTCATGTATCCCCGCAGGGGTTCCGCTCGTCGCTGATCCCAAATAAACTATCTTCTCCGCGATCTTCGGTTCCTTTGCCCTCATGAAATCGGAAAGTTCGTTCTTCACGAAACCAGGCCCAACGATCACGATGCTGCAATCCAGCTGTTTCACACTTTGGATGATCACTTCCAGAACCTCATTGAAGAAGCCCTTCATGGCCTGGTCCCTATGTTTTGGGTCTGTCTTTCCTGGAATGTGCCTTGAAACCTGCTGGATCGAGACGATTCCAAAGTCCCTTACGACGCCTATCGACGATTCACCGCTCTCAATGGCTACTATCAAGAGCGGTCTTGATCTCCTTCTCTTGGATGTTAGACGAAGCCACTGGTGCCTTGTCCATTCCTCCTTACGTATGATTAATTTTGTTCCATGCTTTATAGCTAGAGAGTGGTGGTGCCCTCTTACACCCTCAAGTTCCTCGGGAGATTCAACAACGATTCCGCCCAGTTTCAATGTCTCTGAAACGAGGTCCAGATCGGTCGTAGTAATTCTGACCGTTAGGTGTGTTGGAACCTTGGCCTTTTCACCTTTTTCAGTACTGGAAGTTCTTATTACGCGGGTCGTCGGTCCAGAGACCAGATCTCCTGGCTCGATGATGTTATACAAATCCCAAAGATCCTCCACACTCCTTGGTACCAGTGTGACCATGCCAAGTCTGCGATCGAGCTTCAAGATATTCAAGGCAGTGGAGGCTCCAAGCAAGGCTTGCGGGCTGATTAAAGAACGTTTTCCAGGGCTGCAAGAGCCATTCTGCTACAATCAATCTCCCTGCTGCACGCTAACCTTAAAATCATTCATCTGGAAGCCTGAGCAAGATGGGGGCGTCGGCTAGAGCCCTCAACGGCCAATCTGGTCTAGGCTTCATGGCTTGGGTCTGACACAAATCGGTGGTCTGCAAGCGCCCAGCGCTAGAGCGCGCGCAGATGAGATCCCAGGTTCGAAAGCCCGCGAGTCCCCTCCGGGCCAAAACTCCTGGCGCCCCCACCACGAGCTATCATGGGTTTTAAATCGCGAAGAGAATTGAGGTAAATTGAAAAACCATTGCCCAATCATTTTCCCACCTTGTAATTCTTCAGATGTGAATACCAAAGGAACGGAAATTAGGAAGCGCAAGGTGCTTACATCGACCTTTCGACTCGGGCCGAAATAGATGAGTTCAATATTTTTAAAGGCAAACGGTCAGTTGCATTAGCGGTCCTGAATCCGGAGGCGGCTTTTGGTCGCGCCTCAATCGAAAACCCTTTCTATTCCAATTTGATGTGTGTTTCATGGCAATGATTTCCAAAGCTCTCTTCGGAAATGTCATCATCATAACTGGAGGGGCGATTGGCGCTGGAAGGGCGACAACCCTTCTGCTCTCAGAGGCTGGTGCTTCGCTTGTAGTGGTCGACACGGAAGCTAATCATGGGGAAGATACTGTAATGGAGGCAAGGGAAAGGGGAGGTGATGCGATTTTCATAAAGGCAGATGTTACAGAAAAACATGAGATCGATCAAGTCGTCTCGAAAACCCTTGAGAAGTATGGGAAGGTTGATACACTCGTTAATAATGCTGGCACGGAGTTCGTAGCCGATGTGGAGGAAACTGAGGAATTTGACTTCGACAGGGTTGTAGATTTGAACTTCAAAAGCGCTTTCTTTTGCTCTAAGGCTGTGATACCGGTAATGAAGAAGCAGGGCGGCGGAGCTATAGTAAATATAGCTTCGGTGTCGGCTCACATTGGTCAACCTAGGCAAGCTGCATATGCTGGAGCTAAGGGAGCAATAATCAGCATGACAAAGGCAATGGCTATCGAGCTAGCTCCATACAATATCAGAGTTAACAGCATAAGTCCAGGTGCTGTTGAAGTTCCAACGCTAAGGTCTGAAATGGAAAGACTGTTGGAGACAAGGGGCGTCTCGATAGAAGAAATCAGAAAGGTGCTCAAGAATAATGGCACAATGAAAAATGGCTCAGGTCCATACGACATAGCTCCCCTTGTACTTTTCCTCTGCTCCGACAGGGCCTCTTTCATCACCGGTGTCGATCTTTTGGTTGACGGTGGCTGGGTTACGATTTAGCTGAAGAACGATTCAGTGCGAGAACAGCTACGAAGCCAGTTAGATATTCATGTAAAAAAGAACTGCCCGGCCATTGAGCCATTCAGGTAAGGCGATTCTGCTCAGAAATTGGTACTTACTTAGTGGGTTCTAAAGCAAGTTCTCTTGGCTCAGTAGCATATGTGCAATGGGTAGCACATTAGCTATCGCATCATGTCTCGTCCCATTTTTCATAGTCCTTGGTGGCCTTTTTGTGGAAAATCAAGTCCATGTTTATTTATGGCGATTCAAGGTTTATACGTGCAACTCGATCTGAGTACCTGATTGAAAATGAGGCTGGCTAGATTTCTGCACAATGGCATCGAGGGATATGGCTTGGTCGTCGATGGAAAGATCGTACCAGCATCGTGCATAATCTCTAAGGAGATGTTGCCAAAGAGTGTCGATGAATTGATATCCAATGAGCGGGCTTTTTCTTTGTTAAGGCAACATGCTCCTGGCGCCAGAGAAGGCAGTATTCCTATAGAAGAGGTTCGTCTCCTTCACCCGATATCCCGTCCAAGCAAGATAGTTTGCTTGGGTTTGAATTACAGAGATCATGCAAGAGAGGCAGGAAAAACACTTCCGAAAAATCCAATAATTTTCATCAAGGGAAGAAATGCTCTCACAGGACCCTTCGATCCAATAATCTACCCGCCCATAACGAATCAACTTGATTATGAAGGAGAACTTGCTGTGGTCATCGGGAAGAGAGGCAAAAACGTAGGGAGAGGGAATGCCCTCAGTCTGGTGGCTGGTTACATGATATCGAACGACGTTTCAGCGAGGGACATCCAGATGTGCGACGGCCAATGGACTCGAGGAAAGACGCTAGATACCTTCGCGCCCATTGGTCCTTGGATCACTACCGCTGACGAGTTATGTGACCCAATGGATCTTTCGATAAGGACG
>CAZWAU010000148.1:0-4309 GCA_964631995.1 uncultured Nitrososphaerota archaeon
GTCTAGCTGTGTTTAATGCATACTTCCAGAGCCGGTTGATCGGGTTTAATCAAGATTTCGAGGGCATCCTTGATAAGCTGGGTGAAGAGGGAAAGGTTGATTGCTGGTTGATGCTGTTCAAGGACGAAGAAGGAAAAAACATCTTCGGCATTGCTTGCACATCAGCTCACTTTGGACCATTTGACAACGTTGGAAGCGGTGGCCTCTCACATGAGCTCAGATTGGCCCTTGAGGATAAGCTACGATGTCCCGTAATGGTCATGCGCGCGTTATCTGACCACAGCAAGGATTTGACTTCTAGAAAGGAATGCGAGAAATTGATTAGCGAATTCCCAATGAAAGCAAGCCTCGAAGAACTCTCCACATGTTCACCACTAGTAACCGAGACCAATATGAATCACACCGCCACTTCCTTAGTTACTGACAGCTTCTGTCTGATAATTTTGTCACGTTCACCCATGCCTACTGAGGACATGCCCGGTAGGGTCAAGGATCTGGTCCTTAGCAACATCGCTTCATATGGAATTAAGGAAGCATTGATAGTTGATGCGCACAATTGTATCGGGAATTTAATGAGCGATATTCAAGACATCGAAGCAGAATTCTTTGCCGAAGCAGCTAGCAAGTCCATTGCTGAAGCATCTGGCAAAGTCGGTAACTTCCAAGTGGGCTTTTGCAGAGTTCACCCTCCTAACATAGGGATCGAAGATGGGTTAGGTCCAGATGGCATTTCCGCTGTTGTGTTCAGGCATCAAGAAACATTATCTTCACTCGTAGCATTAGATGGGAACAACATGGTAGTAGGGCTAAACGATAGGATAAAAGGGGAATTGAGAAAAAGCTTAACGGTATCAGGATCTGAGGTTGTAACGACCGATACTCACTTGATGACAGGTTTATTGCGTGTTCAAGGTGGCTACAATCCAATTGGAGAAAAGATCGGCCATGATATACTTGCAAGATTCTGCTTAGAAGCGGTATCTAGAGCTATAGAGACAGCAAAATCTGCAAGGATCTCGGTCGCTTCGGGAGTTGTTGGAGGACTAAGGGTTGTAGGACAGGGATTGACAAGACTCGCGGAGCTTCTCGATGTATCCATCTCGGCGATAAAGAGAAGCTTGCTTTTAAGCCTCTCATTAATCGGATTCCTTTCTTATCTAGTAGCGATTCTTATATGATTCCTCAGGATATCGCTATTCTTATCTCGATGGCAGACTTCCATACCTTTTTGTCCCCATCTTCGAGTTCGTCAGAAGAAATTTTGATATCTTTGATATCGATTTTCTTCAAAAAAGATCTTTCAAGCGAATTTACTACGTCAACGGCTTTTGAGATAGCATCACCTCTGGCCCTGATGGTCAACTCCTTGCATCCAGAGTTAAAGCTCGTTATGCAAGCTGTAACGTAGGCCCATACCTCTTTTTTGCCAACCTTTATCGTATCTAGTTGCGAGGCCATCTTAGCATGCCAACTACCCTTTTCGTGTGTAATGAGGGGAAATAAGCTCTACGGTCGAACTGTTCAAAAACACATGGCACCAGTAAAATCTATCAATGGGAGAATACAAAGTACGCCCATGGACATATCGTCTGTCAAAATAAAAGCTCCTGATGGCTGTAACCTGATTTTAGGGCAAGCTCATTTCATAAAGACCGCTGAAGACATTTACGAGGCTATGGTCTCTTCAGTTCCGGGCATAAGGTTTGGCATTGCATTTAGCGAAAGTTCAGGCCCTTGCCTAGTTCGAGTTGAAGGCAACGATGAGGAGCTTTCGAATTTGGCAGCAAGCATGATGCTCGATATTGGTGCCGGACACTGCTTTATAGTACTACTTAAGCAAGCCTTCCCAATTAATGTCTTAAACGCCTTGAAGAACGTCCCAGAGGTCTGCACAATTTACTGCGCAACGGCTAATCCCGTCGAGGTTTTGGTCGCAGAGACAGAATTGGGTAGGGCCATAGTCGGAATCGTTGATGGCTCGAAACCTAAAGGAATAGAGAATGAAGAGCAGAGGAAAGAGAGAAGGCAGTTCCTACAGAGGATCGGTTACAAGAAGTAGTCTATTTCTAAAATTTTTATTAAACTGAAGCTCTCTGCAAATCGACATCTGTATTAGGCGTTATGACGATTCCAAGCTTACCATCAAAAGGGTTGGCGCGGACAACTATCCACTTTAGGCGCACAACAGAACCTGGACGCAACCTACTTATCTTCTCTATTCCGTCCCTCCAAGCCACAACCTGCACCTCTCCCGTATCGTCTGCCAGCATTAAGGTTGCTTTTTGAATTTGCTCGCCGGTAGATGTTGTTACCTCTGTTATGTTCGCTGGCTGAGATACGATGCCTTCAATGATTACGTTACGCATGCCTGCCTTCAGTTCACCGATGCGGTGTACCGATACCTTTGGTTCTCGCACCATTTTCATGTCGATTTGGGCAGGCTCTATTATGCCCATGTTGCCGATAGAAAGCGCCGTTCCTTGCCCGCTTCGCCTGATCTTCGCGTTCCTCAAGACAACGCGAGTCCCTTCCTTGAAGGCTGGAAAACTCTTATCGCCCCATATGGTCAACGTAACGCATCCTGTATCGTCGCACAGGATAGCTTCTTGGGCCCTCCTTTCTCCAAGTCCCTCTACCACTACAGTCTTCGGAGGGAAAATTTTCTGAACTAAAGCGTAAACGGTTACCAAACCTTGCTTTTGGTCAAGTTCTGCTATCTTAGCGGTATTTTCAATCAATCGAGTTTCTTCCCCCAACTCCAGATGGCTCCCCCTGTCTGCTACAAACTCGACTTCTCCTCCCCTTCCCTGTCTTGTCTTCGCAAGCGCAACATAAAGCATCTTGCCAACATCGTTCTCCGACAGTTGATCGGCAAGCTCATTCCAAAATGCACCAGTCACGCTTGTTTTCTCGTCGGCGACAACAACCCTCCTGACCTTCCCCATTGTGCCATCGAATCGCTTAAACTCTGTTATGGGTAAAACTCCGATCACCGATCCCATGATGTTGACCACTTGCAGATCATTAGTCAGTTGGCTTGGTTTGGTATAGAACTCCTCCCTCGTCGGAAGATCGTCTTCCTCGAGCTTAAAGATAGTGCCTGATTGTCCAATGTGCAGCTCCGGTCTTCCAAGCCTCCCTTCCTTGCAATATGCTTTCCTAACGCGTACAACGTCATTCGGCTTGAGAAACTGTGACTCGACAAGATCGGCTTTTTCCCTCCATATTATGAGGGATGCCCAACCAGTTTGATCACCAATGAGAAGCTTTACGAATCTTCCACCCATCTTCGTTTCACTTGAGAACTCCCTCGGTGGAAATATCGATATGATACGCGCCTTCACATTTACGCTACTCATCCCAGGGGAGAGTTCCGAGATCTTGAGATCGGAATCGGAGGTGTCCTGCTCGAATTTAACCCCAAGTTCGTGAGCAACCATCAGAACAGCCCAAACTTCCTTATACTTTTCACTAACCGTAGCTTCCTTCCTTTTTTCATCAATCAGTTTTAGGACCTCTTCCTTACTCAAATCCATTCTATGGCGAAGTATAAGCTCCAAATACCTCTCAAAGGGAGATTCAGTCATTCCACGCCCTTCCAGATTCCAACGACAGAGGTTAAGTTCAGACCAATAATAATGTTTAACTCGACTTTATAGCAAGGACCTTGGGCTCACTCTTGCCTTTTTCTACGCGTTACGATCTCAAAAGCGCCTACAACGAGTACGATTACGATCAGGACGCCCATAGCGAAGCCCAGCAGGTCAAGGAACTCCAATATTTCCATGAAGGTGCCTGGCCGTCTAAGTCTATTGATGGATATTAAAGATTGCGCTGCCTTACAATCAGCTATCTTCACGCCAAAATAATATCCCCCGAAGTTGAATTTAGAGGAGGCTAGCTACTTCCAAGCCCTTAACCACCATCCCCACAAGTGCTTTGCGCACTACAATGCTGGCGAATCCAACCGCTTTAGAATATAAGACGAACACAATCCGCCTTATGCAGACAAGAGTATGGGACCAATCTAGTTCTGGCTTATATTGAAAATTAAGCCTCGGAGGGGATTCGAACCCCTGGTTTGCAGCTATCCAGCAAACAGATACAAGGCTGCTGCCCTACCAGGTTGCCCTTCAACCTCTGGGTTAATTCTGGGCCACCGAGGCAGGCTTACAGGTTTAGCTTGAATGGTTTAAAAGTTTGTTGGCCTCGGACATAATGGGGTGCCCGTACTAGTTTATTGGATTGTTTAAACTTCATTCCTGACATAGGGTATCGTAATTAAAGCAGCTTTTATACAATATATATT
>CAZWAU010000149.1:0-16935 GCA_964631995.1 uncultured Nitrososphaerota archaeon
TTCCAGCTCCATAGCTGTATGTCAAAAATGGTTCGATGGCATAAACCTTGTTGGGTTGCACCTTTCCACGACATCCGCGTGCTACGTTCGGTATTATGCCTCCAGCATGGAGGTTGTACCTCGAGACCTCGTGGCCGGTAAGGTTCTCTATAACCTTGAAACCTGCACTTTCGGCTGTCTTTTGGATGGCGCTCCCAACCTTCTCTACATCTTTACCAGCTTGCACGCTCCTAATACCTGCTTCAAGGCACTCAGCAGCGGCCCTAACTATTCCTGCATCGATGGGCGAGAGGTTGACGGAAACGGCGGTATCGACCATAAAACCATCTACCATAGCTCCGTAGTCGACCTTGACGAGATCGCCTTCGGAAATCGCACTGTCATCATCAGGAGGAGCTGTGAAATGAGCGGCGACGCTTCCTATGCAAACGTTAACAGGGAAGGCAGGTTTTGCTCCTAACCTTCTAGTTTCCTCCTCTATAGATTCGCAGATTTCGGTCACGCTCGTGCCGACCCTTACAAGCTTCGTCGCCAAGGGCCTTAGCTTTGCTGCGATTCTTCCAGCTTGCAAGTACCTATCCAAATATGCATCGAGCGAATCGGACATGAATTGAGTAAAAATGTAGAGATTAATAAACCAACCCCAGAGCTTTGCTTGGTGGTATGTGGCACGAGGGCCGCGGTTGGCGGGACTTTCGACAAGTTCCACAGGGGGCATAGAAAATTTCTTTCAACCGCCCTAGATGGGAGTGAGGAGCTTGTGATAGGAATCACTTCGGACGAGTTTGCAATGGCTTCTAAGGACCATCCAGTCGAGCCGTTCGAAATCAGGCTCGAGAACGTCAAGCGGTTCGTCCAAAAGAAGGGGAGAGGGAAAAAGGTTGAGATAGTGAAGCTCGAGGACCCCTATGGCCCAACGGTCGAGGACGAGAAGCTGGAGGTTCTGTTCGTGACCGCGAGCACGAAATGCAGGGGCGAAGAGATAAACTTCCGGAGAGTAAAAAACGGGCTTAAACCACTAAAAATAGTGGAGGTCCCAATGGAACTTGCCGAAGACGGCGAGCCTATATCAACATCGAGGATAAGGGACCAAGTCATAGATTCTGAAGGGAGGCTACTTCGGAAAACGAAGGGCTAATCATTTCTATTTCTGAAGGCATGGTACGTTACATCGGAATGCGCGCATTTGCGGAATTTCAATGCTGATGAGCGCCTAAGGCGCATCGCAAGGTTCCCTCTCGATCGCCAAGATTTTTTGGGCCACAGAATCCCCTACTTGCACCGTACTCGATGATCCTCCGATGTCCCTTGTTCTAACTTGCCCTTCGCGCAAAACAAGTTCTACTGATCTCTCGATAAGTTTCGAGGCTTCGAACAAAGCTCCGTCAAAGTGCCTTTCGGCCAAGAACTCGAACATCATCTTGCCAGCCAAGATCGAAGCTATCGGATTTGCGATGCTCATGCCCTTGTATTTTGGTGCCGAACCGTGGATTGGCTCGAACATGGAAAGACCCTCTGGGTTGATATTCGCACCTGGGGCCAAACCCATCCCTCCCTGGATCATGGCTCCGAGATCGGTAATGATGTCTCCGAACATGTTTGGAGCAACGACAACCTGGTAGTGCTCCGGATTTTTCACAAACCACATCGATATGGCATCGACGAACGAGAACTCAGTCCCGATGTCCGGGTAGCTCCTCGACACTTCTTGGAAAACCTCCCTCCAGAGGCCGTAGATGTGCGTCAATACGTTTGCCTTGTCGACGGAAGTAACCAAAGTTTTTCTTTTCCTCTTTGCCAAATCAAATGCATACTTTATCACGCGCTCGCAGCCTTTCCTCGTCAATACTCCAAGCTGGAAGGCTTGCTCGTCCGAAGGCGAAGATACCTTTAGCGAGTAAGTTGTCCCACGCCCTACGCCCGACTGGATTTTGAATCCATATTCGGCCGAAGCGTTCAATCTCCCTCCCAAACCCACATAGAAATCCTCGGTATTCTCCCTGACGACATAGAAATCTATGTCCCTGGCCGTTTTTCCAGCCAAAGGGCATGGAACACCTTCATACAACTTGACAGGCCTCAGGTTTATGTACTGGTCGAAATGAAACCTTAGCTTTAGGAGTATTTCCCTCTCCAGAATTCCTGTTGGAACCCTTGGGTCTCCTATCGCCCCAAAGTACATTGCGTCGAACCTTTTAAGGTCCTGCAGGTTCTGCTCCGATATTGTTTCACCAGTTTTCAGGTAGTGCTCCGAACCGAAAGGAAAAACCTCGAAATCGACCGAGATGTTTCGCGCCTCGGAAGCAACCCCTAGGACCTTCATACCCTCTTTCAAAACCTCAGGTCCGATCCCATCCCCAGGAACAACCGCTATGTGGTACATTCGCACTATGTATCAGTCCTCCCTATCGATAACGATTCGTCCTCAGCTTCCTTGCAACATAGTTCATCAAACCACCTGAGGAGTATATCTCGACCATGAAATCTGGAAGAGGCTTTGCGATGTAAATCTCGTTCTTCGACAAGTTCTTTATGACTCCTGAGTACAGATCGAACTCCAGCTCGTCTCCCTGCCTGATCTTATCAACAGCCTCCTCGCACTCCATGACTGGCAATCCAACGTTCACAGAGTTTCTGTAAAATATTCTGGCGAACGACTTTGCTATGATGCACTCCACTCCAGCCGCCTTCAGGCAAATCGGGGCATGTTCTCTCGAGCTGCCGCAACCGAAGTTTCTTCCCGCAACAACGACCTTCCTCTCTTGGATTGACTTGAACAGTGGGTCCAGGTCCTCGAAACAGTGCGTTGCCAACTGCTCCGGATCTGTCAGGTTTAGGTACCTGGCTGGAATTATGAGGTCTGTGTCAATATTGTCCCCCACCTTGTAGGCCTTTCTCAAAAAATTCGCCCCCTACAGGTAGCACCTCGGATCTGATATCTTACCTTCGACAGCGGTGGCAGCTGCTGTGAGAGGCGATGCAAGGTATACCTTGCTGCTTTTGTGTCCCATCCTTCCAACGAAGTTCCTGTTCGTAGTTGAAATGGCTGCCTCGCCCTCACCAAGCACGCCCATGTGCATTCCAAGGCAGGGGCCGCAGGTGGGTGTCGAGACTGCTGCGTTCGCCTTTACGAATGTTTCAATCAATCCTTCGCGGAGGGCTTGGAGGTATATTCTCTGTGTCGCTGGGATCACGATGCACCTTATGCGGGGATGCACTCTTCTTCCATGCAATATCTTCGCTGCCGCCCTCATGTCTTCCATCCTTCCATTGGTGCAAGAGCCTATGACGACCTGATCGACCTCAATGCCTTCGACCTCTGAGACTGGTTTTGCATTACCTGGTGAGTGTGGCAGAGCAACCTGGGGTTCCATCTTCGACACATCGAATTCGAATGTTTCTACATACTCCGAGTCTGGACCGCTCCTGTAAATCTTGAATGGTTTCCGAGTCCTAGACTTGACGTACCGGATCGTCTTTTCATCCGGAACCATGATGCCACTCTTCGCTCCAGCTTCGATCGCCATGTTGCACATGCTCAACCTTCCATCGACTGACAATCTGCCTATGGCGCTTCCCTCGATCTCAAGGGCAAGGTACGTTGCGCCATCAACGCCTATCGAGCTTATGGCGAAAAGCATGAGATCCTTGCCCATCAGGGCCCTGCCAACCTTGCCGTTGAAAGAGAGCTTCATGGATTGCGGCACCTTGAACCAAAGTTCTCCGAGTGCCAGAGCAGCTGCTAAATCAGTTGAACCGACGCCGGTTGCGAAGCAGCCAAGAGCCCCGTAAGTGCAAGTGTGGGAATCTGCTCCCACTACAAACATTCCAGGCAGGACGAGACCCTCTTCGGGCAGAAGGGCATGCTCGATTCCTCCCCAGCCGCACTCGTAGTATTTAGCACCGTGCTTTCTGGCAAACTCCCTCATCTTCTTGCAGAGATTGGCTGCCATGATGTCCTTGCTTGGAACCATGTGGTCAGCAACAAGGACTAATTTGGAGGGATCGAAAACTCTATCGATTCCGGCTCTTTCAAGCTCATCTATCGCAATTGGGGCGGTGACATCATTTGCAAGGAGAAGATCGATTTTTGCTGTCACCAGATCTCCAGGTACAGCACGTTTGCCACAGTGGGCTTCGAAAATTTGCTCTGTTATGGTCGGCAAAAGGGTTCACTTCTTCGGGTCCCTAGATATTGCGATGATGCCGGTCCTTGCAACTTCCTTCATGCCAAATGGCCTGAGTATGTCCAAGAAGGCGTCTATCTTCTCCGGAGTCCCAACGAGCTGAATGGTTGCAGAGCTGGGGGAGATATCGACGATCTTCCCCTTGAATACGTCCGAGTATTTCATGACCTCGGACCTAGAATTTTCATCTTTTATGTAGACCTTAACGAGGCAGAGTTCCCTAACAACAGAGCCCTTCTCCGGCATCTTGAAAACCCTGATGACGTTGATCGTTTTGTAGAGCTGCTTTATCAACTGCTCCAGCGTGCTTTCGTCAGCGATCATGCTCAGCGTGATTCTGGAAAGACCTGCTGTCTCAGATTTTCCGACAGCTATGGTGTCGATGTTGAAACCCCTCCTAGTGAACATACCCGATATTTTCTGCATGACACCTGGCTTGTCTTCTACAATCATTCCAACGATGTGTCTCCCGACATCCTTGTCCAAATTTTTACCACCCCTTCATTGGTCCCAGGGCTTCGAGGAGGGGCTTATCCAGGCACTCACCGAAAAACTGCGAGAGCGATCCACCTGGAGGCATCATTGGAAGCGCGTGGATGTCCGGATTGACCAAGACCTCAACCAATGTTGTTTCATCGTTCTTCACAGCCTCCCTCAGGGCTGGCCCGATCTGCTCGCTTCTTTCCACACTTATGCCCTTAAGGCCGAAGGCCTCGGCAAACTTTACGAAATCCGGCACATTGCCGAGATGGACCTGGGAGTACCTCTTGTTTGAGAAGATGGCCTGCCATTGATAGACCATGCCCAATACCTTGTCTCTGACAACTATGGCAATGACCTTTATTCCATTCTCCTTGCACGTTGCCAGTTCCTTTCCAGTCATCTGGAAGCTGCCATCACCATCGTAATCGAATACCTCAACATCTGGCCTGGCAACTTTTGCGCCAATCGCTGCAGGGAAACCAAATCCCATCGTGCCTAGGCCACCAGAGGATATGAAGGTCCTGGGCTTTTCTCTCTTGAGAAAGTGCGCTGCGAACATCTGGTGCCTTCCAACGCCCGTAACGACTATGTCGTTCTCATTCAAGATGAGCTGCAGTTGCTTCACTAAAACCCTCTGGTCTATGGGCTTTGCGTCGCTATCGAAATTGCATTCGCAGCATTCCTTCAGCTCTTTAATCCTCTTGGTCCAAGCGTTTTCCTTTCTCTTTGCTATCATCGAAGCGATAGCCTTGATGAGCTCTGCCAGAACGCACTTCGCATCTCCAACTATTGGAAGGTGAACGGGCACATTCTTGCCAATCTCTGCTGGATCGATATCCACATGTATGACGCGCGTTCCCTTTGCAAATTCATTCAAGTTCCCTGTAATCCTGTCGCTGAACCTTGTCCCAACGGCAAGCAGAACGTCCGCCTGTATCACGGCGTAGTTAGCGGACTTCCTTCCATGCATACCCATCATGCCGAGTGAGAGCGGATGGTTCTCAGGCATGCACGATTTACCCATGAGCGTCGTTACGACAGGAGCTCCAAGAAGCTCGGCGAGGGTTACAAGTTCGGGGGATGCATTCGAGATCGTAACGCCTCCGCCTGCAAGGATCACTGGCCGTTCTGAGCTAAGGAGGAGCTCAGCAGCCCTCTTGATCTGGAGCGGGTGACCATTGACGGTTGGCTTAAACCCGATTATCTCCACATCATTTGGTAGCTCAATCTCGGCCTCAGACGACTGGATGTCTTTAGGCAGATCTATAAGAACGGGGGCTGGCCTTCCAGACCTTGCGATCTTGAATGCAGAAGCTATGACCTTTCCTATCTCGGAAGCATTTCTGATCTGGAAGTTGTGCTTGGTGACGGGCATTGTCATGCCAACTATGTCTGCCTCCTGGAATGCATCGCAACCTATGAACGAAGTTGATACCTGGCCTGTTAGAGCAACGATGGGAACCGAGTCCATGTAGGCGTTCGCCAGACCTGTTACGAGATTTGTAGCTCCGGGGCCGCTAGTCGTCATGCAGACTCCAACTTCACCCGATGCACGGGCGTAGCCATCGGCGGCGTGGCAGGCACACTGCTCGTGCCTCACAAGGATATGCTCTATCTCGGTCTCGTCGAAGAGGACATCATATACGGGCATGATGGCGCCCCCCGGGATTCCAAATATGTGCTTGACACCCTGCTTCTTCAGGGCCTCGACGACCGCCTTAGCTCCTCTCATCTTCAGCCACCCACGCTCCTCACCTTATTTATGCACTCGACAAGAGCGAGGACAGACGCCATCACGATGTCCTTGTCCATCGCCCTCGCCTTAAAGATCAGCCTTTTTTCGGTCTCCATCTCTATCTCGACGCTTGCGACAGCCTCAGTTCCACCCGTTATGGCCTCAAGCCTGTAATCACGAAGCTTGAGGTCCGAGCCTGCAAGGCGCTGGATTACCTTTGCAGCAGCATCGACAGGCCCGACACCGGTCGACTCCCCAACGTACTCCCTTCCATTCACAACTAGCTTTACCTTCGCACTTGGCGTCAACTTGTTTCCAGTTGTCACCACAACCTCCTCGAGAGTTACAGCCCTCTCCTTGCTCTTTCCAACAACGGACTCGACTATTGCCAGAAGGTCGTCCTCGCTTACGCTCTTCTTTTCGTCTCCAAGTTCCTTGATCCTGGCAACTATTTTAGAAAGTTGATCTCCATCGACACTGATGCCAAGCTCCGAAAGTGACTTTGCAACTGCATGCGCGCCGCTGTGCTTTCCTAGAACGATCCTCCTGCGCTGCCCAACCAGCTCTGGAGCCAATGGTTCGTAAGTTGCAGCTTTGGACAGAATACCATGTACATGTATCCCAGATTCGTGGGCGAAAGCATTCCTCCCAACGATCGGATAGTTTGGAGGGAGGTAAACTCTTGTAAGTCTCTCAACCAAAGATGATGCCTTTGTAAGGCCCCTTACATTGACCTTCGTCGGCACATCGTAAAGAGCTTTCAACCCCATCACAGTCTGCTCCAAGCTCGCATTTCCGGCCCTCTCGCCCAGGCCGTTGACCGTTACATGCACCTGCTGGGCTCCAGCAACGACCCCAGCCAAGGAGTTTGCGACCGCCAGACCGAAGTCGTTGTGGCAATGCACAGATATCGGAACCTTGATGCTCTCCTTAATCCTTGAGATAAGGTAATGCATGGCATCCGGAACCATTACGCCAACAGTGTCAGCGATATTGATCCTGTCGGCACCACCCTCCTCAACAGCCCTGCAGACAGATACAACATAATCGAGGGAAGCTCTCGTTGCGTCCTCGCAGGAGAATTCGCATACCAAACCCCTCGACTTTACAAGCTCTACAGATTTGAAAGCTACATCCAAAGCTTGCTCTTTGCTCATCTTCAGCTTGTACTTCAGGTGGAGGTCGGAGGTGCCGATGAAGGTATGGATGCAACCAACGCCACATTCGACAGCTGCCTCGATATCTTTTTCGAGCGCCCTTGCCAGACCGCAGATCTCGGCCTTCAGACCTGCGGAAACGATCTCCCTAACCGCCCTCCTCTCGCCTTCTGAAGAGATGGGGAAGCCGGCCTCTATTGTGTCAACTCCAAGTTCGTCTAGTTGCAATGCAATTTGCAGCTTGTCTTCAGTCGTCAATGAAATGCCGGGCGTCTGCTCCCCGTCCCTGAGTGTTGTGTCGAAAATCCTCACGTAACTTGGTAGGTTGAACTTCGGCCTAACCTCATTTATCAAGTCGCTGACGTGCACTTCCTCCTCCATTTGGCATCCTACTCCCTTTGGCTTGCGAACCTCCTCAAGTATCCCTTGGCAGGTTTGACGAAAGGCTTGAGGGCCTTGAGCCGCCTCGAAATCTCCTCTGCTTCCAATAGCAGGTTGATCTGCCTTCGAGGTATGTCTATCGAAATCATGTCTCCATCCCTAACCGCTGCTATTGGACCACCATCTGCAGCTTCAGGGGAAACATGACCAACACAGATGCCCCTAGTAGCGCCTGAGAACCTTCCATCGGTAACGATTGCAACATCCAGCCCCATGCCCGAGATGGCAGAACTGGGGCCCAACATCTCCCTCATTCCGGGGCCGCCCCTAACTCCCTCATACCTGATAACAACAACCTGACCATTTTCCACCTTTCCAGAAAGTATGGCTGCCAGCGCTTCTTCTTCCGAGTTGAAGGCCTTTGCACTTCCCTCGAAAGCAGTCTTTTCGACAGCCGTCTGCTTCACGACAGCACCATTGGGAGCGAGCGAGCCGCGCAGAACAGCAACACCGCCTTCTGGATGGTAGGCTCTGGCAACTGGCCGTATCACGTCATCGTCTATAACCTCGGCTATCTGCTCGCCTAGCCTCCCCCTAGAAACGGTGATGCAGTTTCTGTCCACCGGAAGTCTGCCCATCAGAGCTGGGATGCCACCAGCCCTATCGAGGTCGAACATCGTGTGGGGACCGCTTGGCCTGAGATTGCAAAGGTGAGGAGTTGAGCGGCTAAGCCTGTCGAAAAGGTCGAGATCAAGCTCTATGCCGCACTCTTTCGCCACAGCCTGGAGGTGGAGCACGGTGTTCGTGGAACCTCCTATGGCCATGTCGACAATTATTGCATTCATGAAAGCTGGAAGGGTCATGATCTTGCGAGGGGTTATGTTGCTTTCAAGAAGCTTCATCACCGCCTCTCCGCTAAGTTTCGAAAGCCTGATCTTCTTGGCGGAGACCGCATGGGCCGTTGCGCATCCAGGAAGAGACATTCCAATCGCTTCTGTGACACAAGCCATTGTGTTGGCTGTAAAGGCGCCCGCACATGAACCTGCTCCGGGGCAGCAGTACTCCTCCACAAGCTTCAGTTGCTTCTCCGAAATCTTCCCGCTCTTGTACTCCCCGACAGCCTCGAAAGCACTGTTGACATCGCAGCCCACGGTTCCGGGCATCATCGGGCCTCCGGTCACGATAACGCTTGGAATATCAAGCCTTGCAGCCGCCATCAGGTGGGCTGGGACGGTCTTGTCGCAGGATGGTATAAGGACGAGGCCATCGAAGCAGTGAGCCTCTGCCATAGTCTCTATGCTGTCAGCTATCAACTCCCTGCTTGGCAGAGAGTACCTCATGCCCGAATGGCCCATCGCAATGCCGTCGCAGACCGCTATGGTGTTGAATTCGAAGGGTGTTCCACCAAATTTTCTTACACCAGCTTTTACAGCATCTGCCACAGCTCTGAGGTGGATGTGGCCAGGAACGATTTCGTTCCAGGAGTTTGCTATCCCTATGAAGGGAGAGCCGATCTCCCCGTCGGTAAGGCCGTCCGCCTTCAGCAGGGCTCTGTGGGGCGTCCTCTCGAGACCCTTCTTGACAACATCGCTCCTCATCGGGCTCATTCCTTCCTCTTTGCCGTTTTCTCGAACATCTTTCTGATCTCCGAGCCGACCTTTTCTATTGGATGCTCTGAGCCGATCCTTCTAAGCATCTCGAACTTTGGACAACCTATGCTATGTTCCACTATCCACTCGTGAGCGAACGTTCCGTCCTTCACATCTGCCAGTAGCTTCCTCATCCTTTGCCTTACACCCTCGTCTATCAGGTAGCTTCCCCTCGTCCTGCCTCCGTACCTTGCAGTTTCTGAGACATGGCTCCACATATTCTCCAATCCTCCTGACCAGATTAGGTCGACGATTAGCTTGAGCTCGTGCAAGCACTCGAAGTACGCAAGCTCGGGCGGGAAGCCATCCTCGACCAGCGTCTCAAAGCCAGCCTTTATCAGCTCCGTGACCCCGCCGCAGAGAACCGCTTGCTCTCCAAATAGGTCTGAGAGTGTTTCTTGGTCGAATGTGCACTCGACTACACCAGCTCTAGTGAAGCCCATCGCCTTTGCCAAAGCCAAGCCCTTCAGCTTCGCCTGCCCTGTATAGTCCTGGTGAACCGCGAGGAGGGCCGGGACGCCGAATCCATCCAAATATGCTTCTCTCAGTTTCGGTCCAGGGCTCTTCGGAGCTACCATTATCACATCGATGTTTTCGGGAGGGTGTATCAGGCCGTAAGTTATGCAGAAGCCGTGGCTGAAGTAAAGTGCATCCCCAGGATCAAGGTTCTTTTCCAAGTGGTCGTAGTAGATCTGCTTCTGAACCATGTCGGGAGCTAGGAGCATGACGATGTCCGCCCTCTTTGCAGCCTCAGGTATTGGCAAGACCTTGAAACCATCCTTCTCCGCCCTTTGCCAAGAGCCACCTCCTTCCCTCAGACCAATAGAGACGTCTAGGCCCGAATCCCTAAGGCAAAGTGCCTGAGCACTTCCCTGGATACCATACCCGATCACGCTTATCTTTTTTCCATCTAAAACTCCGAGGTTTGCATCCTCGTCGTGATAGATCTTTGTTTTTTCACTACTCATCTTTTTTCACCAATATACTCGTAAACTGTGGAGCGCGTCAGAACGCGGAACTTGAACGCATTCATAGCATAAACTCACCACATTTATGCAGGGGCCGTCGAAAAATTGACGACCCCTAGTTAAGTATGAGGACTAGAAGAAGGCATACAATCTCGAGCCTTTTCGCCATCCAGTCCACGAGTTAGATGAAGATTTGACGCTATTTAAGAATTATCTCTCCCTCAGGAGGAAGTACCTGTATCCATCGAGCAGTGCCTTCTTCGAAGCTTCCAGGATGTTCGTTGAAACTCCAACCGTGGTCCAGCTCTCCCCACCGTCTGCAAGGTCGATGAAGACGCGAACCTGTGCTGCAGTCCCCTCCTCTGCATCGATCTCCTTTACCCTGTAACCTGTGAGCCTCACCCTCTCGGCCTGCGGATATACCTCCTTCAGGGCCTTACGGAGCGCAAGATCCAAGGCATTTACAGGACCATTCCCCTGGGAAGCTGTGTGGATGACCTTATCTCCAACCTTCAGCATCACGGTTCCATCGGCCGTGACCTTATCGCCGTCGCAATGCACTATGCTCGTCCAGGCAGCGATGTCGAAAAGGTTGCGCTGCTCACCAAGCTTCTCGAGCATAAGGAGGTAGAGGGATGCGTCGGCATTCTCGAACTGGTAGCCCCTCCTCTCATACTCCTTTATGTCCTTCAGTATCTCCCCCACCCTTGGATCGGTCTTTTGCAGCTTGAATCCAAATTCGCTGGCTTTCGATACGATGCTCGCTTTCCCCGATTGCTCAGATACGAATACCACCCTCCTGTTACCAACGAGGGCTGGATCGATGTGCTCATAACTTCTGGTGTTCTTCAACATTGCATCGACATGCACCCCACCCTTGTGAGAGAATGCATACCTCCCAACATATGGCTTGTATGGATCGTCCCTTAGGTTCGCGAGTTCGTTGACAAAATTCGAGATCTCGGTCAATCTTTTGAGGTTTGGAAACTTTGCACCCATCTTGAATTTGAGAGCTGGGAGCACGGAGGTCAAGTCGGCGTTTCCAGCCCTTTCGCCCAGGCCGTTGACCGTTACATGCACGTGCCTTGCACCTGCATCGACGGCCATCAGCGTGTTGGCAACGGCGCAACCAGAGTCGTTGTGGGCATGTATGCCGATGGGTTTCCTGATTCTCTTCCTTACCTCTCGAACGACCTTGGAGATCTCGAAAGGCAACCTGCCGCCATTCGTGTCGCAAAGCACTATTACGTCCGAGGCTTCCTCAGCTGCCTCAAGAGTTTTCATTGCATACGCTTTGTCAGCTGCGTAGCCATCGAAGAAGTGCTCAGCATCGTATATTACGGTTGCACCCTCACGCTTTAGAAATTTGACCGATTCCCTTATCAACCTCAGGTTCTCGGACAGCGTTGTTTTGAGGACGTCCTTGACGTGCAGCCCCCAGGACTTGCCGAAGATAGCAACGACGTCCGTAACCTCGAGGAGCATTGAAAGATTTCGATCCTCCTCAGGATCCATTCCGACCTTCATTGTGCTTCCAAAAGCCGATACCTTTGCTCTCAGCTTTAGGCTGCGGACTTCCTTGAAGAATTCCAAATCCTTCGGGTTAGAGCTTGGCCAACCACCCTCGATGTAATCTACGAGGCCATCAAGCTTCTTTGCTATCTTCAGCTTATCGCTCAATGAGAAAGAGACGCCCGTTGTCTGCGCACCGTCACGCAGGGTTGTGTCATAAACCTCAACGCGTCCTATGCCCATAGCATTTGCACCTATGGTAATGAAGAGACGATCCTGTCTTAGATCAGGAAGGTAGTTCGGAACTGTGCCGCTCTTGGCGCCTCCATGGAAAGGAAGCTCAGAGGTTTCGCTAATAAAGCTTCCGGGATTCTGGATATTGTTGGTTTGGAATCTGCATCTTGGAAAACCAAACAGAACTCTTTTCTAACCACCTTCAGATCGTTGTGCCGAACCGCTTTGACCGAGGACCGGGCCATCATAACGCCTTGGCAGGTAGCTGGCAAGATCGATTACGAAAAGCTAATCGAGCAATTCGGTACAGAGCCCATAACGGAGGAGCTGTTGGATAGGTTTAAACACATGACGGGGGAACTGCACCTGCAGCTCAGAAGGAGGATCTTCTTCTCGCACAGGGACCTTAACTGGATACTTGACGTGCACGAGAGGGGAGAAAGATTCGTCCTCTACACGGGCAGGGGGCCATCAGGCCCAACGACCATAGGGCACATGGTTCCGTGGATATTCACGAAGTATTTGCAGGACAAGTTCGATACGAAGCTCTACTTCCAGTTGACAGATGATGAGAAGAGCCTCTGGCCACCTCCTGGGATGAGCCTGGACGAAACGAAGTTCTGGACACGTGAGAATGCGCTCGACATTATTGCGACGGGCTTCAAGAAGGGAAAGACGCTGCTTTTGGCCGACACACTGTGCGCCAAGACACTGTACAGCTTGGCGGTCGAGGTGGCAAAACACGTAACATATTCGACGGTTAAAGCAATCTTTGGTTTTGAGGACAGCGCGAACATTGGCATCATATTCTTCCCGGCGATGCAGGCTGTGCCAGCATTCCTAGAGTCACGCCTTGTTGGAAAAAATGTGCCATGCCTTATTCCAGCAGCTATAGACCAAGACCCGTACTGGAGGATGACGAGGGACATTGCGCCAAAGCTCGGTTTCTTCAAGCCTGCGCAGATCCATTCGAAGTTCCTCCCAGGGCTCTTGGCAGGAGGGAAGATGTCGGCATCCGTTCCCGAGTCGGCGATCTTCACGACAGATGGAGAGAAGGCAGCAAGAAGGAAGATCATGAATGCGTTCACAGGGGGAAGAGCTACAGTTGAGGAGCAGAGGAAGCTTGGTGGTGATCCGGAGGTCTGCCCGATCTTTCAGTACGAGTACTTCCTTTTCGAACCTGAAGATTCGAAGGTTGAGGATGTCAGGCAGAGGTGCTTGAAGGGAGAGCTGCTTTGCGGAGAGCACAAGGAGATGCTAGCTTGCAAGGTTGTGGCCTTCCTTAGGTCCCACCAGGAAAGGAGGGAGAAGGCCAAAGAAATGCTTGAAGAATTCATGGTCACAGACGAGTACTTTTGCAAAAAGCCTTAGTTTTTCCAGTCTAGTCCAGCAAACTTATCTTACCTTGCTTCCAATATCGATGTCCTCTTCTGGCCTCAGCAGAACAACCTTGCCTTTTCCGTCGTCAGCAGCCAGTATCATGCAGTTCGACTCTACGCCCCTGAGCTTCGCGGGCTTTAGGTTGACGACGAAAGCAAATTTCTTGCCAACAAGCTGCTCTGGCTTGTACCACTTTGCGAGACCCGCTACAGCCTGCCTCGTTTCTCCCCCTAGATCGACTGCCATCTTGATCAGGTTCTCAGTTCCCTCAACCCTTGAGGCGCTTGTTACTAGGCCGATCCTCATGTCCAGCCTTTGAAACTCTTGGAAACTCACGATCGACATGCTGTCAGCTTGCTTTTGCAGAACCTATAAGCTTCTCGGACAACTCGAGTTCTAGAGCTGTTGCCGGCTCGCTCAGGCCGAACGCTTCTAGTACGATCGGGTGGATTTCTCCGATGATGCCCACCTCCTCTTTGCCCACGAATACTTTTCCACACCTTCCTTCTATGAAACTTGGATGGGAGGCCTCCTCCAGGCCATATGGGCAGGACAGGTTGAGAAGTAGAGACTGCAATACAGACTTCATCTCGTTGAAATTGGCATTTGGGCCGATCGAGGCGCAAGCCATCTTCAAAACATCCCTGCTTCCGTTCATCATGCGCCTGTCGGGGAGAACGCAGTAACCCACCTCAAATACCCTCTGTGGATAACTCACGTGAGTATTGTGACCCAAGAAGGCCATCAAACTCGGAAGGAGCCAGCTCCTCAGGCAGTTGAACGTCGCTATCCTGGGATTCGCGACCTCGATAACATCCTGAACGCCGAGGTTCATCTTGGAGAAAAGTTCATCCTTGTTCGTCAAAACATATGTCAAAATCTCCTGGAAGCCAAAGCCGACCATAAGCTCCCTTACCAGGTCCTTGAACTTCTCCAGAGAATCGATAGCGCCGATTGTGACAATAGAAGGCCATCTTGGAAGCATTGAGTTAACGCCATAAGCTATGGCAACATCCTCCATGACATCGACAGGGTGCATCACATCGATCCGGTAGAAGGGCACCTCCACTAAAATTGAGGCACGGCCGACCTTGAGGATGCGAAATCCTGCCCTCTTGAGAAGCCTAGCAACCTTGTTGCAGCTGAGCGAAAGACCTAGGAGGCCATTTGTCTCATCGAGCGAGATTTCGATCTTGCTTGGCTTTAGTATGGGGGTTACGACATTCCTCCGTTCTCCGTACGGGTATTTTACGCGGACCGAATAGACCCTTCCTCCCCTTTCAGCCAATGAGAGTGTAACGATGTTAAGTGTGTTCGAGACCGTTTCGTGAGAGGTGCCTGTTACTTCGACCAATATGTTCTTGGTATCCTCAGTTATCCTACCGAGGTCGTTTGAGTTTATGATGGGTGGAAAAGAAAGGATGTTCCGCCTCGAGTCGTAGAGGAGCGGCCAAACTGGATGTTGCCTGACCAAGTCTCCATACTCCAAGCCCTTTGGATGCCGCTCCAGTATCTCGCCCATTGTCATTTTTTCGGTGAAGCCAAGGGGGATGAAGCTTGACTCGTCCGGCCTTGAAACTCCGTAGGTAAGAGGGGGATGTATGAGATCATAGTCGTAAAGGCCAATCGATGTGCGCCTTCTTTTCCTCCCATATGTCTCATCGAGCTTTTCCTGAAGCTGCATCAAGCCCCTTATGGTATTGTCGGTAAGCTTTACGCCCTTCACGACCGAGCAGCATATGAATGGCCTTATGTTCCTGAGCCTATGGTCCACATTCACAGTCATTCCCGAACTTCTGGAGATCACGTAACCGCTCCCTCTCCCAATTCCAAGGAAGTTTCGGAGGTTCATGGCCATCCCCTCAACGCTCCAGAGGTCGGGCCTGTTTCCATCCCTCAGCTCGACCCTTAGGCTCTCGATCGAACCTGGCTCCGCAGGCTCTGCTCCAGCCTTGATGAATGAAAGCACCTCGTTCAGTTTATCCAGTTCCCTCGGAAGTTTCGCTCCAACAAGAGATTCGAGGTCGCTCAAGCTTATGTCGATCGTTGGCACTCTAGATCAGCTCCTCCCGCCTTAAGTAATCCAGATCCTGTGTGAATAGAGTCCTTATGTCGTCTATCTTCGCCTTCATCATATACAGCCTGTCAGCACCCAATCCCCAAGCCAAAACCGGAACATCGATTCCGAGAGGCTTTGTAAGCTCAGGCCTGAAGATACCAGAGCCACCAAACTCAACCCAGCCATATCCTTCCTTGTAGGCATTGAGCTCGATGCTTGGCTCTGTGAATGGAAAGTAGTCGGGTACGAACCTCAGCTTCGTGGCACCTGCTATCTCTACGGCGAAAGTGGCGAGGACGCCAAGCAGGTCCTGAAGGCCCAAGCCCTTTCCGAGAATTATGCCCTCAACCTGGTTGAACTCTGTCAGATGGGTCCTGTCGATTACATCAGGCCTGAAGCACCTTGCAACAGAATAGTACTTGCCAGGTATCTCGAGATCTTTGCTCAGCAACATCCTGGCGCTCACAGCCGTAGCGTGGCTGCGCAGGAGAAGGCGCTTTGCCTCGCTTAAAGAGTAGGAGTAGCGCCAACCCCTCGATCCTGTTCTCCAACCATTCTCATGCGTCCTCCTTACCTTATCCAGGATGTCTGGCATCTCTATCTCGCCAATAGCAGGTTCCTTCACGTAGTACACATCGTGTATCTCGCGGGCTGGATGGTCCTGGGGCATGTATAGAGCGTCGCAGTTGTAGAAGGCCAATTCGATGAGCGGACCGCGCATCTCCTTGAATCCAAGGCCGATGAGCCTCTGCTTCAGGTCGTCGAGGAAGCGCAGATACGGCTGCTTCTTTCCGGGCCAAGTTGGAGCTACTGAAGCCTGGATGTCATACCTACGGAGCTTTGCCTTCCTCCAAGAGCCTGTTGCAAGCAGATCGTGGGTGAGAGATGAGATGCCCTCTTCCGATACGATTCCGCTTGACAGAGCGCGCCTCCCCAGATCTGTCAGTATGAGGTGCCTCTCGGTCTCTTCCTCTACTACAGCCAAATTCCGCTTCGTTAGAACATCCAAAAAATTGGCCAACGTGCCGAGTTCTTCGACATAAACAGACCTTCCCTTTCCAAGCAGTCGGATGAGCTCCTCGTCTGGGCCTTCGGCCGGCTGCAATTGCTCAACTTCGAGGATCGAATCGCTTCCCTCTTTCCTGACCCTTACCCAATTCTTTTTTCTCAACCACCCCAACGCTATAGGC
>CAZWAU010000150.1:0-5992 GCA_964631995.1 uncultured Nitrososphaerota archaeon
CCCAGTATCTTGGCTCCTTCCTTCGTAGCTTGATGTATGAGCTTTGTAGTTTCTTCGACCAGTTCCCTCGTGGGCTTCTTCCTCCACCTGGCTAGAATCACGAATATCGTATCTTTCACCCCCTTTCGATTTGATATTTGAGCTGCTTCGGAACCTTATAAGGATATCAAATCAGTCTTGCTTTATCGATACTTTGACTTGCTACGAACACCTCAATCCCAGAGAAGCGATCGCATCCAAAATTCGTAACACGCTTGTGAATGCTGCTTGCGGACGCTCCCTGCCGTACTCGCCAAAAAAGGCGTGTTTTAAAGCGCATCTTCCAGAAATTTTATATAGAATCAGGGCAAGGTGCTCGCGAAAAGGGGAAAGGTGCCAAATGTCGCAAGTTGAAGTAGCTAAGGCAAAGTTTCCTTGGATACAGCTCATAATCTTCACAGCAATCATCGGCGTAATAGAGAATGCGTGGCTAGCATTCCAACCTTCGCAGTTCTTCCACTTCTACATCTGGGGCATAGTTGCCTGCCCCCTCCAACTTACTGGAGGACCATTCATAATCCTGTTCGCCTGCATCGCTCTCTCAAGGATTCCAGCCCTCAAGAAGTGGTTCAGCCTCAGGAACATAATACTGCTCTGGATCGTAACGGTCTGCACCTCCTGGTTCACCGACTACGCGGCGAACATGGAGTGGTATGGCGAGATATTTCTCGGAAGGGTCATCAACCCGGAACTCTCGGTTCTATACGTGCCCTCATTCATGGCTCCTCCGGAGCCTGTGGTGAACCAGCTTGTAATGGGTGGCTATCCAGTGCCTTGGGGAGATTGGATGCCTGCGATCGCCTTCTGGTGGGCACTCTCCGCAGTGTTTGGAATGCTGATGGCTTCGGCAGCCATAATATTGAGGAGGGGGTGGACCGACATCGAGATACTCCCGTTTCCGCACGTGATGGCGACATACGAACTCCTAAGCAATACGACCGACCTCACTCCGACATCTAGAGACAAGGTAGCACGCATGAGGCCATTCCTGATCGGGATATTGCTAGGCATAGTGGTACAGGTTCCAATATGGGGGCAGGGGCTTTTCCCGTGGTTCCCGGACCTGTATGGCTGGAGGACGAACATGTGCGCCCACGGCGGGGGTTACATCACGACCGACTCGCCACTCGCGCAAATAGCCGGGCTCAGCATCTACCAGAAGCACCCGGTCTTCATAGCTATCGCCTACTTCGCACCCCTCTCTGTGCTCTTCAGCACATGGTTCTTCTACCTAGTCTTCCTCATAATAATGCAGATAGCTTTCATCATGGGTTACTATACGGGCATCACGGAAATAGGGGGCTGCGGCAGGTCCTGGTGCGGGACCACTACTCCAAACTACGGCGAACCTTTCAAGTTTATGTCACTCTCCTATGTCGGAGGCTCGATAGCTCTGACGCTGATCTACCTTGTCCTCAACAGGAGGTATCTACTCGAAACCTTGAAGGCTGCTTTCGGGGGGATGGATGAAGGCACGAGAAGTAAACTCGAGGAGAAGGAGGTTATGTCTTACAGGAACGCGTACATACTCTTCGCCATCTTCTTCGTCCTTGCCACAGCAATAATGATGAGCATTGGCTTGGGAGTCGCTGCGGCCGTAACGATGCCGATATCTGTCTTCGTCTTCTGGATTGCAGACGCCAGGATATGGGGACAAGCAGGAGCGACTTTGCAGGGGGCGGAGCACGGTCAAGCCTTTTACAAGATTTTCTTCTGGGACCAAGCGCCGGATCCACCCACGCGTGAGTACATGCTTTCGGGCTACTTTTCGGAATGGATGGTCGACGTGCCGAAGGCTTTTGGTGGTGCGATGCTCTCCTCTTTCGCAGCTTTCAGGATGGCGAAACTCACCAACTTAGACAATAAGGACATCTTCAAGGCCCTCGTTGTCGGCATCATCGTCGCCCCACTCTCCGTGCTCGTCACGTTCATCTGGCTCAACTACACGTTCGGTCTCACAAGGTTAGCGGCCTTCGGCGGCTTTTTCACAGACTCACTCATCGACAGAACAGGAAACCCTGAAAATTGGAACGTTCGTCCAGGGACGACTCCTTGGATCCCGAACATGCTGGTCGGCATGCTGATCGTCGGAGGGCTTTACTTCCTGCACGCCCGCTTCATTTGGTTCCCACTCGAGCCGATCGGCTTCATATTCGGGATGAGCTACATGTCCCTTCTCTGGGGTATATGGTTCCCGTTCCTCATCGCGTGGATCCTCAAGAGCCTAACGCTCAGATTCGGTGGCACTAAAGCCTTCGAAAACCTAGGTGTTCCCCTGGCGGCTGGATTCATAGCGGGCTACATGCTCGTAGTACTTTTTGGCGGCCTCACCGGAATAGCGAAGTTCTTCTTCCCGTTCTAGTATTCCAAACAACCCCGTTCTCTTTTTTCTTCCCGCGTTAGTGTGCGATATTGAAAATGGGGCAAGTCTGAAGGACGCAATGCAGATCTCTAAGAATTGAATTAATCTGAAAATCTAACAGAAGATATCTTTCCTAACTTCCACCAAAGCGCCAGAAACTTATCGGTTTCCACTCTCGCCCATCAATTCCTCTTGAACATCCCACCTGTCTGCCTTAAAATCAGGTTTTGCATCGCTTCTAGGCAACTACGAGGCGCGGTCGAATGGAAGAGCTTGCAATCCTTTCTTTCGCCATCTCTGTGATTGTCAATAATCCACAATTTTAAAGCCAAGCATCATAATTCGGAATATTTATAATCGTTTAAGAAAATATTGGTGAAACATGCCATGGCTCCTACCGGAGCTTCGCCGTTCTCTGATTCTCTTTCTCCTGCTAGTCGGGCTCTTGCAGCTCTATTACTTGTCCTGCCTTCTTTTCCCAATTCTTGGAATTTATTACCCCTATGGTTTTATCGCCCACATGGCTTTCTATGCAGCCGAATTCATCACACTCTTCCTCTATATCAAAATTGTGAATAAAGCTTCTTTCCCAGATCTGGGTTTCAAGAGGTTGGAAAAGTGGAGGACGTACTGCGCCCTAGGCTTCGTTCTCGCCATCTTCCATAATGCGATAGGCCTCGCGTTTTCTATCTTTGTCCTTGGAGTAAGACATGGATTCTACCTGCCTCTTTATGTTCACATTCCCGTTTACTTCGCCGCCTTTCTGCTCATAAGCGTTTCAGAGGAAGGGGTTTTCCGTGGCTACATCTTGGGAGGGCTCCTCAAGAGGTATGGAGATTCAGCTTCGATATTTTTCTCGTCGCTGCTTTTCGGCCTTTACCACCTCTCCTACCCCTACCTGCTCGACTGGCCGTTTGGAACGATAATGATAATAAACCAAGTGTTCCTTTCATTTACTGCAGGGCTTTTCCTAGCCTACTTCTACTGCAAGACGGGCAGGAACCTTTTAGGCCCGGTGAGCTACCATTTCAGTCAATGTTTCTTCAACGTTCCTTCTCTATGGATGGGGACGATACTCGTAGTTCAGACTCAGTCCTCAATATCCCAGTTTCTGTTTCAGTGGGCCCCTAACCTAATCCATTCCTTCTTGAATATGATCCAGATATTGATCATTAAAAACATCCGCTTAAATGGGTAGGTGCTGTTATCCAAGTTAAGTGCCTCTTAGCAATTTTATGAGTCTAGAATAGCTTTGTTGAATCATTTCATAAATGGCAGGTTTTCATTCCATGCGAAGCTCCTTGAATCGCTTAATGGAATAATCCACTATTTTTACCGCGCCTTTACTGTTTTTCCATTCCTTAAACTTCGCCCATTTACTCGGTTCTAACCTCTTGTAGGTTTCGAAAAATTCTTGTATTTCCCTAAGCTTGTCTGGATGAACGTCAGCAATATCTTCATACCCTTTAAACCTTGCATCGTTTACAAGTACTGAGAGTATTTTCGGATCTTCGCCTTTTTCATCCCTGATTATTAACGCTCCTATGACCCTAACCTTTACCAGGCATCCAACTTCGAGGGGCTCGTAGCTCAATGCCATTATGTCGAGCGGGTCTTCGTCGTCGAACCATGTCCGAGGCACAAAGCCATATTCAACTGGAAAAACTACTGATGAAGGTATTACGCGATCTAGTACGAAGGTTTCCCATTCAGAATTATACTCATACTTGTCCCTCGAACCGCTTACAACCTCTACTACCATGTTAAGGATCTTCGGTGGATTTTCGCCAGCCGGTATGTCCTTCCATAGATTCATGTGCTTCTTAAATGGAATTGGTTGATAAAGATATATAACATTAGCGAAAGAATCGTTAGTCAATGTTCAAAAATTTTCGCGATATATCAAAAAAGCTTTCGAACGAAAATTTTGGAGCGAAAGTTATAAAATATGAACTCTGTTGGGAAAAGATATCTTGCGCATTCGATCTTAAAATAGATTCAGCTGTCACAATTTATCTTCTCCGATTTTCTCGATCCAGTCCATTATCTGTTCATCGAGTGGTGGGTGTTTTCTCCGCCTGAATTTGGGCGTGAATGGGTATCCTCCAACCGTTTCAATAGCTATTAGGGCTAGGGTGTCCGCCTCCCCCACAATGTGTTCGATCCAGCCAAAATGGTGTTTGTAGCCATCGATCGATGACCACTCAGGATTAAAATCATCAAGCTCGTTCGGTTCAATGCAGACACAGACAGAGCTTACCTCTCTGTGCAGAGAGAGGGGGCAGGAGAACATCCTTTGGGGATCCATTTCGTTCTCGATGCGTAGGTTCTCAGCATTCAATTCAACGAGCAGGTCATTGTATCTCTGATTCAATTTTTGGTTAACGTACTCGACCATAGCGTAAGCTACGTCAAGAGGATTGCTTCTCTTCAATACATCATTCGAAATTGCGTTTTGATGAATGTGGACATGGGCACCTCTTCCAGACCACTTTACGAAAACCGACTTTTTTATTCCTTGGGATTCTAAGAATGAGACTATTTCTCTGGCAGCAGCTAGAGTTGCTTCCCAATCTTCAAGTGCATTGTCGATGTCCCAAGTTGGCGTGCAAAGTAAGATGTTGGACATTTCGATTGTGTCCTCAAGTTCCTCCAAGCTGCGGTAGACATTTGCTGTTGCATAGAAGGTTCTTGGACTCGAATCATTGAACAGTTGAAGGATTTTTGCAACATCTTGCTCTTTATCTATCTTGAGTGGAATCCTGCTTCCCTTGAAGTAACGCATGAGCAGGTTTTTTCCTCTTTCATCCTTCTTAGAGCAATGTAATCCAACCCATCTTCCTCTAGCGAATTTTGCTATCTCCTCTTGAACCATTGGATTCATGTAGTGTTTAACGACATCTTCGTAAGGGATCAAGGTAGCTCCGATTCTTTCTCCTTCTGTGATTCGATTATCCGTTCCGTCACCCTCCTTGGCAGACCAAAGTCCTCCTTTCTCTCTTGTACCGGACCAATTACGACGATTCCCTTTCCGTCGCATATGCTTATCTCATGTAGATTCAAGCTGTGTGGTGTCTGCCTCATCTTCTCGATGAGCAGATACCTTCGTAGCATGCCATTCCTGACTGCTCTACGGAACCTGATGATTCCATCTGCTATGTGCTCAACGCCAAAACCAAAGGCATCGGATGTTGTGATGGCATATTGGGAAGTCGTAAAGACCGTGAAGTCCCACTTTGCAAGTACTTTCTTAACGAAATAGGAGTAGCGCCTAGCCATTGCTGGCCTGTCAAGCCAGAAGGCAGAAAGAGAATCGATGCAGACCCGAGCCCTTCCGTACCCGAGGGTCTTCTTTGCCTCGATTATCTTGTTGACCAGCTCCTCCATGTCCAGACTCTTCAAGGACCACTGCTCATCTGTTCCCATCAAGCTATCTATCACTATTACCTTGCCATCCTCGATGCCCTTGCTAAAGTTAATGCCAAACTGGGAAGCCTGGTTCAATATGCTTTGTCTGCTCTCCTCGGTCGTTACATATATGCAAAGGTCCCGGACGCGCATTCCCTCAGCCATGAAATGGATGCACAAGAT
>CAZWAU010000151.1:0-8529 GCA_964631995.1 uncultured Nitrososphaerota archaeon
GCAAGGGTATCACTCTCGATGACAACCCGCTTTGCTTCAAAACTCCCCAAAAATCGCCCCACCTGCCACGTTCAACAGCTACGACCCTTCCCCTTTCACCTACAAGCGCTGCCAAAGCGATCGTGGCTATTGCGTGAGGTCCTGAACCAACCTCTAGTATATTGGAACCTTCTACAATATTGGCATATTTTAGAACGGCAAACCTTTCCAATATCTGCCAATGAAGCCAGTCAGGAGGGAGCCTTTCGAAGCCCTTTTTGGGTATTTTTTCGAGGACAGCCTTGAAATGAGGATCCAATCTTTGGAGTGCATCATCATAGCTTATCAAACAAGATCAAAAGCAAATACGAATCCTTTTTTTAAATCCTTTGCCCTATCCCCATCCAGATGTAGTGATTATAGTAAGCATGGGTTTCATAAAACATCATATTATTACATTTACCTAAACTGTGCTAAGAGCCATCGCGCGAAAAACATCGATCGAGAGAATTTTTTTATATTTGTGCCATTATTCCGCTCGGCGGCATGTTTGGTGAAGGCGAATTCGGCCTAGCGCTTGAGGCCATGAAGCCTGCCAAATACTGTGACGTTAGGTTTCTCAAAGAGGAAGTGGTGGAGCTTGGGCTGCGTCCTGAGTCCGAGGACCTCTATGAGTCGAGGTCTGATAAAATCATCTGCAGGTCGGTTGATAAGGGTTATGGCGTTGCAGCAACATCATCAACTGCAGAGGGAGTTATAAGAGCCGCTCGCCAAGCCCTTGCTGCTAGCCAACATGGTCCTGGGATAAACCTTGTGCCCGTACCTCCCCAGGAGGGAGATCGTTACCACAGGGAGATGAAGCCATTCAACATCGAAGAAGCAAGAAGGCTCCTCAAGAACTTGCGCGAGAATTTGTGCAACATCATGGAGGGGGTAACCGTTCGCCCTGAATTAATTTGCTCCTACACATGCGTTGATTCTCTTCTCATAACGTCCGAAGGGACAAGGATCCGCGAGACTGTTCCTAGGACAGACCTTACGATTTATATCGCTGCCAAAAAGGCATTACAAGGTTTTTCTGGAAGGGTGCTGGGAGGCATTGGTGGCTTAGAGGTTCTTGAGGAGCAACAGTGGGATGCCGTCCTACGAGACTTGGCTGGACGTGCAATGGACAACATGGCCTCCAAACCTCTACCAGCCTTCTACCGAGGAAGCAGGTTCAAGGTTATATTGGACAGCGAAGGATCTGGAGCCCTGGCACATGAGATAGCACACCTCCTGGAAGCGGATATCTTCCAGGAGAATATCTTTCGAGATTTCAAGATTGCAGGAGACTTTGCAATCGTAGACGATCCATGCATACCTGGAAGCTATGGAAGTTTCATTTGGGATGACGAGGGCGTCAAGTCCGGAAGCAAGGTTTTGGTGAGCTCGGCAGGTATCGGTCTGCTGCACACGCGCTTGACTGCCAGAGGAGAAGAGGATATTCCTGGAAATGCCCATGGCGTGTTCCATGAGCCCAGACCAGGGCCCAGCAATATATTCATCAAACCTTCCGACTGGGAGGTTTCGGAGATCTTCGAGGAGACCAGCAGGGGTCTATATGCCAGGGGATTGATTAGGGCTGAATGTGACACTTCTATTGGCAAAATTGAAATTATGCCAGAGATCGCCTACCTGATCGAGAAGAAGGAAGTGAAGGGCAAAATTAGGGGGCTGAGGATAACTGGCTTTGTTAAAGAATTAATTCAGAAGGTGGATGCAATTGGAAAGGATATAGCCTTAAGACCAGGCATCGAGAAAGATTTTGCAATCTCAGAGGGTGGCCCACACATCAGGATGGATGGCGTCCTCTGCCTTTAGTTTGATCATGTTGAGCCAAATGCCAACTGTAGAGTTACGCTGGCTTAGAGCAGGGCTGAATGAGCCTTTGGCATGGCATTCTAATCTAGTTGGGCTTGGATCATCCCCAAAAGTCCAATCTCGGCTTACCGTCCGGAGGGATCGGTGTCCTGTATACTTTGCCAGCCGTTCTTGCCGCGTGCTCCTTCTTTGCTTTGTAAAGAATATTGGGATCGGTCAATAGGTCTATGGCAGCTCCTGCCATGACCTTGGCTGCGAAGATCAGTGATTTGTTTCCCAAACCAGATGCTGATTGGGCAACGCTCTGCCAAGAGTGGCCAGGCGTACCAAGAACCCAGGTTGCGGTGCCAAATTCAATTGTCGGAGCCTGCCAGCTCACATCCGCAACATCGGTTGAGCCGTGGCTAATCTCGCCCTCCCCCCAAGGATCGGGTATCTCGTCGTCGATCAATTTGTCCGCTAACCTTTTCCAATTTAGACGGCCAGTCTTCTTTATCTCTTGAATCTTGCTTTCACTTGTAATTGTCTTTGATATTTCCGAGGCAAATCTAAGGTCTTCCTCCGAATATTCTGGCAAGCCTACTTCGCGCATGTTCTTCACAACAATCTCAGCCATCGTCTTGTTGGTTAATAGGTTATACATCCCTTCCAAAAACTCGACATTCACTTTCGTTCTAGTCATAGTTGCCGCGCCATTTGCAATGTCCAGAACCCAATTGTAGATGTATTCAACCTGTTCTCTTTCAGGCGCTCTTACGTAGTACCAGCTTCTAGCGTATTCGGGCACGATGTTTGGCTGTGCTCCACCTTTCTCGATCACGTAGTGTATCCTGGCATCTTGCATTACATGTTCTCGCATGTAATTTACTCCGACATTCATCAGCTCGACCGCATCAAGGGCGCTCCTCCCTTGTTCTGGAGAACCACCTGCATGCGATGCCTTCCCCCAAAAGCTAAACTTGGCGGAGTTCATCGCAAGACAGCTCCGCAAAGTAGATGCATTCATCGTATTCGGATGGTGACCGAGAACAGCGTCAACACCATTGAAGAAGCCTTCCTTTACCATGTAAACCTTGCCGCAAAAGTTCTCTTCGGCAGGACAACCGAAAAATTTTATGGTCCCGCCAATTCCACTCTTCTGGAATGCTTCCTTAGCTGCCACCGCAGCAGCCATCCCCGAAGTTCCATATATGTTGTGCCCGCATCCATGTCCTGGAGCATCTGGAATTACGGGCTCTCTCCATGGTACCTTCTTCTGAGAAAGCCCTGGAAGGGCATCGAATTCGCCAAGGATTCCAACGACAGGTTTACCATTCCCCCAGCTAGCTATGAATGCGGTAGGCATCTGCGCTACCCCCCTCTGCACTGCAAATCCATTTTTCTCAAGCTCATCGGAAAGAAGTTTGGATGATTTGAATTCTCTGAGCCCGAGTTCAGCGTATTCCCAAATCCTTTGGCTTATCTCAATTATTTTCGATGCATTCTCGTCGATCCATTTGAAAGCCGTTTCTTTCATCACTCTCATATAATCCAAAGTCCTTTTAAAAGTTACAGCTTACGCTCTTCTTGTTGAGCATTAAAAGGGGTAGTTATCATCTAAAAACGCTTGATTTACGGTTGGATATCGCATATGTGAACAGATATCATAAAAACCAAAATCGAATACACAGAAGGTTCTTACATGACTTTGGCGCATCCTTTAATGCACTGACTTTTGCCAATAAAAGAGGCATTACGTGCGATTTTTTAACCACCAACCATCAAAGTACCTTATACGAAAATCTGTATTCAATCAGCTCCATTGACCGAATAATGAAATCTATTAAGGATCAAGACCTTTATTCACGAGAATACGTTGCAAAAGAGAAACTAATAGGCAGACACCAGCATTGTAGAAACGATCGAAAGAACCACACATGGCTACAATCGCACTGAACAGAAAATATTATGAATTATAGAAAGGGAGCCCATCTACCAGATGTACTAGGCATATTGTGATCGGAAGATGGGAAGCAAAGAAAATATGCTGAAAGCTATGGAGGAGGGTCTTCTTGGGAATTTCCCAGTCGTGATACCATATGTAGGAATTTTCCTGAGAGATCACTGGGAAGAAGCAACAGATCAGCCCTGGTGGGCATTCCACGATCCAAACTTAGAAGCTTGGATCAAAGTCGAGGAGGATCTTCTTAAGAGGCTGGACATGGATTGGGTTACCTGTGGATTCTGTCCTACGAGAGAATGGAGGGAAAACCATAGGATAGAATGTAGGGAAAATAGAGTTTTTATCATTGACACCAAAAGTGGCGTAAGGCAGGAAATACAAAGAGATCCGATAGGGGGTTCTCACATCATGATAGAGAAAGAGCCATCTATAGAGTCGATGGAGGACATCGATACCCAAATTCCTCCATTGTATAAAAAGGACCTGATTCGAAGCGGGACTCTTGATTACACAAAATTGGTGGTAAATAGGTTTGGCTCTGAGAAGTTCATATGTGCTGAAATTGGAACGCCATACTGGGAAGCCCTTTGCAATTACTTTGGATTCAAGGGAATGATGATGAATATGATTAGAAGGAGCGAATTGGTTGAACGCACGCTTGAGAGGCTGATGGAAAATTCGTTGCAAAAAATCAGGGCATATGCTGAAGCGAAAGTTGATGGGATCTGGATCGAGGAATGTCTTTCCTCAGCAACCGAAATATCCTTGGATCATTTCAAAAGGTTCGTTTTGCCATACAACGAGAAAATCTTCTCGGAGATGAGAAAACTTGGGATTAAGAGCATATACTATCCATGCGGAGATGTCCACGATCGACTGGAACTCATGATAGGTACCAATCCGGACTGCCTGTCACTTGAGGAAAGCAAGAAAGGATTTGAAATCGACATATCTTGGGTTGGCGAGGTCGCTTCTGGCCGGACATGCATCTTTGGAAATCTGGATTCCATCAGAATACTCCAAAATGGTACAAGAGATGAGCTGAGAATGGAGATAAGGAGGCAATTGGAAGTGGGTTTCAAACATGGGAGATTCGTGATGTCCTTGGGAAGTCCCGTTACACCACTTACACCTCTATCAAGGGTTGCGGAGTTCATCGATATTGTTCGCCAGGAATCTCGTTAAAAATGGGAGTCTAGGTCATATAGCGTAGCATCTATAGATGATTTATGCCAGCAGAGTGCCATCCATTTAGCATATGATGATACAATAAAAGGTTTCGAACAACATATAACATGGACGTTAGCTATGAGGAAGCTAAAGAGTGTCAATGCTATGATATCATTGAACGTCGCAAGTTTTTTCCAATCGCAGTCTCTGGTAGCGGGAAACTCTGGAGCGAAGCCTTAATCTACGAGGCAATAATGTTATGCGTTAGGCGAGGCTATGTGCCCGAATTTTACAGTAAGATATTGAAGAACTTCGATTACGTGAAGCTGTGGGGAAGGAACGCCAAGGTCTTTATTTCAACAGAAATACTCTTTGCCATATTTGTTTCTTGGGTTGAGTTGTATAAGGCAATTTTCATGAGGAGTCTCGGCTTCAACGAAATCTTCATCGGCTTTGTGTTAATGCTTCCTCTCATTCCACAAACGTTTCTTCCAATATTGGGTGGGTACCTGGCCGACCGTTTTGGCAGGAAAAGGGTTCTGATGTTTTTCGACAGCGTCGGTTGGATTGGATCTACGGCTGCTTGGGCTTTGGCGCAGGAACCAATTCACGTGATCATCGCAGCACTACTCGAAGGGCTCAGCACAACGATATATGGCGTATGGGAAACTCTCCTAGTTGAAGACACCCAACCGCATTATAGGGCTAGCATATACGGTACAATTCAGACGATTTACGTGTTCTCAGGCCTTCTAACTCCTGGCGCTGGAGCGTTAGTCTCCCTATATGGTGTTGAACTTGGAGGCAGGTACATATTCCTTGCATATCTTTTAGCACTCATTATAATGTTTGCCACGCGCCAGGCCCTACTAACTGAATCAAAGATAGGCATTCTTCTCTCATCTAAGGGCACGGAAAAAGCCTCTATACTCGGAGTAGGTTACGTAGAGGTTTTGAAAGCGGTCACGAAACACAAGAAACTACTGATCGTTTTCGCTTTAACCACCATTGGGACAATTCAATATCATCTGGCCACAATATTCAAGCCCCTTTACTTGAGCGATCCAAGGGCGTTGGCTCTTGACGAAAGCATCATATCGGTGGTGCCGATGGCCTCTTCGATACTGAGTTTGCTAGCGCTTTTCTTCATAATCCCGAGGCTAAATTTAGAACATATCAGGAAAGCCTTACTTTTTTGCTATACATGTGGCATAATGGGCCTCGTGGTACTAATCGTTGCACCCAAGGGATCCCTTACCTTGGCAATTCTATCAGCCATACTCGACAGTGCAAGATACATAGCGGTCTTCTGCATACTTAGGACGTTACTCGTCAACACGATCGATGAGGCGAACGAACTTCTGAGAGCGAAGGTCATGTCTTTGATCATAGCTTTCCCAGCCCTAGTATCATGGCCGATGCCAATGGTAGGCGGATACCTTTACACCTTAAGTCCAGCCCTCCCGTTCATAGTTACAATAATACTCCTGATCCTGAGTGCATATCTTATTAACAAGATTTGATGAAAGGCAGAGAAGACTCCTAGGATCGGAGAAGGAGAACCAGACCATTTCTTCGTCGTTCTGATCTTTTATCGATACAACATCAAACGCAGTAATTGCGTCATAATTAAAAATTGGATTCAATTCGGAGCAATTTGAACTTCCTTTGAAGATATGAGAGGCGCCAGTCCTTATTCTATTTACGTCAGCACGCTCTTCATCAATTTCATCCTCTCCCTAAGTCTTTTTTGAACATTCCAAAAAAGAAAGTACCGGATCGCACTTCAATAGAAACCTATCTATTGCTACGATTGCTGTTTTATTACCTTCCAACATTCAGCAGCAGACGCTATTCATCATAGGATTTTTAGCATTAAAAGCATTTTTAATGATAAATTTTATAAGAGTGTATATTTCTATCACCCGTCTAAATGGTGAAAATCGATTGAAACCTGAAGTAAGAGCAGAAAAGATACCTTGGATACCCATCATTGTCCTGACACTCGTCTTCGGCTTTTTTGGACCTGTGTATGCTTTGTTGACACCTAATGCATCTTGGTACTCGCTTGGAAGAGTGGGTTGCAAGCTCCTCCTCATGATAATGCCAATACTCTTCATAACGGGAGCGGCTGTAGTTGGCAAGCTTGCCGGGAAGCCAATCAGTTTAACCAACTACACTTACCTCTACGCTGCCGGAACTGGGCTTGTTGCTGTGGCTTCGACCGACTCACATCCGCTTGGCAACTTCATAAACATCCTCTACGACAGGACTTACCTTGCACCTGAAGTTTATCCTTGGGCTCCTTTCATGGCTCCTCCTGCAGAAATCGTCACTCCAATGATCACTGGAGGTGCATCAGTTCCCTGGGGGGCTTGGATACCTACAATCATGTGGTGGTCTTTACTTTATGCTGGCTTGGCAATATTTGCGCTAGCACAAGGAGTCATCTGGAGAAAGCGCTGGATAGACGTGGAAAAAGTTCCATTTCCACACACAAGGGTTGCGATAGAGTTAGTGGGTAAGTTAACCAGTTCGGAAAAATCATTCAAGACAAAATTTGGCATGCCGACAATCATTGGAATGCTGCTTGGAGTAGTGTACCAGCTGCCGCTCCTACTCGCGTACATGTTCCCCTGGTTCCCAGATGTCTATGGCTGGAGAACCAACACGTGCACGATGGGTGCGCAGTGGATAACGCCCGACTCTCCCCTCGCTGGCATCGTTGGTTTGGCCCAGTTTAACAAGAACCCAGCCTTCGGAGCTATCTTTTACATGGCCCCACTGAATGTCCTATTTGGCGCATGGTTCTGGTACCTCGTGTTCGCCATACTGATGCAGGTAGCTTTCATGATGGGTTACTACACGGGAATAACGGACCTTTCAGGCTGCGGCCGCGTCTGGTGTGGTAGTGTAAGCTACAGGGTTGGCGATCCTTTCAAGTGGAATGCTTTCTCGAGTGCTGGCGTGAGTACTGGTATCTTCATCGCATACATCGCCTTGAACTGGAGATACTTGGCAGAAACATTCAATGCTGCGATAGGAAAACTTGGAAAAGAAAAGATCAACGAATTTGAAAAGGATGAACCAACATCGTATAGGAATGCCTACCTCCTTCTTGCAGTGGGGGCGATCCTGATAATAGCAATGTTCATGGCTGCCGACGTAGGTTTTCCAGCTTCCCTCTTGCTGGTCATAACTAATGTAGTTGTAACATTTGTCGCGACTCGAGCTTACTCTATGGTCGGCTTTGTAGTTCCTGCTGGATCGAACTTTTACGAGGGTCCCATGAAAATGCTGCTGAACGCAGGCGCCAATCCGAACAGGGAGTGGTTCGTCGCCATGGGCATGACGTACAGCTTGGCATGCGAGCCGATAACAGGAGGTGGAACGAGCGTACCGTTCGTTTCTTCGCTCGCCTCTTTTCAGATGGCAAGCGTCAACAACGTTTCGAACAAGAATATCTTCAAGATCCAACTGTTCGTGTGTGTCCTAGCTCCTTTCATAGCGATCGCTGGCACGGTATGGGCCTTCTACACATTTGGGATACAGAGATCGGCTTATGGGTCTCAAGC
>CAZWAU010000152.1:0-13806 GCA_964631995.1 uncultured Nitrososphaerota archaeon
TCTGGTCAACTTCAGGATAATGGGAACCGGAGGGTTGCTCACCTAGCGAGCAGGAAGGAAGAGAGGTAAGCTAGGAGATAGACCCTTCAAGATTATTATCACGCAAGATATCTAATGTTTAAATGTTTTATCGCCTTTCCAAATATAGAATGGTTGAGACATCCAAAAAAAAATCTTGGCTGGGAACTCTGCCATTTCTCCTCGAAATGGAGATCGATTGATAGTTGGGAAATGTTCTTCTAATATAGGGTCAGCCAAATGGCCGACTTCACTCTAAGATTCTACATTGCTTGCATGAGTTCAATCCTTTCTACCTATCCAAACAGTGCCGCAAGACATATCGGTTGGTTCAATCAAGCTGCGATGGATAAAAATGGCCAAGTATGGTCATTACATGCTGAAGGAAATTTACGATGAACCGGAGTCCATCAGACTTACAGTGAAAGCTGGAGAAAAGAAGCTTCAGAAGGTAGTTAGGACCTTAAAAGGAATTGGTTTCCAAAGGATATTCCTAGTAGGTTGCGGTTCTTCATATTACTCAGGAATCGCTGGAAAATACTTCATCGAGAAGTTTGCCAAGATTCATTCATCCTCTGTTCCGGCGCTCGAATTCGTAAACTACGCTTCTTCCGTTGTTGGCGCAGAATCATTGGTGATATGCGTTAGTCAATCTGGCGAAACAATTGAAACCCTCAAAGCACTCAGGAAAGCGAAAGAGAAGGGAGCCTATGTGCTTAGCTTGACCAATAATGGAAAAAGTTCCCTTGCAAGAGAGGCTGATTTGGCAATTCAGACTTCAGCAGGAACCGAGATCGGCCCTGGTACTAAGACTGTTGTAACGCAGATGATTCTCTTGTTAGATCTTGCCCTGACCATGGCGGGAGAGATTGGCAAGTTACCGAGAGAGAAGGCAAGTCGCACAATATCAACCCTTGGAAATGAAGTTCCGAAAACTATTGCTCGTGTTCTACATTCAAAGGAAGGCTGCATGAGAGCATTGGCCAGAAAATACAAGGACATGAGAGATATCTATATTGTTGGATCTGGACCATGCTTTCCATGCGCGCTCCAGGTTAGCAATTTAATCAAAGAGACTGCATTGATCCACGCTGAAGCCTTCTCGGTTGAGGAGTTCAGGCATGGACCAATGGAGATCCTAGATCTTGACTCAATTTTCGTTGCCATAAATCCTTTGGGTAGTGGTAGAACATCGTTGCTCAAGCTGATTGAAAGGGTTAAGAAAATTGGCTCGAAGGTGATTTCTCTGGCTGGAGAAAGAGACCTCGATACGAGGAGGTTGTCTGATGAGTTCATATCGATGCCCAGAAATTTTGACGAATGGCAAGCATCTTTCCTTTACTTGCCAATTCTCCAACTGTTTGCTTACTACCTTGCCATTGAGAGAAACATCGACCCAGATAACTTCAGGAACATAAGAAAAACTTGGACCTCGGAGTAGGTTGGTGTATGGTTTTGGATGTTGTTGCAGTTGGAAACCTAAACGTCGACTTGATTTTCGCTAGCACGCGATCGATTCCAAGGTGGGGAGAAGAGATTTTAGTAAAGGATTTTGATATGCGAGTTGCAGGATCGGCAGGATACTTTGCAATAGCTTCTGCCAGGTTAGGAATGGAATGTGGTCTTGTGGCTTGCGTTGGTAATGACATCTTTGGCGATTTCACGCTCAAGGAACTTAAAGATGAGAGGATCAAAGGCCGCATAATGGTTGAAAGGAGTGCCGCTTCGGGTATTTGCGTTTCGATCGTCAGGAATGATGGCGAACGCGCTTTCGTGTCATATGCTGGGAGCCTATCAAGGTTCTCCTTGGAAGATATAAGACACAATTTTAAATTCATCTCTAGAGCCCGCGCACTTTTCTACGGAGGCTACTTCTTCATGCAAAACCTTATGGCTAGAAAAGCAGAGGAATTGATGGGATTTTTCAAGAACTTGGGTATAGTGACTGTTTTTGACACGGGTTGGGATCCAGAAGGTTGGTCGCAGAGAACTGTAAAAGAGATCAGGAGGATATTGAAATTTGTAAGTGTGTTCCTACCCAATTCGAAGGAGGCTTGGGGAATAACAGGATGCACATCTCCAGAAAAGGCTGCCAGAAAGATTTTGAGCTACGGCCCAGAAGTTGTCGCCATCAAGCTTGGGCCAAGAGGCTGCCTAGTTGTAAATAAGAACGAAAAAGCAAAGATTCATGGATTCAAATGCGACGCATTTGACGCAACTGGTGCTGGAGACGCCTTCAATGCAGGTTTCATGCTTGGTTATCTCAGCGGATGGAATTTGAGGGAAATAGCAGAGTTTGCCAACGCCACAGGGGCGCTAACAGTATCCAGTAGGAGGAAAGGGACGGATAGATTTCCGAATAGGAAGGAAGTGGAAGAATTCCTAGTTGAGAGGAGTTCTATTAGCTGATGATTGTTTACTGCTTCACCAAGTGCAGCTTCATTGTGCCACATCAACTAGAGTGATAAACTTTATAGAAAGTGAAACGTGATAGATTGTTATTGCAGAAGTTTATACAAACTTCTTCTGCCTTGAGCTGCCATTTATCGAAAATAAGGTCATCCGATAACTTTTTAATGATACATTGATAAAAGCCATTCGGTAGAAAATTGATGAAGTACCGTAGGTTTGGAAAACTGGATTGGCAAGTCTCGGCGCTTGGATTTGGTACCATGAGACTGCCTACGGTAGGGGAAGACAGGTCTAAGATAGACGAAGTGGAAGCCATCAAGATGTTAAGGTATGCGATCGACCATGGCGTCAACTACATCGACACAGCGTATCCTTACCATGGCGGAAATAGTGAGATAGTAGTAGGAAAGGCGCTGATGGACGGTTATCGCGAAAAAGTCAGGATTGCGACCAAGATGCCTACATGGCTTGTAAATTCCAAAGCGGATATGGATAAATACTTCGGAGAACAGCTGAAAAGGCTCCAGAACGAATGCATAGATTTCTATCTTCTACATGGCCTTAATCGAGAACGGTGGATCAAGATGCTCGATTTGGATGTGCTTGGGTGGGCTGAGAAAGCGATAGCGGAGGGAAAAATCGGTCACCTGGGCTTTAGCTTCCATGACGAGTATGAGGTGTTTAGGGAAATAGTTGATGGATACGATGGTTGGGTCCTAAGCCAGATCCAGTACAACTTCGAGAATGAGGATTTACAGGCTGGAACCAGGGGCCTCGAGTATGCTGCAGGCAAAGGGCTTGCTGTTGTCGTAATGGAGCCTCTTCTAGGTGGGTATTTGGTAAACCCTCCAGATGAGGTGCAGAAGATCTGGGATGAGGCAAAGAAAAACCCAGTCGACATGGCGCTTCAATGGCTTTGGAACAAGCCACAGGTCTCAGTTGTGCTAAGTGGAATGAGCACAATTGAACAGGTGCGGCAAAATGTGGAAAGCGCTTCTTCTTCTGGAATAGGAAAGCTAACGAATGAGGACTTGAATCTGATCGCCAGAGTGCGTGACAAATACAGGGAGATCAGGCCGATTCCGTGCACCAAATGCGGTTACTGCATGCCATGTCCTAGCGGCGTAAATATACCGCGAAACTTCGAACTCTACAACCAAGGTGTAGCGTATAACAAAATGGATTTGAGCAGAGCGATTTACAATGGTTTCATGGAAGAGGGGCAGCGTGCTAGCGCTTGCGTAGCTTGCAAATCTTGCGAAGGAAAGTGCCCTCAGAAAATTGCGATAAGCGAATGGATGCCGCGTATTCACGAGGAGCTTGCCCGCAAGTAGAATAAATGCTTGGGAGGAATCGCACAGCAATTGCTTTGGATGGGTTAAAGGATTATTGCTCATTTTTTGGACAATGCGGAACGGACCGTTTGTACTTAATTCGTTTGAATTTTTGAGCTGTGGTGCTGATCGTCTCTACTAGCGGTGCTTGAATCTGGCATAAAGACTATATCGGTATATGGAAAATACGCTCCGGGCGAGCAAATGTGCCAGAAAGATGGATAGATAGGGAGAAAAAAAGGGAAGCTGAAAGAGAGAGGGAATTGGAAAAGAAAAGAGTTGTATACGTCAAGAGTGACTTGTATCCAAACGGAGAGTTCGTACCGGAGCTTGAAGCTAGGATCTCGATCTTCGACAGGGGCTTTACGATCGGGGACAGTGCATATGAATACGCCAGAACTTACAAACACAGACCATTTCAAGTCAAAGAACACATGGAGCGAATGTTCACATCACTGAAGGTTCTTAGGATAAACCCTGGAGTAAGCAATGAAGGTTTTTGCGAACTTTGCGAAGAGCTGACGAGTCGTAACATTCACTTGCTTGAAGAGTATGAGGAATACAACATCGTTTGGGAAGTTACGCGGGGTGAATGGGGCTGGCATGGACGAAGAACCCCAGCTCCGGAAGGAGTGGGAAGGCCTACCATTATCATCAAAAACAATCTTAACGACCAGAAACTCTGCGCGCAGGCTTTCTTCACAGGCATACATTTAGTTACCCCGCCTGGAAGGCATGTCAGCCCGCAAAGTTGGGATCCCAAGATAAAGACATACAGCCGCCTGTCTTTCGTTTTGGCCGATCTTGAAGCGAGGCTTGTTGACCCAGATGCGACAGCCCTCATGCTAGACCAGTATGGTAACCTATCTGAGGAGACGGGAGGAAACGTATGGCTGGTTCGAGATGGTGTTCTGATGACACCAACTGAAAGCAACGTTCTTAGAGGGCAGACGAGGGCAAACGTAATGAGCCTTGCAAAGAAGTTGAACATACCTGTCGTTGAGCGAGACCTCCAGCCTTGGCACCTCTACAACTGCGACGAAGCTTTCCGCTCTTCAACATCTCCAGGCCCAATACAACCGATCGGGCGCTTTAATGGCCTTCTAATCGGGAAGGAATTGCCAGGCCCGATTACTAAACGTTTGGCCAAAGCCTGGAGTGACTGGGTGGGGATAGACGTAACTGGGTTGGACCGATTGAGCAAGGAAGAAAGAGAGGAGCTAGAAAAGGATAGAATCAAGTTGAACGAAGAAAGGTCCAAGTTACTCCACATACCCTACTAGGAATTGTAAGCGTATGCTCTCCGCGTGCCTTCACTTGGCTTCAGGATTCATAGGTCATATTAACGGGCGGAGATTGACTGAGAGTCCTAAAATCGAAGAAGCAAGCATTAAAAAGAGCTTGATAGCTAGCAAGTTGAGACTATGCATTGAAATTGAGCAGGAAATCCAGTGCCCTTTTCCATGGTTGGAAACAAGAAGAAGGTGTCCCTTTCTATGGATGGGATTTTTCATATATCACAGGTAGGTGCTTGATGGAATCTCCCCCTTGGTCTTATGAGGGCATGGCCAGAGAATTCATGTCATCATCAAACGCAGCGTTGGACCTTGGAACTGGAGGTGGCGAAATACTATTGTCCATGAAAGATGTTTTTCCACAACTAGTCGTCGCAACCGAGGAATATGCGCCTAACGTAAAGCTAGCTCATGAAAGGCTTGCACCATTTGGCATTGAGGTTGTCAAAACTGACGATAGTGATTTAGAACAGAAGCTTCCTTTCGCAGATGAAAAGTTTGACCTCGTAATTGACAGGCATACCTGCTTCAATGCCCTAGAAGTGGCGAGGGTCCTAAAGCCCGATGGGGCGTTCCTGACGGAGCAGGTTGATGGCAGGGATTGCTTTGACCTATGCCAGGCCTTTGGCCGAATGCCTCAATGGATGTTTTTCACTTTGGATTACGTTCTCGACAGGATTGAATCATCAGGTCTCGCTGTGGAATTCGAAAAAGAGTGGGAGGGCAGAATGGTCTTCAAGGACGTGGGGGCGCTCGTGTACTACCTCAAGGCGGTTCCATGGATCGTTCCCGGCTTCAAGGTCGAAACGCACCTGGAATGCCTTTTGAAGCTGCAAGACAGAATCGATGATGAAGGCGAGTTATCATTTTCCCGGAGGTTGTTCATCCTGAAAGCTGGCAAAGGTTTAAGATTTTTCGGTCCCACTTTCTAGATGAGCTCCACTTGCCCATATGCTTCGATGTTCTCCCAGTGGCTGAACACGCTCGTTATGTTGGAGCCTGCAAGCCCAAGACCAACAAGATCGTTTGTACCCATCTTAAATAAAGGAGACCCGCTATCTCCAGGTTCGAGCATCTTGTTGGTAAGTATCTGCTCACGAAGGGTGAAGGTAGAAAAACCATAGTTTATGCTTATGGTTGCGTTATCATCTGTAACTTGACCTGAAGTCTCTCCTGTTGTTCTGCCAACTTTCCACACTTGGTCCCCGATTCTGGCTCTTCCCTTAGAAGATGGCTTGAATGTACTTCCATCATCACGGAGGACACCCATTTCGACTAGGCGATCTCCCGTCAGGTCTCCAACAGCGAAATCCACCTTGTTCTCCCAAATCCTGCAGTAATCTCCGAGCAACCACCCGAAAAACAAGCAAAAAATTTGCTTCCAAATAGACCATTCTTGCCCAGATTTGATCGGTACCCAACGCTTTAAACGGGCATAGGTATCGGTTTCCGTTTTTCCCCCGTCGTAGGGTCCTGGTTGCAAGATGCGCGATCCCGGAGTATCGACTTTTCCGAAGCCGAATACATGCCAGTTACTCGATGTAACGATCTTTCCGTCGATCTTGTCTCTCAAAGCCATTGTGTGTGTTCCAGCCGTGATATGCTCTTCAGCAACGCTAACAGATCCTGGGATAATGTTGAATCTTGCTTTCCTATCTAGAACGGACAGCGCCTTTATCTCACCTATCTCGATGATGTCTGTAGCATATGAGCCGATAGCGGTCGGAATTATCTCGTTCGGTTTCAGTTCCTCCTTTACCTTCTTTTCTATAACGTATATCCTTATGGCGAGAACACTTGTTTCCTTGCCATTAACGATCTTGGGCCTGAGCTCCTCGCTGAAGCCCACAACATTCGGGAATCGGAACGGATCGAACTTGGCACGCTTTAAAATTTCCGAAACAGACACCTTCTTGCTCATTTAGAGACAAGCTTCCTTTACCTGACCTGCTTAAAAGGTTTAATGCGCACTTTTCCATCAGCTATAAAAGCTTCAGCGCATATACCACTCAAATTGGAGGCCAAATGCCAGCTACCATGCTGTACCCCATGGCGAGCAAGATCGTACCAAATATGATCAACAAGAATGCGACACGCAAAGGAACTGGCAAATCCTTTATGACGCTAAACATTTCCTCCAGTAACTTTTGCATGAAATCCCAAGGTTCACCTTTTCCAGTTTCCTTTATTCTGGCTTGCAGCCACCTTAGCAAGCTCCTTAAAATTTCTTGGACAATTATTATCGTTATGCCCAGTGAAATAAGGATTATCCCCACACCAAAAGTGGCAAGGCCCAAGGCTTCACCGAGAGTCGGTGCAAGGGAGAACATTATCATGCAAATAACCATCGCTTCAGGCGATTTAAGAATTTGCTGGGCAAGTAGTTTCTTGAACCTTATGCACGAATGGTTCTATCCTCTAAGGTTCGATGTCTTTCGTGGGACTCCTGCCCCAATTCATTTATATGACATCGATTTGGAAAGAAAAGGTCAGAATGGTGAAGAAGGAATCAAGGTTAAAGAGTAAGAGGCTGCTCCTAATGGGAAGCAGCGCCTTTAATTCAGAGTTACCAGCAGAGGTAAAGGCAAGAATAGATTATGCCATGGCCGGAAAACGCAAGATTATAGTTGGAGAAGCCCCAGGAGCTTGTAGACTTTACCAAGACTACTTAAAACTTGAAGGTTATAGAAACGTGATCGTAGGACATGCGGTAAGATCGAGGTACAATGCTGGTAATTGGAAGCATTTAAAGTATGGAAAGGACATGAAGGAAAGGGAGAGGAATATGATAGAAGATTGCGATTCTGCCATCGCCTTTTGGATGGACAACAGTAGTGTTATATCTGAGAATCTAGAGCTACTAAAGAGGTTGAAAAAGCCAACTTACCTTTACGAATATTCGAGCGAAACAAGCTTCGCTAGAGGAGGCGAGCTTGATCCCATAAGGACTTATGATGCCTTCATTTCATGAAAGAATACTACAGGAAAAGAAGGGCAGCTCAAAGTAGAAACTGAAACAATAACATTCACATGGTGATTATTGACACATCGATTATCTTCAGCAATTCATGATAAGCCCATATTTTTGATGAAGTGAGCTGTGCGCGTAAAGAACGAGTAACCTTTTAAGAAAAAGAGCGTAAGCATGTCGTGGAAAAAAGGTGAAGGAAGAAGCCATTTTCGTGAGCCCTAATGGCCGCTATTTCGTCAACCAGGATGGCGATCCCTTCTTTTGGCTAGGAGATACGCAGTGGGAACTTTTTCGAAATTTTACTCTCGAAGAAGTCAGAGCGGTTCTCGAGAATAGGAAAAGAAAGGGGTTCAGCGTCATTCAAGTCATGCTTACTGGAGTTGGAGAAGGAACCAAACCGAACCTTGCGGGACAAACGCCTTGGGAAAATAACAACCCCATAACCCCAAACGAAAGGTATTTCGAGAATGTCGATTCAGTCATAAGGATTGGACAGGAAAAAGGGCTCATCTTCGTTTTGGGGATTTTCCATCAGTTGCAGACCTCGCGTATAACAATGGATAACGCCCGTAAATATGCGGAATGGATAGCTAACCGTTACCGAAAAGAGCCGAACATAATCTGGACGATGTATCCTAAGGCAGAGAAGGAATTTATACCAATCGTCCGCGAGCTGGCCACGGGGCTCAGAGATGGGGACAAGGGCAAGCACATGATCACGGTTCACCCAGATCCTGCACCCGCCTCTTCAAGCTTCATCCACGAAGAAAGTTGGCTTGCATTCAACATGATCCAGACATGCGTCGATTATGATTTAATTCACAAGATGGTGACTGAGGATTACGCCCGCAAACCTGCAAAGCCCGTTGTTATGGCAGAAGGAGCGTATGAAGGCGTAGAATTCGGAAAGTTGCAGACCTCATTAGAAATCAGAAAACAGGCTTACTGGTCGCATCTTTCAGGAGGGCACTACAGCTACGGTCATAACGATAATTGGAGCTCTCCATCTTCTTGGAAGTCGTGGATAGATTCTCCAGGTTCATTAAACATGCTTACCTATAGAAAAATAGTTACAGGTTGTCGAGAATGGTGGAACTTGATTCCTGATCAATCGGTCTTTGCAAGTGGCGAGGGCAGTGGATACGCGCTCAACGTTGCAGCTCGTTCAGCAGCTGGAGACTGGGTTTTGGCATATTTAAGCCAAAGTACGACCATTTCGATAAAGCTTGACAAGATCACAGCAGATAGGAATTTTGAAGCATCGTGGATCGACCCTGTCACGGGTATAAGGAAGAAAATAGGTAGGTTCGCAAACAACGGCATTCAACGTTTTACAACACCAGAGGGTTGGCAAGATGCCTTGTTGCTTTTGGAAACACGGTGAAGGAGACCCAAAAACGCAGTGAATTATGCGATTTTCTTTCTGTATTCTGCCAATGTCATCCACTCGTTGATGTTCGTTATGCCTGCCCTTTCGGCAGTGCTGAAAAAGTCTTGGATAATCCTCTTCCTTTCGTCCTCATTTACGTAGCCCCTCTCGATCATCACATATTGGATTGGTAGGCGTGCTATTTTGATCCTCATTCTCACTTCGGCATCTTCTGCAAGCCTTTCGGCCTCCTTGAACAGTCCATCGGCTTCGATCAATGTTTCTCTGGAAAGGTATTCCGAGGTGGGCGGGGAATATATGGAGACATGTATGTTTTTCCTCTTTACCAATTCATGAACCAACTCAATATATTCCTTAATTTGTTTGGAAGATCTCCCATAATAACTATCTATGAATTCATCTAAGATTGTTTCAAAGTCTTCATCTGGGTCCCAAAGCAGTTTAGCCAGGACATATGCCCTCAGTTCCGCGAACTCACCTTTGCCTCCTGGTGAATAGTTTCCCTCCTCGAATATGCCCTTCACCCCATGCTTGATGAAAAATCTGATGTTTGGTTTTAGCACATAAAGGTTCGGGAATGGCATCAGGTAATTTGCGAAATTTGTCACATAGTCCCAAATGTAAAGCTTCGGAGCAACCTTTGACCAAGCCAAAAGATCCTCCCTGAATTGACTGTTCTGCTCCGAGTCGCAGCTCTCGAGCGGGTGGGAAAAGCAACACTCTATTGTGCAAAGCCGAATTATGACATTTGCTCTTGGCTTGATGCTTTTAGGAGGTTTCCTGGAATATTGGTAGGCCAATGTATCTATGAACTTATCTGGATGGCCTTTCTCAACTTCCTCGGCAATTTTATTCACAAAGTTCACCACCGATGCAGATGGGCTGCCTTCAGCTTCATCGAGAGCGCTACATTCGGGGCATTGGCACCACTTTCCAGTGTCGTTTTGTGAAATCGATATTATCTTAGATTCCGGATGTTCTTGGATCCACTTTTCAACCCTTTCCTTTGCCAACCTGACCACCATTGGATTGCTCAAGCACCTCTGCACATAGCCATCGACTCTCTTGCCTTCAATCAGAGGGAAGAACTCCGGGTGCTCACCATACAGCTCTCTTGGGATGAGCATGTCGAAGCTGTGTACAAATGGAAAATAAATAACCCTGCCACCCCTGTCCTCGTCTAGCCTTGAAAAGGTGCTGTTCAACTTGTTCCTTGCTGCCCAGTCCGCATCGAAGGCGTCGGTATAGTGCACATCCCTGTATTCCAGATAAGGTGCTTTGACATAGTCGATCTTGCCTATACAGATCTCATCCATTTTCGGGATTCTACTCACTTCGGAGGAGAACCACCTGCAACCGAGGTAATTCTCAAGAAATGTGAAGGTACCATACATCGTCCCCCTTTTCCTACCGCCAGCTATCACGAGACAGTTCCTCTTTGTCTTTATGACGAATCCTTCATCCCCTAAACTTGAAAAATCGATCCCAAGGCCAAGCTTTGCGAAACGTTCGCTTTCACCAAGAAGGATTTCTTTTTCCGTTGCCTTTGTGCTGTCATCAACTACGTCAAAATCGGCTGACGATATGAGATTTAGAAAATGTTTTAACTCGATTGCAGCATATCTTTCCGATGCAGAGCAAGACCTTGAAATGACGATCCTGTAATCTGTCTTGCCTCCTTTTACTAGCGTTATGGTTTCCATGTCCTAAACCTCGTTGCAAAACGTATAAGCATTATATAAAACGGGTTGCCACAGCACCCAATCGCGCGAAGGTCTTATACATGGCAGATATCGCAACTATTATCAACCTCTGGGGAATCAGGTGCGTAATCCTAGATCTTGATGGAACTCTAGTAGACACCCTTAAGGTCCAAGTGGATGCTTTTCTCAGAACAACCAAAGAGATGGGTGTCGAGGTGCCGAGAGACCAAATTGAGCAAAACATGGGGCGTACAGCTATAGACATTTTGCGCACTATTGTGCCGGGAATCGATGGACTGGAACTTGCTTACTATGCCCGCAGGAAGGAGGAAATCCTTGCCGAACTGCTAGGGGAAGCCCGTCCGCTACCAGGTGCTGTGGAACTCCTTAGAGAACTGAAACGATGCGGCCTGCCTGTTGTGCTGGCTTCATCAACTACGTTGTGGAACGTCATGAAGATCCTGCAAGTCTCAGGTTTGGTTGAATACATCGAACGGATGGTCACGGCCGAGGATGTTGTCTTGGGAAAACCCAATCCTGATGTTTTCATTAAGGCTGCTGCCAAAGGGGGTGCTGAGCCGAGGCGTAGCTTGGTAATAGGAGACTCGATACACGATATTTCCGCGGCTATCGCAGCGGGCTGCTTTACCATAGCGGTGGCTTCGGGAATGCATACGGCAGAGCAATTGCGCGAACTCAAACCCAACTTGATCGTCAGGGGCTTGACCGATTTGCTTTAGGTATAACAATGGTTTGATTGCTCGCAAAAGCGCAAACTTATGGAATGAACAGCTTTCAAGGCTGGAGTAAAAGTACAATCGCTGGATTTTTTGGTCATGTATTGGGTTCAATTCTAAATGAGGGGCGCACAGGAAGCCGATGCCTATAACCAGTCTTTGATCGTGGCTTGTCCGTTGCCATCTACCTTTATGAATGGAAGCGCCCTGTCTAGTACAACTCCTACCTCTGCCAACTGCCTCCTCGATCGGATCCTCACGCCCTTTCTTTTGAGTGACAATATCCTGTTGGCGCTGATGGGACCGATACCCGGAACCCTGAGAAGCTCCTCTCTGCTTGCATCGTTGATCTCCAAGGGCCTTTCCAAGTACAAGTGTGCCAAGGTGATCTTTGGGTCCCTGTTTGGCAGGAAATCGCCGGTCAGGGCCTCCAGCAGCTCTTTCATCGGGAAATGGTACACCCTGTACAGCCAGTCCACTTGGTAAAGTCTGCGTTCCCTCCAAGAAGGGGCCGCTTTCCTACCTTGGAGTTTCGTGCCCGGAATCGGTTCGAAAGCCGAGTAGTGAATTCTTCTCATAGACACTTCTTCGTAAAGCTTGCGCATCTGGGCAATTATTTCACGGTCGGTTTCATCTGTGGCTCCAACAACGAGCTGGGTCGCCTGTCCTCCTGGCGGAAGAGGAGCCAAGTCCTTAATCCAGGCCTGCCTCCTGAGAATGTCGATCTCATAGTCCTTCGTGGTCGACACCTCCGCTAACCTACTTCCGCTTGGTTCTTCCACGTTAAGGCTCACCCTGTCAGCCAAATCGACGGCTCTCTTCACTTGGTATCGGCTGGACCCAGGAAGTATCTTGAGATGAATGTATCCTTTGTACGCATACCTCGTCCTCAATATTTCGACAGCTTGTATCATACCTTCCATCGTGGCCTCTTGATCTGTGCCCATCGCCGAACTTAGGAAGAGGCCCTGCACCAGCTTATGTAAGTGAAGTTGGTGGAAGACCCTCGCAAGTTCCTCCGGTGTGTAGCTGTAGGTCTCCCTTGAGCGGACGGAGTTGATGCAGTACGCACAGTCTGAATTGCAGGTGTTCGTGTAGAGAGTTTTTAGTAAGGTGCAGGAACCCCTGGGAGTGGCCGCTCGGAATATCCCTGACATGGCGATGGAGCCGATTAAGTTTTGCCTCGAATTGGACCATCCGCAATTGTCCCTTTCGGTTCCCTCACCCAATGTCTGGATCTTTGCTAGAAGTTCCCGGGAGTCCTTACGCTCATGATTTTCTGATTTGCTTCCTTTTTTGGCGTCCAACCCGTTCGGTCCTTGAACATCTAAATCTGCGGCGTCCCATCTCCCCAGTTGGCAAAGGGTAGCTAGCTTTTTTGAATTGGTCATGCTATTCGATTCCTCGTTGTGCAATACATAGCGCGGCAGGCAGAGCCTACGATTTGGGCATCACCATCGTTGAAATAAGGACTGTAGCGCCTCTTGGGGGAGGGGTGGAGCTATGTGTTTTATGGCTATTTTTCAGATTGTTTTGGTTTTACCTGTTAAACCTCTGGCAAAGGCAATGAGCAAAAGGTCCAAGATTGCTAATACATTTATAAGACTAGGCGGCTTTTTAATTATGAAGGAATTAAATTGGCTCGTAATTCCATTATCATCATCGGAGCTGGAATCGCAGGATTGTCTGCGGGATGCTACGGGCAAATGAGCGGTTTCAGCACAAGGATCTTTGAGATGCACAGCGCACCGGGTGGACTCTGCACTTCGTGGCACCGTCAAGGATATACGATCAACGGCTGCCTGCAATGGCTTGTTGGCACTGCACCAAGTTCAGGCTTTTACCGAATATGGGAAGAGCTTGGGGCTATTCAAGGGATAAGATTTGTAAACCACGAGGAATTCGTGCGCATCGAAGGCATAAATGGGGATACATTCATCCAGTAC
>CAZWAU010000153.1:0-6668 GCA_964631995.1 uncultured Nitrososphaerota archaeon
GAGGGAGTGCGTGAATTTTCTCAATGAGAGGCTCCCGAATGGCGATCCGATCATCATAGATCCCTTGGAAGAAAGCAAGCTGATAAAAATTCTCTATAAGAGCAGGCGGTTATATGAGAGTGCTGTGGAGGAATTGTCTCCCCTTATAAACAGCGTTGCCTCATACATCCCCCAAAGAAGGATCAGGAAACTTCACATTGGACTTTTCGGTTACAGCAGAAACGTAGCGGGCGTCGTCCTCCCAAGGGCAATACCATTCGCGGCATCCCTCTACTCTCTAGGAATCCCACCTGAGTTTCTAGGATGCGGTATTTTTGTCGAGTTAAAAGAGGATGAACGGGATGTCGTTCGAAAATATTACGACAACTTAAAGGATGATCTGAACGTTGCAGGAGGATACCTTGTGTGGCAGAACATAGATATGCTCATGGACATGAATCATGAGGTGTCTAAAAGGGCAGGTATGAACCAAGAGGTGCTGAAGGAAAACCTCAAGAAGTTTTTGGATCACCTTCGTTCGATTCAGGCAAACATGGGTATTAAAATTGGGCCGAGAAGCATTTCCCAAAAGAGGCACGCAAATTTCACCAATAATTTTATGATGTCCTATTTGGAACGTGATGATGCTGAAGCCAAGGCGTCTCTCTTGGAAGCTTACAAGCTAAGAAAATGTCTTGGATGAAAAATGAGTTAAACGTGAGGAATTGATACCTCTATGAGATTTTACCTCATCGACTGGAGTGGCTTACTTCTTTGCCTTATCGCAAAGAAGAGCCTTTGACTACAAGACTCTAGCATGGAGTAGAAAAGACCTAAGTCAACAGTCCGAAAAGGCCTAAACATCTTGGCTATCGAGTGATGATCTCTCTGTTGCTCTTTCTAAATGAAGAATCATCGCACATTTGAAGTTTCGTCCTAAGGATACCTTTTCCTTGCTCGAATCGTTAGAATGGTAGCGAAAGCTGCTGCTAAAAGCCCTGTGAAAGTGCTGTAGGTAAAGCTCTGTATTCTTCCAACATTATCCCATAAAAACCCAACCGTGGTCATGCCCACTAAATTCGACATTCCTACTACAATGTAGAATATCCCATAAGCTGTGCCACGAAGTTCTGGTGGAGCATATTTTGGAATTAGGGCTCTTGAAACTGTTTCATACATACCAAAGTAAAGACCGTAAATAATGATGAGCATAACCACAGCAAAGACTCCAGAAGAGTAGATGAATGTTAGAGAAGTTAAAGAGAAAAGAAGGAAGGATGTTGCAAGAAGGGGCTCCTTTCCGATCTTATCAGAAAGAACTCCGGTAGGATAGCCCACTGCTGTGTGAAATATGTTGATAACCATGTACACTAGCGGTACTAAACTTGCAGCAATTCCTAGCTCAGTTGAGCGAACAAGCACAAATGAGAAGTCGTAGTATCCTATGCCAAATATGGCTAGGGTCATTAAGAGAAGGATGAAGTCTCCCCTTAATACAGTAGATGCTCCATTGAGGAGCTGTGACTTTCTTGGAGATGTCTTCACATCTACAACGAATAGCCACAAAACAAGTAAGGCGATCAAAGCGGGCATGAAAGATGCTATAAAAAGACTTCTGGGTCCGATGAAGGGTAAAAGAAGCGTTGCAAGTACAGGCCCGATGATGGCGCCAAGCTGGTCAAGAGTCCTGTGGAGGCCAAATGCTTTTCCTGCTACATTCTCTTCCACAGACTGACTGAGGAGAGCATCTCTAGGAGAAGTCCTTATCCCTTTACCAGTCCTGTCCATCGCCCTAACTATAAGCGCATCTCTGGGCATTGTTGCAGTTGCAAAGAGAGGCTTAGAGAGCGTTGAAAATGTATAACCTGCGAAGACTAGAGGTTTCCTTCTTCCAATTTTGTCTGAGAAAAAGCCGCTTATCATCCTGAAGATATAGTTGAAAAACTCACCAACCCCCTCGATCAACCCAAGTAGAGCCCTTGTTGCCCCTAGATCTTGGATTATAAAAATAGGCAAGTAGCCCATAACCATCTCAGTCGAGACATCTGTAAAGAAGCTTACAAGCCCCATGGCGTAAACGTTTCTAATACCAGGTTTTTTAGACCCTTCTTTGCCAATCGCATGATTTGTTCTCTCTTTTCCAGCCGCGCATTCTATTTGAGTTTTGTCAGCTGAAGCTCTGTCATTGGCAGACAACTTGGCACTACTTCTATGATGCTCATCGAATATGCAGACTTTTGTAGGCTTTTTCATTTTATCTATCAGAAACGATTTCATTTTTCTTCTCGCCTTTAGCAATCTTTCTATTTCATGTCGATCCTACTAGGTTATATATCTCCCTCAAAAATCTGTTAAATTTAAGTTGTTCCATGTCTGTCTGATCGTATTTATGGTAGCTCTGATGATGTTGTATGCAACGTATGCGTAGCCTTCCTCTTTCTTCCCGCTCATGGGCAAGTTGAGGTCCATATAAGCTGTTGAATGTTTCTCGACCTTATCACGTTGTAACTCTCCATTAAAGATGGTCTGATCGTTTATGAAGCTAACCTATCTTCGGCTCAGTAAGTGCTTAGATGGAAGTTTAATAAATTTCTTTTTATCTCCTTTTTTCCCTTCAGGCTTTTCTACCAAGGGAAAAACCTTCTCCCAGTCTATCTTCACCATAGCAACTATTATTATGAAGAGAAGTATGGCAGATACTATGATGGTGTAAAATCCGCCATCGCCGAAGATTCTTTCGACGAGGCTGATGGAAAAATATCCGCCATAAGCCAAGATGGAGCACATAAGCAACTTTCCAAAGAAACTTGGCACGAAGGCCTTGAGCAAACTGTAACGCATCATCCCTAGTGGTATGAAGATAAGGTCATCTGGAAGGGGAGTTAAGGCAAAAATAAAAATCGAAACTGCTCCGTAACGGCTGAAAACCCTTAGGAAATAGTTCATCTTCCTTCGCCTATCTTCGCCCAAGATTTCCCTGCCATAATAACCCAAAAAGTATCCGAAGAATTCCCCTGTTGCTGAACCCATCGCACCGGATATGGACATGAGAAATGGGTCCAAAACACGCAAAGATCCGAAAGTGAAAATGATGAGAGTATAAGGTACTGGAATGACTACCGAAGCTGCGCCAAGTAAACTGACGAGGAAAATCCCAAAATAACCGTACTGCAATGCGATAGCTTCCAGCCACCGGTTGAACTGTTCCAGCCATCCAGGCTGCTCGACATCCGAAAGGGAGAGCAAGTACATTCTTCCATCGAGCTATCGTTTCATGGTATTTATGGTTGGCACCTTAGGTCCACCGCCATATCTTTCTCCCATAGAAGACTTCGGGCAGTATCAGGAAGCCCACGAGAGATATAGGAGCGACCATAGCGTAGTCAAGCAATGTTAGGGGAGCTGTACCGAAAAGACCGAGGTATGGTATTAAAAGCGTCGAAGCGACCGACACAATTTCAGCCACCAAAAGGAATTTGTTGTTGGTAAATCCTACCTTGAAGGCATTGTGTTTCTCAGACCTGCAGTTCCAAACTATGACCAGTTCCTGCAACGTGGCTTGTACAAATGCCAACGCCCTTGCTTCCTCCAAGGGTTCCCCGAGAACATAGTAGGCGACGTAAAATAGTACAGCCGTACCAAAGAACTGCGTCACGAGCGTAGCGAGTATCGAGGCAAGCCTTCCGTGGAGTATGCCTTGCGTCGGATCCCTTGGAGGCCGCTCCATTACGTCTTCAGCTGGTGGATCCATGCTCAAGGCTACTGCCGGCCCACCGTCTGTAACTAGGTTTATCCAGAGTATCATTCCTGCTGTTAGGGGAAGCTCCAAACCCAAGATGGCGAAGCTCCCTATTACGAGCAGCTCGTCGAAGTTGCAGCGGAGAAGGAAGAAAGAGAACTTGAGTATGTTGTCATATATGGTCCTTCCTCCCTCTACAGCATTAACTATTGTTGCGAAGTTGTCGTCCGCCAAAACCATGTCAGCCGCTTCCCTCGTAACATCCGTTCCCGTTATGCCCATCGCAATTCCGATGTCCGCCTGCTTTAGTGCGGGGGCATCATTTACTCCATCACCCGTCATCGCAACTATGTGCCCCTTCTTCTTCAGGGCTCTGACTATCTTGAGCTTGTGCTCAGGTGAGACCCTTGCATATACGGAAACTTTTTCAACAATACTCTCGAACTCCTCATCGCTCATCCTGTCAAGTTCCTCACCTGTCAGGACGATGCTGCCTTCCTTCATTATCCCTATCTCCTTCGCAACAGCCATTGCCGTAAGCTTGTGGTCTCCAGTTATCATCACGGTCTTTATTCCAGCTCTCTGGCACTTTTGGTTGGCTTCCTTTGCCTCCTCCCTTGGAGGATCGATCATCCCGGCCAGACCGATGAATGTTAGGCCTTCCTCGATGCTTTCTTCGCTAATGGCATATGGATCGGTGCCAGGCAGGAACTTGTATGCAATGCCCAGAACTCGGAGCGCGTTACTGGCCATCTCTTCATTCATTTGCAGGATCTCTTCCCTTTCCTTGGTGCCAAGTTCCTCAGTCCTGCCGTTTCTCAGGATGTGGGTGCTTCGCTCCAAAAGGATCTCTGGAGCGCCCTTTGCATAGGCGACGAGCTTTCCTTCATCGGTCCTGTGCACGGTCGTCATGCGTTTCCTCTCGGAGGTGAATGGAACCTCTCGAACGCGTGGATATTTGAGCTCGAGCTCTTTCTTCGCCATCCCTGCCTTCGCTGCGGCGACGATCAGAGCTCCTTCGGTTGTGTCACCGATAACGCTTTTTCCGTCGTAATAGGCATTGGTGCATAGCATCCCTGCCCTCAGAAGCAAGCTGAGGCCATCATTTTTATCCGGTTCAATCCGCTCGCTTCCTTGCAGGAATTCGCCTTTGGAGTCGTAACCGACACCGGTCACGTCGATAACCTTGTTATCTACGAAGATCCTGCGGACCGTCATCTCCCCCTTTGTTAGGGTGCCTGTCTTGTCTGAGCATATGACGGTCGTAGCTCCGAGTGTTTCGGCTGAGGAAAGTCTCCTTATGACGGCATTGCGTTTGGCAAGGTCGCGAGCCCCGAGGGCAAGCGAAACTGTTACGACCGCGGGCAAACCCTCAGGAACGGCTGAAACCGCCAGCGCAACGGAAGTCTCGAATGCTGTGATTACATTCCTCATTGCCTCTGGAGCCTCATGAATTCTTAGGACAAATATCTCATAAAGTTCAAGGGCGAATATGACAGCGCATATGACTATGACCCCTATTCCCAATTTTTTGGCAAATCGTGTGAGCTTCCTTTTCAAGGGGGTCTCCTCCTCCTCCATAGCTTGCACCATCTCGGCGATCTTTCCGAATTCGGTTTCCATACTGGTTGAGGTTATCACGGCCTTGCCTCTTCCGTAGATTACATGCGTCGCCATAAAGACGGAGTTCTTCCTGTCTGCGACAGGCGTTCTCTCATCGACTGTGCCTACTATCTTTTCAACAGGAGTTGACTCGCCAGTCAGCACAGCTTCGTCAGTCTTCAAGTCCACGATCTCCAAGAGTTGGCCATCGGCTGGAACTCTATCTCCAGACTCGAGAAGGACGATGTCGCCCGGCACAACCTCCCTGGCTGGAATTATCTCTTCAATACCATCCCGCAATACGCGTGCTTTAGGAGCGGTCAGCTTTCTCATCGCCTCCATCGCCCTCTCAGAACGGTACTCTTGGACGAAACCGACCACTGAGTTGAGAACTACGATCGCCGATATGGTCACAGCATCAGTAGTCTCCCCAATGAGAAAGGAGATCGCCGTAGCCACCAAAAGCATTATGACGAAAATATCCTTGAACTGCCCAAGAAATATTTGTAATGGCGTGACCCTTTTACGTTCCTTCAGCTCATTGAAGCCATATTCTTTAAGACGCCTCTTTGCTTCCTCATTCGTAAGTCCTTGGTGGCTCGTCTTTAGGGCCTCAAGGATGGATTCGGGAGACATTGTATGCCATTTTTTCGAGGACACGGAGCTAGCACCAAATTTAACGGAAGTCCGTCGTTCTTGGACGCATGCTCAATTAGCGCTTTTTAGGTTTTTTGGAGAACTTCTTATAGCAGACGAATGGACTTGAGTTTGCAATTCGAAAGAGCTATTAGCCTACTGAAAACAAGAGAAATCTGCGGCCGCTCTAGCGTAGAGTAAGAACGCGATACCTGGTAGCGCTCTGGCCTGTGGAGCCAGTTGGCTGGGAGTCTAAGCCAAGGAGCTTGGGCCAGCAGTCCGAAGTGGATTGACCCCTCTGGGAATCCCAGGAGCGGCCCCTTTGTATTTCAGCTAGAATTTATCAAGATTGGAAAAATGTACCTATTGATTTTTGCATAAAACCGTACCGTTGCAGTGCGAGATTGAGCGCCTTTTATTCTATCCTGACCTCTTGACCTGTCTCTGCCGATTTCATGGCAGCGTCGAGGATCTTCTGAACGCCAAGAATTTGTTCTCCTTTTGTCAGTGGCTCCTTGTCTTTGATTATGCAGTCGATGAAGTGTTCCACCTCTGCAAGGTACCCATCGTTCTCCCTGTAGAGGAGCTTCTTGTTCACTAGATTTCCCTTCTCTTCAGAGAAGATCATCATAGATTCGAAGTCAGCACCTGCTTTGTCTCCAAGAAGGGTTGAGTAAAACTTCTCTTCTCCTATGTGGGCGGCCCAACTCAC
>CAZWAU010000154.1:0-2749 GCA_964631995.1 uncultured Nitrososphaerota archaeon
GCCGAGGCATAAGGGAAAAAGCGGAAGTTTTGAGAGACCGAACTTTCAGAGAAACTGTTCATGCTAGGGTGGGAGTGGACCCAAGACAAGTGCACATAGAGGAAAAGATCAAGGTAGCTGCCGACTTTGAGAGGAATATACGATCGGTTGACAAAAGAATCGTGTCATCATCTGTCTCTGTCCGAGACAGCTCGAAGATAGAGGCTGTTATCAATACACTTGGTTCTGAGGTTAATTCTGAAAGCTGCTATGTCTCAATCTTTGGTTCGGCAACATCAAGCGAAGGTACCTTGACGCAGAATGTGAGTGATGGTATCGCTTCTACGAGCGGATGGGAGGCGATCGAAAAGTTCGACACGACCGAGAAAGGTGTCAAGCTTGGCACGAGGGCAAGGGACCTGCTATCTGCCTCTCCACCGCCAAGTGGCAAGATGAATGTCGTGATGGACCCGAGCCTTGTCGGAGTATATATACACGAGGCTTTTGGCCACGCAGCTGAGGCTGATGGTGTCAAGGCTGGAATGTCTGTGCTTGCTGGTAAGCTTGGAAAAAAGGTCGGTTCTGAAATGATAAGCGTCTACGACGATCCTACGATACCTGGAGCTGCTGGATCTTTTAAGTTCGACTCGGAGGGAACAAGGGCCATAAAGCGAACGATAGTAAAAGGAGGCTTCCTAGAAGGATACCTCAATTCCTTGGAGACGGCCGCCTGGCTTAAGGCTGAGCCGAACGGAGCAGCCCGAGCCATGGACTTCTCCTCGATTCCTATAGTCAGGATGTCGAATACATTCGTGGCTTCTGGAGATATGGAGTTAGAAGAGTTGTTTGAGCTTGCAAAGGATGGAGTTTACCTGATAAAATCCTACGGTGGTTACGTGGATCCAGCCAGGGGGCAATTCCTCTTCTCGGCGCAAGGAGGATATATGATAAGGAATGGGAGATTGGGTGAGAGTATCCAGAACGTTTCGATGTCTGGCATGACGCTTGAGGTTTTGGAGAAGACTATCGGAGTTGGTAAAAAGGTTGAGATCAAGTTTCCAGGAATTTGTGGCAAGGGAGGGCAGAGCGTTGCCGTAAGTAGCGGGGGACCAAACCTCGCTGTCAGGGACATCGTCGTTGGAGGCAGGGGAGCTTGATCGAGGACATCCTTGAGCTATGTGCATACACTGTAAAGGCTGCCGAAAGGGCTGGCGCAACAGAAGCTGAGGCTGTAGCAAGGAAGGGGAGACAAGCCTCAGTCGATGTCGAAAGATCTGCCATCAAGTCGAGCAGTGGTGGTGAAGGAATCCAGCTTGCTCTCAGAGCATACGTTGGGAAAGCGATGGGATTGGCCTTTACAACTAGAGGGGACCGTGAAGCGATTGAGGAGGTTGTTGATTTGGCCGTTTCGCTTGCCCGTTCCAACCAGCAGGATCCGAACTACGAAAGGCTTCCAGAACCTGGACCTTACCAGAGCGTCGAGGGGCTTTACGACCGCGAGCTCGCAAACTTGGAGGCCTCGAAGCTAATCGAGATGATGCTCGAGGGAGTTAGAGCAGCAAGCTCCAGGCCCGATACCAATGTTTCTGGAGGTGCTGGCCTTGCGATGGAAGAAGAAGCAATAGTAAATTCAAATGGAATAAGGGCATTTCAGGAGACAACGGGCATATTCGGCGTATTGGAAGTCAAGATCTCGGCTGGAGACGATGCAGGGATTGGGATGGACTATTTTGGCGTGAGAAGCCTTTCAAAAGCCGATTTCGTCCGAATCGGTTCGGAGGCAGCAAACAAGGCGGAGAGGAACCTTGGCTCTAAGAAGATCGAATCTGGTGAATACTCGATCGTCTTGGACCAGAGGACTACAGGTAAAACCCTCTCTTCGATAATAGGATTTGGGGCGGATGCTTACACAGTTATGTTAGGCACATCATACTTCAAGGACAAGTTGAACCAGCTGATTGGAGCGGAGCTTATCACGATGATCGACAATCCTTTCCATCCAGGTGGCATAGCTTCTGGAATTTTCGATGCAGAAGGTACTCCCAGGCAGATGACTCCTATAGTCGAGAAGGGAATTCTGAAAACATTCTTCTCCGACTCTTACACAGCGAACAAGCTGAAGATAAGGAATACGGGCCACGCCTCAAGGCCAGACCTAAGGTCTAAGCCTCATCCAGATTTGACGAACACGCAGATAGGCCCTGGTGATTCAAGTTTGGAGGAACTCGTTCGGGAGACTAGGAAGGGGCTATACATATATGATAGCGGAATAGGACCAATGGCCGGAACAACAGTCATTTCGAGCATGGTTGATTTTGGTTTCCTTATAGATAATGGAGAAATTAAGCACCCTGTGAAGAACACTATGCTTGGCACAACTGTATTCGATTTCCTGAAGAACGTCGACATGGTCAGTAGGGAGTTACTGGATGAGAGCGGACAGATATCGCCTTCGATAAGGGTCAATAGAGTTAAAGTTGCAAGTGGCGCATAGGACTAAAAGATTCGAAAAGGTCAACTCAAGCATCACGCTGATCTCCCCTTCAAGATTTCACAATAAAATACAAATGGTTTAACCTTGGAAAACATTTACCACCATTACCCAAGTTCAGCATGCTTTTGGGCAAAGATGACGAAGAAATATAAGGTTCTCTGTCCAGAACGCGAACTATGTTTGATGAGCTAATCATCCAAATCCTTAGGGCCACGATAGCTCTTTTCGTTATAATAGACCCGATTGGAAACATCCCAATATTCATGAGCCTTACGG
>CAZWAU010000155.1:0-4768 GCA_964631995.1 uncultured Nitrososphaerota archaeon
TGCCCAAGCTGTAAATTTCGCTTCGCATCGTGCCAACAGCGTCCCTGTAGCTCAATGATACCTGAATTTGGTAAGCTCTTTCGATAGCTTCCGTTGATGCAAAAATTTCAGGAACCAACGTCAAATTCGAGCCCGCAGGTAAATCCTGGACATACCACTCACTCTTAGGACCCTGTATTACGATTGGAGAAGAGCCAAGCGTTGAGGGCTGAAAGGAGACACTTATTTTCAAAGAGTTGGCGCTCGCGCTCCCAACATTCTTCAAGACAATCGGAAATCTGTTTGTCTGGCCTGCGGTAAGGACCTTAACGTCTGAAAAGACTTCGATTATGGTTTTCCCAGGGAGCCAAATTCCAACCTCTATAGTCGAAGCTCTCCTCTGAACGTTAAAAGTTGTAGATGATGTCGAAATCGAAGTTTGAGTACTTGATGTACTACTCTTCTGGGATTGGGAAGTTGATGACTTTCCAATCGAACTCTCGGTACTGGAACTTGTTGAACTTGAGGTACTCGAATCCTGCGTTGTCGAAGATTCAGTTTTTGTCTTTTGTTCCACCACAAGGTAATCTATTGCCAGAGGTATGACGTATTCCCCAATTCTCGCGTCATCAGCAACATTCAGCATGAATTGGGCCGAAGCGGATTGTCCAGGCTGGATCGAAGCTGGGATGTAACCTGAAGCCAGTCTGCCGTTCGTGAGGTTCGTGAAAGGAGATTGCAACTCCAATTGCATGCTAATACCGGAGATAATGTCAGAACCGATATTCTGTACGGTGACCGTCAGGGGAACGGCCTTATCGCCAGGTCCAACGGCGATGCGATTTGGTGCGATCCCCCAGAAGACATCCACCACATCGATCGGTTCTTCACGCTGTGCGATCACGAATACTGTTGCAGCTTGCACCATAATGACCATCAGGCAGGCAAATGCACCCCATCGTTTTACAGTCATGCCTCGCCACCTATTCTTACGTCTCTGTCTATCATCCCGTCTCTAAGATAGATTATCCTACGTGTTTTATTTGCAACCTCCATGTTGTGTGTGATCATCACAAACGTCTTTCCTGTCTTCTCATTTAATTCCTTAAGGAGATTCACAATGTTGGCCGTGTTTTTAGTGTCAAGATTTCCTGTTGGCTCATCTCCAAGAACTATGGTCGGCTCCGTAACAAGAGCCCTTGCAACGGCAACCCTTTGCTGTTCACCTCCGCTGAGCTCCGTTGGCTTTCGGTCAGCCTTCTCCGCTAAATTCACAGCCTCTAACTTTTCCATAGCTCTAGACCTGATCTCCGCCTTTGGGAGGTTTGTCACAAGCAGTGGCATCTCGACGTTCCTAAGTGCGCTGATCCTCGGTATCAGGTTGAATGATTGGAAGATGAATCCTATCTTCCTGTTACGCAACTCAGCCAATCGGTTGTCGTCTAACCTCGAAATATCTATCCCATCGATCCTTACTGTACCGGATGTTGGTTTGTCCAATGCTCCGAGCAGATTAAGCAAAGTTGATTTCCCGCTTCCTGAAGGACCGACTATTGATAGGAACTCTCCCTTCTCTACCCGCATCGTAACCCCTCTGAGGGCAGGCGTTTCAACTCGCCCGCTTACATAGGTCTTCGTTAAGTTCTCCGTCTCTATTACAGCTGTCATAGTCAATTTACCTCTTGAAGGCTTCACCGAACCCTTTTTAGACGTTGCGTTTCCTAGAATCCCCAAGTGCCTAGAGAATGGCTCATTCTACATATTGGATGGATTGATCATCAAGTCTCTTCTAGGGGCATGGGGATACTTACCGATCCCGTAGAGAGCGAATTGCTCACAAGTTTTAAAAGAAGTCCAACATTCTCCCCCGTCTTGGCGCTAATGGGCATTACGAGCGACCCCTTAAAGTTATCTTGGATCGCCTTAAGGCGTTTCTCCAAGTCACTCCCTACGAGATCTAGTTTGTTTGCGCACACTATTAGGTCTGTTGATGGGGCAACATGGCGTACTATCTCTCTCGAAGCAGAAGCTTTCCTGGCAATCGAGGCATAGTCCTCGCTAAGATCGATGAAGAGCAGTATGAGGTTTGCACTCGAAATTTCGCTCAAAGTGGTATTGAAGGCATCTAGGATCAGCGGATGCATGTCCTCAACGAAACCGATCGAGTCTACGAGAATAGCATCTTTTTCGGAAAGCTTGAGTAATTTTGCGGATGTGGAAAGAGTCGTGAAAGGACCTAAACCAATTTGCTTCCTTTCCGACACTACACTATTGAAGAACGTTGTCTTCCCGCTTTGGGTATATCCTGCTAAGGCCACCACAGGGAAGCCAAGTTTCTCCCTGCGCGCCCTCAACATCTCCTTGTGACGTCTAACGCGGCACAGTTCTGCCCTGATCTTGCTGACTCTCCTCCTTACGTCCTTCTCGTAAACTTGGAACGGATACCCTCCAGGTCCTCCTGGCCCCATCTGCTCCCTCTCTATGCCCTTCATCCTAACCGACTCCCTTCCCCAACCATAGGTGTAGAGCAACCTGGCAAGACCTATCTGCAGCTTCGATTCCCTCGTCCTAGCGCGTTTCTCGAAGAGCTCAAGTATGACGAGGTTCCTATCAAGGATCTTGGCATCGCTTATCTTCTTCTGAATCCTGAGAACCTGTCCTCCAGAAAGCGTGTTCGCAAAAGCTACGACCTTTGCTCCCTTCTCGTGGACGATCTTTTGAATCTCATCGACCTTCCCCTTGCCTATGCAGCAAGCTGGATCGTAATCGTCCCTTTTCTGCGACACGCATTCTACTATCTCATATCCAACAGTTTCCATTATCGACTTCACTTCCTCCATCTTGGAATTATACCCTGGAACTAGGCATTCGACCAGAACAGCTTTCATGCTTTCGGACAATGGCATTAAATGGTCGCGATGGCATTTATTAGGGATATCCTTAAAATTTATAGTTGCTCCACGCAGAATAAAGCAGTTTAAAAGGGGGAAAAGCCATCACCATCCCAGGCTGTAAGGGATGAAGCAAAATGAAGTTTTGTGCCGAATTGATCTGCATCGGCAACGAGCTGCTGATCGGGAAGGTTGTTAACACGAATGCCAGTTGGCTTGCTGAGAAGATAACGGGACTGGGTGGAAATGTGAGGAGGATCGAGGTTGTCTCCGACGAACTTGACGAGATATCGGATGCCATAAGACTTGCTCTTAGAAGAAACCCATTCATCATCATAACAACAGGTGGTCTTGGGCCAACGTATGACGATATGACGTTAGCGGGGGTGGCGAGAGCCTTGGATGTCGAACTCGAGGTGAATGAGAAAGCCTTGGAGATGGTCAGAAGTAAATATGCATCGATGTCTCTCGAAATCACGCCTGCCAGGGCAAAGATGGCGAATCTACCCAAAGGAGGTACAGCAATCGCCAACCCTGTTGGAACAGCACCTGGTTGCTTGGTTGAGTTTGCTGGAACCAAGATAGTATCCCTGCCGGGCGTACCATCGGAGATGCAGGCGATATTCACCAGAAGTGTTGCTCCTATGCTGGAAGCAGCTTCAAGTGGGATGGTTTTCAGAGAGGCGAGCTTAGTTTTTGAGGGGATACCTGAGTCTGCGCTTGCACCTATTCTTGACGAGGTGAGAAAGAGAAACTCTCTGGCATACTTCAAGTCTCATCCCAAGATGTACGAAGGCGTACCACTCATAGAGGTCCATATTTCAACCACAGAAGCGAGCAAAGAAAAAGCTGAAGAGGTCGTGAGAAAGGGCTTGCTAGACCTTAAGGAAGCGGTCGTTCTTTACGGCGCCAAGGTACTGAAAGAACCTTAGAATCTGGAATCGCCGCGATGATGAAACGCATACTCCCTCCAGAATTGGACGCAATACTTTTGGTTGCCAAATATAGCGGTCGTCGTAATTTTCAAGCTACATTCCAACAAGCTAAATCTAGGATTGACTGTTCGCTTCTAGTTAGCGTTTAAATACCTTTTAACAGGTTGGTTGTGCAAGTACCTGGGTGTAGTTGTACATTGCCAACGGTCTATGACGTTCCTGCGGATGCCCTTATCGAGCACCTAGCAAGGCACCTCAAGAGCAGCGTGGAGCAGGTGAAGCCTCCACCATGGTCGCTATATGCAAAGACAGGGGCCCACAGGGAGAGACCGCCAGAGGATCCAGACTGGTGGTACCTTAGGTCAGCATCGCTACTGAGGAGATTGTATATTTTCGGTCCTTTGGGCGTATCTAGGTTGAGGAAAGCCTATGGCGGCAGGAAAAGGTTCCCGATGAGGAAGGCTCACAGCGTGAAGGCAGGTGGGTCTTCGATCAGAAAGGTCCTCCAGCAGCTTGAGCAGGCGAAGCTAGTTTCCCACTCTAGGAAGGGAAGGGTTTTAACCGACGAGGGGAAAAGCCTTTTGGATAGAATGGCTGCAGAGGTGTACGAGGCAGTAAAGCCTCAGGGGGCTGCTTGAGATCGAGGAAGATGAGCTAGAAGCCCTCAGGCAGAGAAGGATTGCTGAGCTTCAACAGGCTGCTGCAAGAAGCCAAGAGGAGGAACGCAGAAGGCAAGAGGCTGAAGCTGCGAAGAAGGCGCTTTCCAGGGTTACGTTCACACCAGAAGCCAGACAAAGGCTGGCGAACCTCAAGCTTGTAAGGCCTCAGCTGGCAGATCAGTTGGAACTTTCCCTCATCCAGCTTGCACAGCAGGGAAAAATAAAGGTGCCCATAACGGATGAGCAGCTCAAGATTGTATTGGGTAGGATTCAAGCTAGCAAGAGAGAGATAAACATCAGGAGG
>CAZWAU010000156.1:0-17815 GCA_964631995.1 uncultured Nitrososphaerota archaeon
CATCTGGATCTACCTCGTTCCGATAGGCCTTTTCCAGCGACTCCTTTGCCTTTCCTTCCAGGAGGACTTTGGATGTGTTCATAATTAAGGCCAAACTAGGACGGGAAGAGGTTAATTAACTTATGTCTGCCAGGATAGTTGCCCTAGATCTAGAAGATCCTATCAAGGAATGTGATAATATTCAGGCAATGATCAACAAACTTAGGAACAATGGGTCCGAGGTGCTTCTATGCCATCCTTACTGGTCTTCACTAACACTCGAGGACATGCTAAGCCTTGATGGTTACGTTGGCATAGAGATATTCAACACAAGTTGTTTCTTAAGTGTTGCAAAAGGCTACGCAGTTGTTCATTGGGATGAACTTCTCGCTAGGGGGAGGAGGGTTCATGGGTTTGCGACCGATGATGCGCATTGGCACTTCAACGACCATAGACCAAATGATGCATTTGGTGCATGGATAATGGTCAAGTCGAAGAGTTTATCTACAGAGGAAATCTTGAAATCGATCTCTAAGGGACTATTCTACTCAAGCAACGGTCCTACAATTAAGGACCTGAGCTTTGATGGAGGGAGGATCAGGGTAAAGACCGATCGGGTAAGGAAGATCAACTTCGTGGCAGACTCTTACAAAGGAGAGAGTTTCACAGCTCCATCCAATGAAAATATCGATAGCGCTGAGTATAAGATCGAGGGAACGGAAAAATATGTCAGGGTTGAGTGCATCGACAAGGAGGGCAATACAGCCTGGTCGAATCCAATCTTCTTGAAATAATTTTTAGGTAGCGACATCTCAACAAACCTGCTTCACAAATTACCTTTATTTTATTTTTGAAGAACTTCAAATGCATTATCAGGAAGGATTTCAAATGCTTTGCTTTTGACGCATAGACTAAACGAGTAACCACTGTAAGAAAAATTCGCCCAAATTCCAGTTTCTACAAGGCACCCATACGGCGAAAATTAAAATCGTCTTTTTATAATTGGCAGGCACAAAAGGAAGATTAAAATGACTTGTTAAATTTTTACGGACTTGTAACCAAGAAGAATTCGAATTCTTCCAAATTACAATGAGTTGCCAGAAATCTACCATTAATTATTTTGATTCCTTCCAATAGAGAAGATATCCACTTACGGAACTTTTTGCAAACTCAATCTACTTCTCAAATCCATAGATTGGAATCAGAGTTAACATTCCTCTGACACCATCTATGGTTCTGATCTTGCGACTTATGAGATTCGCTATTTCCTCTCTAGAGTCGTTCCCAACTTTTACGATAAGGTCATATTGGCCAAAGACTATGGCCGCTTCCTTAACCTCTTCAATCCCATTCAGCAACGAAAGAACATTATGCTCCATGCCTGGTTGAACATCCACAAGCACAAAGACGTGCATCCGCTCCCATGCCTCGGCTAATTAGTGCTATGGCCAATTATTATGCTTTCCAGGAAGCAGCACGTTAAAAGCTGTTTTTATTTCGTGTTTCTCCTTACATCAACCAAGAAACAGGGATGTCTTGCCATCTCCCATCTGGGAGCTTCCTTCTTATTGCTACGGGCAAAACCCTAGATTCAAGTTCCCTCTCAGCTATATCGATTGGAGTCTCCTTCTTGCTCTGATCGAGCTGCACCAGCGGAGGCGCTCCAAAAGAAAGTTGGAGCGCCCTGTTACCGATTATCCTGGCTCGCTCAAATCTCGTCAATATTGGTGGACCTATGCTTATCTGTTTCAAATATTCCCTTCTCAGTATCCTTCGGTTGGGGGTGGGCTTTTTGGCTCCTTCATCTTGCTTGCAGCGATTACGTCATCGATCCTCAGTATGGAATTCGCTACCTCAGTGGCAGTCGACACCACGCTTCTCTTGACGGCAAGCGGATCCAATACCCCTTTCTTCAAGCAGTCTGAGACAGCCATCTTGTCTGCATCTATTCCATAGTTCTTCATGCCTTTGTTGTGGGCCGCCCTCAAGTCGGCTATAGCAGTTGTCACATCCATTCCAGCATTCTCGGCCAAGGCAAGTGGAATCGATTCCAATGCCGATGCAAATGCATAGTAAACAAGTTGCGTCCTTCCCTTAACCTTGTCGGCCTCGATTCGCAATTTTTTAGCAGCTTCCGCCTCAGGTGCCCCACCTCCAGGCAAGACCGCAGGCTTCACTAAGACATTTCTTATCACGGAAGTTGCATCCTTCATTGCTCTCTCAGCCTCGTCAACAACCCTCTGCGATCCACCTCTGATTATTATGGTGGCTGTTCTCGACATCGGGACCTTCTCCACAAATACCCACTTCTCCCCTCCAACCTTTCTCTCTTCGATCAGACCTGCTTTCCCGAGATCCTTCTTAGTAAGCTCATCGATTGTATTAACGATCTTGCCATTTGTTGCCATCTCCAGCTTCTCCATGTCCGATTTCTTGACTCTCCTGACAGCCATTATCCCCTTCTTGGCAAGGTAGTACTGCGCAATGTCATCGATGCCCTTCTGGCAGAAGACCGCCTTCGCCCCTGTGCTGGCCACCTTCTCAACCATGTTTTTCACTAGATCTTCCTCGGCAGCCAAGAACTGCTTGACAAGTGAAGGATCCTCAAAACTCAGTTTTTCGTCTATCTCAGTCTTCTCGATCTCCAACGAACAAGACAGAAGAGCTACGGAGCAATTCTCGATCCTTTTGGGCATTGCGGGATGAACGACCTCTTTATCGAGAGCTATTCCATCGACTAGCAGAGTATCATCCAACGATTCTCCTGGCTTCTTCTCTATCTTGATATTGTCCAAATCCACTTCATAACTACCGTCCCTTTTATTGGCAATCTTGAGTACCGCTTCTATGGCCATATCCGATAGCTTCTTCCTGCCTTCACTGACAAGGCTACCAGACATAGCCGCTTCTGCTACTTGCGAAAGAATCTTCCTGTTTGTCGGCTTGACCTCAATGGCCATCTCTTCAAATGCTTTTAGGGCTTGGTCGCAAGCAGCTTTGTATCCTTCCGTAATGATCGTTGGATGTATGCCATCATCAAGCAACTTCATAGCTTCCTTGATCAGAGAACCTGTTAAGACCGCTAGGGATGTCGTTCCATCACCAATCTCCTTGTCCTGAGCTTTCGAAGCTTCGGTTAGTAGTTTGGCTGCTGGATGCTCTATCTCCATCTCCTCTAGTATCGTAGCACCGTCGCTCGTTATGGCGACATCGCCAAAACCATCGACGAGCATCTTGTCCGATCCCATTGGACCAAGGGAAGACTTGAGGCTCTCAGTCACCACGATTACCGCTTGGAAGTTATAGCTCTGCGCATCAGCTCCCCTTCTCCTGCTCGTACCTTCCTTGAGAATTAGGACCGGGATTCCCGCCGCTTTTGGCGAAGCCATCAATCACTCCCGGCCACAGCGCGTTCTTTCAGAGCATATATTAGTTTTTCTCAGATACAGGGGGCGGGACAACCCAAACGAATTGGAAAGACATACATATCGTACCAAAGTTTGGCGCGGTGAACCTTCGTTGCCTGGTCTTATACCAATCAACCAACCCCTCTTCGGCTCTGAAGAGCAGGAACTTGTGCGTAAAGTCCTTGAAAGCGGGCTAATCACCTCTGCCACCTCCGATGGTCAGTATGTCAAAAAATTCGAAGAAGGCATCTCAAAGTTCGTCTCTTCGCGCTACGCTACAGCCGTTTCAAGCGGAACGGCCGCCCTGCACGCTGCCTTGGTCGCAGCTGAGATATCTAAGGGCGATTGTGTCATAATGCCTTCGTTCACATCCGTTGCAGCAGCTGAAGCGATTCTCCTTGCAGGAGCCAGACCTGTCTTGGCAGACATCGATCCCGAGACTTACACGATATCCAGAGACTCCATTGAAGAAAATCTGTCTTCCAAGACGAAGGCCGTGATAGTTACCCACCTGTATGGCTTGCCAGCTGATGTCGAGTCGATCAAGGAGCTTGCACAGGATAAGGGCCTAGTCCTGATAGAGGATGCAGCCCATGCTTTGGGTGCAGAGTACAAAGGAAAGAGGATAGGCTCACTGGGCGACATGGCGTGTTTCAGCTTCTATGCGACGAAGAACATCACTACTGGCGAGGGCGGAATGGTGACGACAAACATTGAGGAGTATGCAGAGAGGCTCAGGAGTTTTCGATGTCATGGCGAGTCGAAGAGGCACGAATCTTCACAACTAGGCACAAACTACAGAATGTCAGAGATACAGGCAGCGATTGGCGTTGCCCAGCTTTCGAAGCTCTCCAAATTCCTCTCAAGAAGGAAAAGGAACGCATCGATTTTAACAAGTGAACTTGTAGGAGCATCGGAGATCCAGCTACCTGTTGAACCGGAAGGAAGGTCTCACTCCTGGAACCTATATACAATACGCATCAAGACCGGTGGAAGGCACTCCACAAAACGAGACAAGATGGTTAAGAATCTAGAAAGCAAGGGAATACAGGCGGGCGTTTACTATCCATTGCCGGTGCACCTGATGCCATATTACCGCGAAATCCTCAGAATCCCGAGCGGATCTTTGCCAAACAGCGAGCTGGCTGCTAGAACTGTGCTATCACTTCCTGTTCATCCGCGCCTAGATGATAAGGGCATGGCGCTAGTGGTCGAGGCGGTCCAGAGGTCGATCGAGAAGCTTAGCCGCTGAATCCCGTACGCTGAAACCTGTATTGGGCCAACCTGTCCATAACCTCCACGAACTCCCTCTCGATTTTCTTTCTCTCGCTCTGGTATTCGTCCTCAGAAACCTCTCCATTTTTACGTTTCTTCTCCAGAGAATCGAATGAGTCCTCTAGCTCCTTCTTCCTTCTCTCCAAGGCCCTTATGCTTCCTTCTATCTCATCTGCGCCCATCGCTTGCCATCCACATCCTTGGTTATACCGTAAAGTTCGCAAGCTTCTTAAATGTTAACTGCCTTATAAATGGGCGATGTCCATCTCAAGGATCCCCATTTTGATCAAGTTCAACAACAGATTGCAGGTCTTTGGAGAGTTCAATCGTGTTCTGGCCCCAAGGACTGTAGACACTATTGCAAGATCGATGCCGCTCGAAGGCATAATAGATATATCTGGTGGCTTTTTGTATTTCCCAACCAACTTAATTCTGGGCGCGGAGAAGCCAGTTCGAAGGCTCCAACGCGGATCGATCGCCTATTGGCCTCTTTGTGGTGGCATATGCATCTCTATTGAAGATACTGATGCAAAGCAAAACATGTCCCTCATCGGAAGAGTCGTTTCAGATCTCGAAGTTCTAAAGGTAATCAGGCCAGGATCCTCCGCCCGCCTTTCAGCTCAGACTGTAGATCCTTAACCTGTTGGATCCAGATACTAGCTTAACCTGCCCTTTGCTCTCCAGACTTTCTAAAATCCTTTTTGCGACTCCAACCCTAACATTCAGCTGGCTTGCCAAGGAATTTGGCGTAACGACTTTAAGCTCCTTAATCACTTTCCCAACCTCATTCTCATCAAATGCTACATCTCCCGACCTTGGTAGCTTCCTCTCCCTTTTCTCCTCTTTCTTCTCCGTTCCTTCCTTTTCCTGCCTCTTTGCCATCTGACTTATGCTCTTCTTCTTTGCTCCTCCCAAGTTTATCGCCTTTGACATTTTTGGGGTTGAATATGAACTTTCCGCATCTTTCGATGGCCTATCTTCTTAGCCCTTTTCTGCTTTTTTCTTTGGAATTCCAAATTTCTCCTCCACCACTGGCCTGTGGATGGTATTGTAAGTGCAGAATGGGCGGATCGTTCCGTCAGGCAATGCATAGTGTATGTTACACATCTGAACCCTTTCAAGGTCAAAATTGTAAAGGTCCATGAAATGCATTATGCCTATCATTATCGTCCTCCTCATAAGTTTCCCTAAGGCTTCGTAGCTCCCCTCCCTGAATATGTCGTTCAGGAGGTCCTTCAATATGCCAAACCTCACATGCCTTAGGGACCCTATAAGCTTAATCTTTGCCGTTGTTCTCTTTCCCTTTTGATTCGTTTTCCACACGTCATTCATTGCTTGCATGAACTTCTCTATGTCCACGTACCTTGTTATCGGAACAATCTCTTCGTCCTCAACGAATATGAATGTAGCCATCCCACATGCCGGATGGTTGCTGAACTCCGGGTATGCCTTCTCCTTCAGGCTTCCCAAGGCTCTAGCAAGTGGTACGACCGTAGGACAGGTATAGAAATCATCCTTCTTGATCTGACCATCAGTTTGCTTCTCGACAAGTTCCAAAACCTCTGGTATGGTTATCCTCAACCTCTGCCTATCGCCAGCCTCTATCCTTCCAGCGAAACTTATGGGCTGGAAGTTGACGCACCTCACAATATCTTTGTTCTTGACGGCGAATTTTATTATTTCTCCAACCTGATCGTCGTTAACTCCTTTAGCTACAGTTGGAACAAGGATCAGGCTGTCAAGTCCTATCTTGCGGGCATTCTCTAACACCTTGAGTTTCATGTCGAGGAGATCTATTCCCTTACTGACAACGTAAGGTTTCGATGTGACCCCCTCAAAACTGAGGTAAAGGCTGCTCATTCCAGCTCCCTTCAAGCTCTTGAAATACTCAAGATCCTTTGCCAACCTTATTCCATTAGTGTTGACTTCAATGTGGTGGATCCCCTTTTCTTTTGCATACATTATAAGTTCAGGCAAATCGTCCCTCAACGTCGGTTCTCCACCACTGAACTGCAAACCCTTGGGCTGTATCGGAGAGTTCGAGGCCAGGTTATCTATCATTCCCTTAACTTGCGTCGTCGAAACTTCGTAAATGTATGGAACATTTGGGTTGTTCGCACTCGCAAAGCATATTGGGCAATTCAGGTTGCATCTGTTTGTCAAGTCTATTATTGCGAGCACAGTATGTGACTTATGGTTGTCACAAATCCCGCAATCGAATGGGCAACCTTTTGTGCTTCGTGTACGTGGATTTGAAAGCTTCGTCCCCTCAGCGTACCAAGCCATCGCCTTGACATAATCATCGTAGCTTGACCAGTAAACATCTTCATATTCGCCATGTTTTTCACATCTCTTCTTGATCAGTAATCTCCCATTATCCTCCACTAGATCTGCCTCGATGATAGAAAGGCATTCAGGGCATAGACTGTGCGTCTTTTTCACTATTTTCAACTTTCAGGCATCGGATCGTTTCGCGATTGGGTATAAATGCTTTCGGTCAGGCACTTCGCGCTTGTTCTAGATCCCTAGCATAGAATCGAAGAGAAATCCCTATTACCTACCTCTTGCGCACCGTTTCCGAGCCCCTGTGAAAGACGCGCCTGCGAGTACACGTCGGCAGAGGGAGTTCGTAACCCTAAGCGAGATCATGAACGCGCCAGTCGTAACGCTAAGGGATGACGATATGGTTGGAGAAGCGGCCAAGAAGATGAGTACCCACAGGATAGGGAGCATCGTCATACTGAATGGCTCACACAAGCCAGTTGGGATCCTGACCGAGAGGGACATCGTGACAAGATGCGTAGCTCAGGGAAGGGATCCTTGGAAGACAAAGATCGAAGAGATCATGTCCCACCCACTGATTTCGGCTGACGAGGGCACAGATGCGAGGAAGGCTTTCGATCTGATGCGCTTGAGAAAGATCAGGAGACTAGGCGTGACCCGTGACGACAAGTTGGTGGGAATAGTATCTGAGAGGGACCTGTTGGAGGCCATGCCTGGAATATACGAGGTAATGGTTGAGAAGGCAAAGATAGAGAATGTCCAGCCAACGACAAACTACTATGATGGATTCTGCGACGAGTGCGGCCAATGGTCTGACAGGCTTAGGGAGATAGACGGCAGGATGTACTGCGAAGATTGCAGGGCTGACGCAGGGCTATGACCTCCATAGGTAGAAAGGGCTCGAAGGAATCTTCGATCAGGAAGCTGAGAGCAAAAGGCCCTCCAAGACGTAGAACGGCGCCTTCCCAGCCCGCTTCACCAAGGGCAGGCTCAGTAATCCTTTATGCATCGAAACCCGTTTTGACCGTTGCCGAGACGACTCCAATCCGCAACGTTATCGAGACGATGAACGAGCGAGGTTTCAGGAGGATACCGGTCGTAAATCCTGGAAAGGGGCAACTTGTCGGGCTCGTTACGGCCCGAGACATATTGGATTTCTTCGGAGGATCCGGGAGGAAGCTCATTGAGGAAAGGTACGGAGGAAACTTGCTAGTCGCCACAAATTCGCCTATCTCTTCCGTAATGCGCACCGACATAGTTTCGACCGGCTTTAACGAACCGATCGGGGAAGCCATACGCATCATGAGTCAAAAAAAGATCGGAGGGCTTCCTGTTATCGACTCTGAAAAGAAGGTTATTGGAATAATCACAGAGAGGGACATACTTTTCAAGCTTTCGCACAGGATTCCAGATATGACGGTAGGGGAGGCGATGACCCCCAACCCAGTCACAATCTCCTCCGACTCCACCGTTGGCTTGGCTCTTGACAAGATGCTGCGTTACCATTTCAGAAGGCTCCCAGTTCTGCAGAGAGGGGAACTGCAAGGGATGGTTACGATGCGCGGGATAATCAGATACCTCGGTAGAACGGATAACTGGCTTCTTCAAGAACTTCTCTCCCTTCCCATTACGAGTCTTTCCTTCTCAGATTTCGGGGTCTCGTCTCCCGGAATGGGGCTTGCCGATGCAGTCGACCTCATGAGGAGCCGCGACATTGGAGCTCTGCTCGTGACCGGGCCTGAGAGCAACCTCCTTGGAATCTTCACGGAAAGGGATGCATTCAACATAGTGGCAAAAACCTACCGCTGATCCTATCATGAGCGATGTAGACCTTGTCATCAGTGGAGGAAAGGTCTTCTTCAAGAGCATGCTTCACGATGGAGGCGTGGCTGTTGATGATGGAAAGATCAAAGCTGTTGGAAAAGATGGAAGGCTTCCTAATGCGCAGGAACGCCTGAACGTTGGTGGAAGGATTATCTGCCCAGGGCTCATCGATTCCCATGTCCACTTAAGGGATATGGGCTACAGCTACAAGGAGGATTTCAGATCCGGTACCCTGGCGGCCGCAGCAGGTGGTTTCACAACGGTTTTGGACATGCCCAACACACTTCCGGTAACGAACTCCCTCCAAACACTCTCCGAGAAGTTGGAAAGAGCGAAGGCCAACATTTACGTCAACGTTGGTTTCTTCCTGGCATTGACAGAGAAGACCGACTTCAGAGCTTTGCCCTTATGCGTCGGGTTGAAAGCCTACCTCCATTCCGAAAGGGAAGAGATCGTCGTTGGAACAGAAAGAATCTTGGAAGCTGTAAAGATGTTACCAGATGGTTATCCATTGGCGGTCCATGCTGAGAAGAACAGCTTGATCAATGATCTGCTGAAACAAGCTTCTAGAAGAAACATGGGTATTGTCGAGAGATTTCTATACAGCCATCCCATTGAGGCCGAGGTCCAAAGTGTTAAGGAGGTGATCCAGACCATTCCGAGGGGGAAAAACATCCACTTCTGCCACATCTCAGCTCCAGAGAGCATCTCAGCCATAATGAGTTCGGGGATTCATGCATCAGCAGAAGTGACTGCGCACCACCTGTTTCTGTCATCTAGGGCTGTCATTAAGTTAGGAGCGATAGCGCTGACAAGCCCTCCAGCAAGGGAAACTTCCACGATTAGAGGCTTGGTTGAAGCCCTAAGGAGAGGCTCGATTGGAGTTGTGGCAAGCGATCACGCCCCCCACTCAATCGAGGAAAAAAAGAGCGATACGCCTCCACCAGGAATTCCGGGTTTGGAAACCACGCTCCCATTGATGTTGTCCCTTGTCCAGAAAGGATTGATCGATCTAGCCACCCTGATCAAAGCAATGTCTTCCACTCCAGCAAGGGTGTTTGGTCTGAGGGGAAGAGGTAGCATTGACGTTGGAGAGGCGGCTGACCTTACCGTCATGGATCTAAAGAGTCCATGGACCATAGATTCGTCAAAGTTCTTCTCAAAGGCGAAATACTCGCCATTCGATGGTCTGGAGGTCAGGGGAGGTTCGTGGGCCACAATAGTTGGAGGAAAACTTATCATGCAGGATGGCGAACCGATCGCCCAACCAGGCACTGGAAGAATGTTGAGCAGGTGCAGCCTTTAGGTTTCGGTAGGTTACAATGACCCAAGACAACGAAATCAAAGTCGGTGCAAGACCATCATTCGTAGCAGATGGAATGCTTGGGGACGTTGCAAGGTGGCTCAGAATAATGGGTTATGACACTCTCTACTTCGGAGACATGGATGACGAGCAGATTCTAACATCCAGCGCTGAAAGAGTCCTTCTGACATCGGACGAGCAGCTTTACCACAGGGCCATTAAACAAAGGATAGATGCCTTCCTTGTGTCTGGAGGTACTCTTTTTGAAAAACTCAGAAAAATCGTGAGGCAATACCGCCTTTCGCCCGCCATGTGCGGAAGCAGGTGCACCTCCTGCAATGGCGTCCTTGTCTTAGCATCTCGAGGACAGATCAACTCCTCGAAAGAGGTCCTGCCGCCCCTGGTAGGTGAGGTTTGGGCATGCTCTGAGTGCGGTAAGCTCTACTGGAGAGGAAGCCACTGGAAGAGCATTGGAAAAACGCTCAAGGAACTGGCAGAATCTTCTACGTAAGATCACCACACACGCACAAAGCTTCATTCACAGCTTTGTAAAGGTCAGCGATTCCTTCCCCCCTGAGAGCTGATACTAAAAGAGGTCTCTGGGCTGTCATTACGTGCTCAATATGTTCAAGCAAACCTAAAGCTAGATCGGTTATCGCCCCTCCCCTTTCCTGCTCTATGGCCTCCCGCATGAGCCTCGGGTTTGAGAGAATCGCCTTTATCCTCTCCGTTCCTCCCAGATCGGCCTTATTCACAACATTTATGGTCGTCACTCCTAATCTCAAGCTCGAAGCCGTTGCAAGCTCAAGTGCTGTCAAGAACGCCGAAGGGCTGAGCGCCAACTGTGCATCTATGATGTTCAGGGCGATCGTAGTCCCAACTTTCTGCAGGGCCTGAACGGTTTTTGGCCCAGAGTCTCTGAACACGAATATCTCATACTGACCAGGAGAGTCGACAAGCACAAATTCTGAATCAAGTTCAGAAATCCAAGAAACGATCCTGTCCAGATATTGGACCATCCTGTCGGCAGCTGCTATTATGGCACCATTGATTCCAAGAGATTCGTCCATCATTATCTGGTCAACCCGCACGAATCTCCTCACATCCACGTCTGGCTCGTAGGGTAGCCATTCGGCACCAGCGTCCAGGTTAACGTAGCAGACTTCGAATCCTTGTTCTTCCTTCAACCATTTCCCAAAGGAATGCGTCAGCTGGCTTTTTCCAGCACCTGCCAGACCAGCCATTACTATGTTCAAATAGGATCCTCCTAACCTATGCTCAGGTTGCCTATAGGTTTGGTCGAAAAGGTTATCTTCCACTAGGCAAAATCGATTGTTGCCTACAAACATGCAAGCATTCATAATGGTGAAAGTTGGCCCAGGCTATTCGAGGGAGATGGTAAAGGAAATACTGGATGTTGAAGGCGTAGAAGAGGTCTTTGAGCTGACGGGTGACATAGACATGCTTGTAAAGGTTCGTGCAACAGACATAGAGGATCTAAGCAGAACCGTTTTCAAGATTCGTGAAACGAAGGGGATTGTTGAAACGGACACTAGGCTGATAATTTCATCACAGAAAGCATAGTTGTCCCTACTTTACTTTTGACTCATAACCATGAATGTCCAAGCCGAAGCTCGTAGGATCCTGTTGAGCCGATCCGTATCCCCGTAGTTGTTCACGACGATCTCCTTTAGCAACGTATTTTCCTCCACAACATCATACGAAAGTATCTGGTCAGGTCTAATCTCTCCCCTTCCGGCTCTTTCCGTGTCGGTCTCGTGAATCTCGTCCAGAACTTTTCTAAGGAGAAACGACTCGAAAGGAGATGTGGTCGTCCTTAACCCGAACTTTTCGTCCGGCACAATTCTTACCTTGTTTATAGAAACGTAGGCGCTGCCTACCGACCTGCCCCTGTAAACCAACTCCATCTTTCGTTCCTCGATGGCCGGCATGGGTACCGGAGCGGTAGGCGTCGCCGTTGTAAAAGTTCCAGCGGGTGCGGGACGTGCTGCAGGAGAGATCGACTCGCCCGTACCCCTCCTAAAGCTTCGTGCGACGAGTTCCCTGTCAACTATCTGGATCATCGCCCTAAGACCTTCCATCTCCTTGCTCAATGCCTCTATCTTTTCCTCTAGAAATTTCTTAAGTTGCGCAAGTTTCTGAATTTCTTCCTCGCTTCCGGTCTGCCCGCCAGTATCGCCCAATTTCCTTCACAACAGCGCTCCCCTCCCAGAAATATAACAGTTGGTCTTCTGTTTTAGCTCCAGAGATTTCGATGCTTTAAGATCGATAAGATTGAAATAACCTCTGTGCCTTTGGGAGGCAAAGGAGATATGGTCTTGCTGCTAAAGGCCAAGCTCTTGGATTACGTTGATCGTTTACCAACAGTCCTTTTGAATGGTGATGTAGCTTCAAGCCTGGGCGTGATAGAAGGTTCGAGAGTAAAATGCGAATATGGTGGAATTTCGCGCACGTTCTTCGTGGCCATCAGCCCCTCAATTCCGAAGAATCGGGTTGGTCTCGATAAGAAAAGCGCCAAGGCTTTGAATGCTGTAGCAGGCAGACCTGTCAAAGTATCTTACTGTCCCCCTCCAGACTCTGTTGGTTATATAAAAAGGAAGATCCAGGGGCATGCGCTTGGGCGGGATGAGATCCTGGCGATAACCAGGGATGTAGTTGATGGTGTTCTGAGCGATGCGGAGATCTGCGGGTTCGTGCTCAGCCAGCACCTAAGAGGGATGAGCATGGAGGAGATTGAGTACCTAACGAACAGCATAGTCGAAACTGGTAGCAAGATCGAATTTGACAGACCTGTCTACGATAAACACTCGATAGGTGGCGTTCCTGGAAACAAGGTTAGCCTCGTAATCGTTCCCATCGTGGCAGCTGCAGGCCTCCTGATTCCAAAGACATCAAGCAGGGCGATAACGAGTCCGAGCGGGACGGCCGACACCATGAGCGTTCTTGCAAATGTTGAATTTACTCCGTCAGAGTTCAAGAGCATCGCATCGAAGGTTGGTGGATCGATAGCTTGGGGCGGCAAGCTTGGACTTGCTCCGGCCGACGACATATTCATCAGGAGGTGTGAGCATCCACTCGGTATAGATCCGATAAGCCAGATGATAGCAAGCGTCATGGCGAAGAAGGTTGCTGTTGGAGCAAACTACCTCGTATTGGACATCCCGACCGGCAGAGGATCAAAGGTCGAGAAGACGGAGGATGCCAGGGCTTTGGCAAGCAGTTTCATGGAAATCGGTAGGAGGGTCGGAATACATGTCGTATGCGGAATAACCTATGGCAGCCAACCTGTTGGCCATGCCATAGGACCTGCGTTGGAGGCGAGGGAGGCACTGCAGTGTCTTGAGGGAAAGGGCCCGATAAGCCTCAGGGAAAAGTCCACAGCTTTGGCAGGAGTCTTGCTGGAGATGTCTGGCGTCGCCACAAGTGGAAATGGCCAGAGCGTAGCCAAAAGGATACTGGACAGTGGGCAAGCGTTGAAGAAGATGAAAGAAATCATCGAAGCCCAAGGAGGAGATCCACGCATAAGGTCCCAGGACGTAGCCGTCGGCTCTCACGTTGTTTCTTTACCATCGCCCTGCGACGGCTACATCTCCGAGGTCGACAACAATGCAATAAACGAGGTGGCAAAAGCTGCGGGAGCGCCAACTGACAAGGGAGCTGGCATCCTGCTTCATGGTAAGCGAGGATATGTGGTAAAGAAGGGGGATCCGATACTTGACATATATGCGGAGCACGCTTCAAAGCTCTCCGACGCATACTCCATAGCCCAAAGGTCGAAACCGATAACGGTCGAGGGCATGTTGCTTCACCTTATACCTGACACGATCTGATCTTTTCAGTTCTTGGATAATTTTTTGTAGATTTCCAAGAAAGATCTGACAGATGCCTCCATCGAGAATTCGCGCTTAACACATTCCATCGCGTTCCTTTTCATCTCCTCAAGATCAGATCCAGAAAGCAGTTCGACGATCTTCCTCGACAACTCTTTTGGATCCCCCTCCTTAACCAGGATTCCAGTCTTCCCATCTTCGATTAAGTTTGGTATGCCCCCTGCCCTAGATCCTATCACTGGCGTTCCGCAGGCCATCGCTTCAATCAGGACAAGCGGGACCAAGTCAGCTTTCGAAACAAGAACCACTACATCCGATTGCTGCAACAACGATATTTTTTCGTTTTCATCCACATAGCCCAAGAACCTTGTGTCTTCAGCTATTCCCAGTTCGACCGATCTCTTCACCAATGCCTCCCTTTCCGGACCAATGCCAGCTATCACAAGACATGCTTTCCTTTTTTTCCTGACCTCTGCGAAAGCTTCAACAAGCGTATGTACCCCCTTATCGCGCGTTAACCTTCCAAGGTAAGTTACAATTGCTGAATCGGAGGGAATCCCATAAGTCTTTTTCACGTTCTCTCCTTCCACTGGGCAGCTGAATCTCTCGATATCTATGCCATGTGGCACAGTTAGGACCTCCCTCCTCATACTCTGCTGCAAATGCTCCGCAATGGACCTAGAAGATGTTGTTAGAACATGGCACCTCCTGTAGAGGCCAGTCGAATACTTCCAAGCGAATCTGACGAAGCCTCTGAAAACCTTCGAGTTCGACAAGCTCTCAGACATTTCCAAGAAGTTCGTGTGGTAAGTTCCAACGATAGGTACCTCAAGAACCTTGCCGGAGATAAATCCTGCAGTACCCATAAAGAATGGGGTTTGAATGTGAACCAAGTCGATGTCAAGTTTTCTGGCCATCCTCAAAGCTCCAATGAATGGGGCTGGAGCGATTCGGTACTGTGTGTAAAGGGGAAACTTGATGGACCTGAACCTGTGAACATGGCTTTCTTCATCTCGTCTGCTACCCATAATTTTTCCAGTCGTAAAAACATGTGGTTCATGTCCAAGTCTCGAAAGTTCTTTGCAGTAGCTCCCTAGAAAATGGGCCACTCCATCTGGGGTTGGCAGATATGTCTCAGAATATATCGCTATCCTCATGTTTCCCAACCTTCCTCTTTGATTTCCCGAAATTCACTTCCTGCCAACATCCTATGTGGCCAACTCCAGATGATCTCCGAAAGGTCTAAATCTTCTTCTATTGCCTTGGAACTAGCCAACGAATGGAGGTTGCAGCATGAAACGCGTTCTTGAGAGGAATGAGCAGGTCCTGATCGAGGATGAGGCAGAGTATATAGGTGGGCATAGTAAAGTTCTGGAGTCTTCAAAAGGGGTTCTCGTTCTCACAAACAAGAAGCTAGTTTTCGAGAGGATCGTAGGTGGTGTCAGGCACCGAAGACCCGAGATAATTTTCATAATCAACTTGACCAACGCTAAGGAACTAAAGCTTGGCGAGCCTGGAAGACTTGCAAAGCCTGTCATAACCGTTGTATATGAGGCTGAGGACCGAAAGCTTGAACAACCCTCCTTTGCGATCTCCTCTCGCGAACGCTGGAGCAGCGCATTGGAAACCGTCAAGATAGGCGGTTTCGTGCCATAATCTCTTAAATCTACGTACTTTCGACTCCCTTTATGACGAATGGCACCTTCTCAACCACATCTGTTGCGACGATGTGATAACCTTTTTCAATTTTTACTAAGTCTCCTGCTTTTCCAGAGACGAAGGCTGCAGCGCATGCTGCCCTGAACGGCTCGGCTCCCCAAACCAGGAATGCTCCAGCAATGCCAGAAAGGACGTCTCCAGTCCCACCAACGGTCATTCCAGGGTTTCCCGTAAGATTGACCTTAAGGCGCTCCCCATCCGAGATTATGTCCTCGTGCGCCTTTAGCAATATAGTCGTACCAAAACGTTTCGAGGCCTCCTTGACCTGCCCCATCCGCTCTTCGAGATTCGAAGGTTCAGCCAACGCCTTGCCCGTAAGTTTGGCAAACTCCCCGGCATGTGGTGTCAAAACAGACCTCTTGCCCATTAGCAAAGTAGGCTTTTCCGAAAGCGCCTTCAGTGCATCGGCGTCAATGAGGATAGGACCGGGTGCAATCTCGATCAACTCGAGGACCGCATCACTTGTCTCCACCTCGAGGCCCAAACCCGGCCCAACCACGAGTCCGTTACTTTTGTCTATGAGCTTCTTGATGAAAGGAAGATCATCATGCGTGAGGTATTCCCCACCCAAAGACCTAACGATAAGGTTGGGGGAGAATCCCCTTATCACATTGGCCACAGTTTTGGGAGCAGCTACGATGACTACGTCCACTCCTGTGCGTAGCGCTGCCAACGCTGAGAGTGCGGGGGCTCCTGAATACTCGGCACTCCCTCCAACTACTAGGAGCCTGCCGAAATCCCCTTTCTTGGCATAGGGTGTCCTAGGTTTCAAGACCAATCTCACATCTCCCGGACCGACAAAAAGCTCGTAGTCAGGCGTGATCCCTATTGGCACTACTAAAAGTTCGCCCACGTAGTCAGGTCTCTTTAGCAAACCGGGCTTTGCCTTGTGGAACGTAACGGTAATGTCAGCCCTGACAGCCTTGTCGTGTATATCGCCCGTTGAGGGGTCGAGACCAGAAGGTACGTCTACAGAAACTTTTAACCCCTTGGAGGAGTTGATCATGTCAATAGCCATCGATTCTGGCCCCCTTATCTGGCCCCGTATTCCAGTTCCGAATATTGCATCAATTATGATGTCAGCATTCAGTATAATGTTGCTGGCTGATACGACACTTGAGGAGTCTTCAAGGGCATGGAGCTTGATTCGAAAAAGAGTCTTCTCAAGGAGCCTCCAGTTCGTTCTCGCTTCCTCTGTCTTAATCTCACCAGGTTTTCCAATAAGAATGACGGAAACACTCGATTCGCGTGAAGCATGCCTTGCGAATACAAATCCATCCCCTCCATTATTTCCAGTGCCTGCAACGACTACCACATTTTTATCCTTTAGTGATCCTACTTTCTTCTTCAAAGCTTGGAAGACTGCATTTCCGGAGTTTTCCATAAGGATGGATCTTCCAAGGCCAAAGTATTCGCAGTTCTCATCGAGTGCCGCCATGTCCTTCGGTTCGATGAGGTCAGAAGAAGACGATTCGCTCATTATGCTTTTTCCAAACTTTCACATCGTTATATAATTTACTTCGAAAGTATTTTGGCACCATCTCCAAGAGCTTAAATATGAGCCGGAAGATGGTCGAAGCATGTCCTTTGAGTTTAAAAGGTTCGGCAAAACGATCGATGTGGCATCAAATGTTGAGGGGCTCAAGGAAAAGCTGGAGAGGCTGGCCAAACTTGACCCGGCATGCGTTGAATACCACCTCAAGGAGGGCCACATATCTGCATGGCTTGTAAGTATGGGGGAGCCAGGTCTGGCGAAGAAGCTTATGCATGCAAAAACCGCCTTGGAGGCTGCAGCACTGGTGAGGCAGCACATTTCAGATAAAAAATCGTTCTATAGACAACCGAGATTCGATGCAACGATCTGCAGAAACGTTCGGTTCTTGGACTGAACGGCAATATCTTAAACAGTCTATCTTCTCTCTAGCCCAATCGCGAGCTTTGCCCCTAGGAAGATATCAGCGTTATGGTGCGTATTATGTTTTGGATTTTCCTTATCTCCGTTACGACAGAGTCTAACTCTTTCAGATCGCTAACAACGAATTTGGCAAAAATATCGTATTCCCCGTACACAGCCGAAACCTCCTCAACAGATTTTATGCTTTTGAGCTTTTTGATGACCTCGAATTCCTTGCCAACCTCCGTAACGACAAGAACGTACGCTGTGACCATATTAG
>CAZWAU010000157.1:0-5080 GCA_964631995.1 uncultured Nitrososphaerota archaeon
ATGCTGCAAGACACGACCCAGCCGGCAGGGCAAAGTTTGCAAAACCATACAGGCCTGCGATTTACTTCGAATAGCTTTCATCAGCGAGGTAAGATACTAAATTTCCTTCGACAGTATGACAAACCTCCTCGTCTCGACCATCCCTTGCCTTTCGTAAAATGAGTAGTTCTTCCCACCTCCCCAAGCGAACCAAACGTTCCTCGCCCCCTTCGATTGCAGCATCCTTAAGCACATGTGAAATATGACCGTCCCAATCCCCCTGTTCCTGTGGTCGGGCAGAACCCCGAAGGGGCCGAAGTGTTCGATCAGGCCGTCTGTTGCGACCTGGCAATATCCAACTATCTCCTCATCCTTAAGCGCTATCGTTGCAAACTCGAGGCTGCCTGCGCGCATCTCAAGCGTTCTCCTGAGGTCCTCCTCCCATCCTGGAAAATTTTTCCTGAGGAATAGAAGAAGGTCCAGAACATGTTCCCCATCGAGTTGCTGGAACCGGTAGCCTTCCTTTACCAAATCTTCCTCGATCTCAAGAACATGTTTTGGTGTATCATATCCCATCAGCGACCTGGACATGGATACCGAATCCCTGCTCACCTCCTCGAAGCCGTTCTTCAGGAAGAAGTTAATCGCTTCCGGATATGCCTTGACATCTACTCCTGGCACCACATACCTGGGCCCTCCAGAGATGACGATCTTTTTGACACCCTTTTCCTTGTGCCTCTTCTCGATTTCGCGCAACAGCTCGGTTCCGATCCCCTTCCTCCTTTGCTCTGCCCTCACGCCAATAACATTCACATAGCCCAAGTTTTTTTGGACAGGCGCGAAGATGAAGCCGGCCACCTCCGACCCCAATTCTGCGATCAGGCAAAGGCTTGGATCATAATTCTCTTGCAGTATGACCTTTTGCCGGAAAACCTCTGGCCCCATCCTGTCTTGGGGCATTGCCTCATCCAAAAGTTCCAAGACCTGCCTCTCGTCCCTTCCCCTGAATTCCCTAATCCTCATCGCCACACGCTCCGATATATTGAGCTTCCCATATTTTAAATGAACGTGGCTTCCAATTAGGTTCGCCTTCAGCGCTATTCAGCAACTGGAGGAGCGAAACTCTTAAGTCAATCCTTCAAAACACCCACGAACGGTGACCGAGAAAGCCGAGATTGACAGACGCTCGAGAGCTCAGCCTGGGAGAGCGTTCGGCTGAAGACCGAAATGCTGGTCGTAGACCGAATTGTCGCCTGTTCAAAAGTCCGCTGAAAATCAGGCTCTCGGCACCTCTTCTTTGACTGCTTCATCATGCAAGCCTGACAGGCTCGCACATCGAGTGCAAAGTAACAAACATCCTTCTGTTCTAGCAACGCTATGAGAAGACGGCCCTCCAGATATTGGGTTCAAGCTCCCTGTACGAAGTAAACCGTTCGCCACTTCCTTAACAGTCCTCGAATTTTTTAATGCATCCAAGTGGTTCTACCCTTCAGCCTTAAGTGCCACTTTGTGATTTTCGATGGTCTTCCACTACCTTAGGCAATTAATACTCAACCTCTAACCTGACAAGATGGAGCACTATAAAGAGCCAACGAATCGAGAAACACACACCTTTCAGGGTGTCAGATTCAGTTTCTTCCCTTTGATATGTTGAGCGCACTTTCGGATCGTACCTTTTTAAGTCATTTGACTGTCCCTCATTTCTAAAGTTCCTTCTCATCTCCAGTAGCTATGACCTTGTATGTGCTCTCCGAATGGCAATGCCACTGAACCTGTAGAAGGCCACCCAGATTGCAGACATCATTCTTGGAGGAGATGATCAAGCTGGCAAAACGATCAAAGCCCTAGGGGAGGCTCATCTTCAATTCTTTGCAAGTAGGGACTTAATCACACTCATCTTCTCGATGTAGTCCATATACTGCGATATTATCTTGGTTTTCAGCTTCAGGATATCGGCGTCTTCACCTAGGATGGGTTTTCCTTGGATAGCTTCATAGGCCAGGGAAACGTTATCGCAATCGTCCAATACTATGACGTCGATTTCTTCCCTTCCAAGGGATTCCTGAATATCGGAAATTAGGAAGCCAACCTCGTACAGATCTGGACGCCTTCCAAGGTAAAGGGCTATGTCCACATCCCCCTTTAGATCGTAGCCTTTGGAGCCGAAGATAAAGGCCAGTTTCACCCTGTCCTTGAGTACCTCTCTCAACTTTTCGGTCAGGTTGTCGATGGGCTCCGTGGGATCGCTTATCTCTCGCCTAGCAGATGAAAGTAGCTCGTTGGAGAGCCTACTGGCATCCTCTGGGAGCCTTCTGGAGCTTTCTACCACGATCTCACGATTCGTGCCAACATATGCGTGAACAAGCACGTTCCTCAAGCCTGCCATTGCCCTCATCAGTTCAGCATCCTTGTTTTCAAGAAGGCCATGCCTTCCCAGCAAGTTTGCCACATCACGGTATCCACTGGGCTGGGGCCCATGGCTGAAAGCACCATAAGACCAAGATCGAGCAGAGCCTACAGGGTTAGCTGGACAAGCCTCTCTATGCCACGATAGCTGCTCTCGCATCTGAGCTCTTCGACAAGCTCTCTTATGGTATTGGCTTGGTCGAGCCTCTTTAAAATCTCCATTCCAACGCCCTAGTGATTATGGTGAATCGGCTTTTTTATGTGCTTTGAGCACCAGCATCTGACGCAATTCGGCTTCATGCCCACACCCATGACAAGATACGCTGATTGTATCAGAATTAATGTAAGAGCGGCCGAAAATCCATTGGGGTTGATGTGAAGTGAAGCCCTTCTTCTCAGAATCCTTAAAAGGCATCCAATTATCAAAAATTCGAAGACCGATGTTGCGCGATCCTGAAAAGTTCATCGAGGACAGCGTTCGTGCCATACGTGAACGGGTTGGCACAGCAAAGGCAGCAGTGGCTGCATCTGGAGGAGTTGACAGCACAACGACCGCCATGCTTGGAAAAAGAGCATTGGGGGAAAACCTGACGGTCCTGTTCCTCGACGACGGTCTCATGAGGAAGAACGAGCCCGAATCGGTTACCGATTTTTACAGAGGGCTTGGATTGGTCGTCAGATTGGTCAATGCGAAAGATGAGTTCCTGGCAGCCCTAAAGGGCTTAAGCGATCCGGAGGAGAAGAGGAAGGCCTTCAGGGATACCTTTTACAGAGTACTTTCAAGGTCTTTGGAAGAGCTTGGGGCAAAGTTCCTGCTACAAGGTACGATAGCTGCAGATGTCGTCGAAACCAAGAAGGGAGTGAAGACCCAGCACAACGTTCTAGAGCAGATCGGAATCAACGCAGCGAAGGCTTACGGATATGAGCTCTTGGAACCACTAAAGGAACTGTACAAGGACGAGGTAAGGCAAGTAGCAAAAGCACTTGGATTGCCTCCAGACAAGGTCGAGAGAAGGCCATTCCCAGGCCCTGGCCTATCGATAAGGATCTTGGGCGAGGTCACGGAAGAAAAAGTGGAACTCGTCAGGGAGGCTACATCGATCGTCGAGGAGGAGACCGAAAACTTTCGATGTTTCCAGGCCTTCGCCGTCTTGGCTAACGACAAGGCGACTGGAGTTTCTGAGAGCGGTGGCAGGAAGTATGGCAGCATTATCATCATAAGGATCGTCGACTCAATCGACGCGATGACCGCCGTTCCAAGCGAAATCTCCTGGACTCTCTTGGAGAGGATGAGAAACCGGATCTTGAAAGAGATTCCATCCGTCACGAGAGTCCTTTATGACATCACTCCCAAACCCCCATCAACGATAGAGTTTGAGTGAATTTCTAGGATCCTCTCCATTCGCAATTAGCGCTCTGCATCTTTTCGAATCTGCGACAAACCAGATCTGGGTACTTCGTGAGCCTGCTGGATTTTTAAAGCAAGGGCGAAATCGTACTCGTGAATTTCAACACATCCTTAGCAGGCTATTAATCGCTCCAATGGTTTCTTGCCATTTCAAAATTGACACTAATATTTTAACATTAGGGCTATTTCCATTCCACGAATGTTAGCAGATTAGAGACCTGCACTTATCGCTCTCAATGGCCAAAGTTTCCGATGCTGCCAATTGCACTTCTAATCGTTAATTTCTGAATGCACCAACATGAGGAGAAAATACTTACGGAGCCCTCTTTTAAAAACTACAGGGAGTAAGAGAATGTAGATGGGAGGAAGCGCATTATTTGTTAAAGGTCCTAATTCTAGAGGGCAGTCGGAAATGAAAAAAGGTTCTATTTTCTTCCGCCAGAATGGAAGTTAATAATTTTATTGACCAAACTTCATCTTGGATTGGCATAGCTTCCTAACGCTGAAATAGACCATTATCATCGGGACTACTAGAACTAGCACTCCAAGAGGAAACTCTGGAACTGTGATCATTGTGTACGAAGCCGTTGAAGTACCGGAAGGGCACCTGTCGATCTTCGTACCACCTTGCGGACCTGGCAAGAGCGTAGTTGTTGACGAACCCTGATATGTTCGCCCGACGATGTTCGTTACCGTATATCCTGTTGCGCCAAGCGAAGTCAGGTAGCTCCTCTTCGCCTCAAGCTTCACGTAGCCATAGCTGCTAGTAGTGCTGTCTGTGAGTTTCACGGCTATATTGCCACTCGATGATTGGTAACGAGTTCCAGAACTCATCGAGCTGAAGGTGCTAGAATCACCATCGTTCCAAGTTGTAGCACCATTGTCCTTGTAGCAGAGCTTCAGATTACCCGCCGAGGAGCCTGTGGCCACGAACATCAAGGAGAAGTCCTCGGCCCCAATTGTGAAATTTATTTCATACTTGTCACCAGAGGTCATGCTGGAGACGGCGAAATTGCCCAGCCTTATCGCTATGGCCAAGCTGTCGGAATCGCTTCCGGCCTGGAGGCCGTTCACGCCTGTCTTTCCAATGATATCATATGGCGAGGAGATGTAGGAGACTAAGCAGAATGGATCGTAGCCCGTCCCACTATATTCTCTCGTTCTGAAGGTTATAGTTTTGCCATTTGGCTCGGTGGTACTTTTGAGTACCCATCCAAAGTTCGTAGAGGACGTTTGGACGAAATTTTGAACATCAGATGTAACCGTCCAATTATAAAACCTTAAGAC
>CAZWAU010000158.1:0-7252 GCA_964631995.1 uncultured Nitrososphaerota archaeon
GGTTAGGGAAAACTCTACAGTCACTTAATCCTTAATGAACGAAGTCCCTTTAACTCGCCATGTAGAGATTTCCCAATCAGAATTCTGATTCGAGTTCTAGGATTCCCCTAGAAATTCTCAGCTGATTATTTTTAATTTAGCTGTTCGATAAATTCCTTCAGCCAACATTCCTTTTCTATTATCCATTTCTCGCTCTTCATTATATACTGGTCTAAAGCGATACCCGTCAAAGGGATATGACGTTTGAATTTGAAAACACCTTTCCAAAATTGGCTACGGACTTGCATGTAAACGCTTGATATGTCTTAAGGGTTATCTACGAAGAGAGGGATGATGATAGGATGGTTGGTTGTGACGTTCTATCTAGCGAGGAGCGAGCGATATGAAGGTTAGTTATGACAGGGAATCCGACATACTGATGATTCAGGTCGGGAAGGAGAAGATAGACTACGCGGAGGAGATGGGACCAATCATCGTCCACTTCACCGAGAAGGGCAAACCCGTCTTGTTGGAGATCTTGGACGCCAGCGAATTCCTCTCTCAAACAGCTAAGATAAGCATCAGATCAAAGGCTCCGACCCCGGTTGAAGTTTAACAAGCTTTTTGGTACCACTTATGCTTTTCTGCGCCGAAGAAAAATATCTGAAGCTGATCAACAGCCACCGTTATACAGATTCTGAGTTCTTCCAGAGTATACTTGACCCGTTTTCCTGAGAAGATTTTTCTCGCCAATAACTTCTTCATTGACCACTGTTATAAGTAATTCTCAGAAGCTAGGAAAGCCTTTGAGCCACTAACCTGTCTCCTCTACCTGCCAAAAGAGTCTTGTTCAGCTAACGTTTTCTCTATGAGTTCATCGGTCAGCTCCTAGAAACCCTTGACCTATAAGCTACCAAGCAGCGTTAAACATGCTATGCGCACCTATCAAGTAATTCGTTTATAGATGAAACAAGTCTAACGAGGAAGAAGAGAGAGATATAATAAGATGGAAGAAGATTCAGGTGGCTGAACTCGATGGGCAGGAAGGATTTCGGTGAAATCGGAAGGAGGAGCAAATCATGCAAGCTTGCAGGAAGATGGAAAGTTGTAGAATTGCCGGACTTTGAAGACGACTACATCAAAGAGTCTAAGAACCCACACTTTGACATAAGAATCAAGGGTAGGACGATCAGAGGAGAATACCATTTTGGGCTGCAGGACGGGACTATAGGTGGCGAGCTCATCGTGGATGAACGAGTGGGGATGCGCTTCAGCTTTGAAGGGCATGATGAGATGAACTCCGTGTTTGGATATGGCGAGGCCTACCTTATCGATGACAACACCCTAGATGGCAAGATGAACTATCACCTCGGTGAAACCTTCAGGTTCGTATGCAAACGTCGTAAGTAGCGCATACAGTCAAAAAGAACTACGGCTTTCCGTCCCGATTGAGAACACGATCGTTCCATTGCCTAATTTTAGGATGCCATCCTATGGATAGGCAAGTCCATTCGAAGAATCGAGGCGTTGAATTGTTTCAGGAACTGAAACGATGGTCAGGAACTCCAGTATTCGGAGTGAACATTACGACCAACGTAGGCGCTTATGGCATGGGCTGAGCGCCTTTGTGCATTAACTCTCCTCATACCATCGCGCTATAACTTAAGAGATTAAAAGGACACTATAATGTCCTAAAATTTTAAATATTGGGGCACTATAGTGTTAATTTGATTGGTTTGAGCTCCATCTTCGAGTTCAACCCCTGGTGGGAGAGCGGTGGAATACACAGGGAGTTCGAAAGATTTCATAGGAGGATGCTTTTCAGCGTGTTAACACCCAACCTTCAGAAGAGGCCGATTGACGTGATAGTTGGATTAAGAAGGGTCGGAAAGACCGTGCTAATGTACCACTTAATAGACCATCTTTTGAAAAACGGGGTTAGCGCAAGGAGGATTCTATATTTCTCTTTCGACGTGGAAAGACAAGACATTGGGAGGATCATAAGGGAATACGAGGAGAGAGCGTTAAAAGCTAGAGTAAACGAGAGGCGATGCTACCTTTTTTTCGACGAGATTCATAAGCTTGCAGACTGGGAAAACAAGATAAAAGTCCTTTACGATCTGAATCCAAACGTAAAGATGGTTCTCTCAGGCTCCGCATCCTTAAACTTGATGAAGAGAAGCAGGGAGAGCCTAGCTGGAAGAGCAGTTTTCCACACCCTGTCTCCCCTGAAATATGCGGAATTCCTTCAGCTTAAAGGTGAAAAAATTCCAAGGGAAACCGATTTCGAGATTCATGAGAGAAGGCTCTCCATCTTATTCGGCGAATACCTGGCGAAAGGTTTCCCTGAAACCCTGGAGATGAGCGAGAACGAAGCAAAAAATTACGTAAGAGAGCTTGTGGTGGAGAGAATAATCTACAGAGATATTCCGGAAAGCTTCAGAATAGAGGACATAGAGATAGTAAGAACCCTTGCAAACTACTGCTTCGATAACCCTGGAGCCATCATCAACGTAGATTCCCTTTCAAAAGACTTGGGAAGACACAGGAAAACAATAAGAAACGCTCTAAACTATCTGGAACTCTCGTTTCTGATAAAAAGAGTCAGCAACCTGAGGAAAAGCCTTCTAGCGAGCAGCAGGAAAAACAAGAAGGCATACCCTCTGCATCAAACCCTTGCAACAACAAGAGATGAAGACAAGATTCTCGAAACCACGGTGAGGAGTGAAATCAACGCTGATTACTACTGGAAAAAGGGAAACAGCGAAGTCGATTTCGTGATTAGAAACAATGAGATAATTCCGGTTGAAGTTAAAAACACGGAGGAAGTGAAGACTAGAGACCTAAACCCACTATTCAAATTCTCAAAACTTTTCAACGCGAGAAAAGCAATAGTTCTTTACAGGGGGGTGGAGAACGAGCTCCAAAAAGACGGGGTAAAAATCAGCCTAATACCGATTGTAAAATTCCTGTGCTACCACAAACCATAGACACGCGTTGCCTCCTAACCCTGTTTACTAAACCATAAAGCAGGAACCACTGGTCTCTACTGTGTTTGGACAAGGCATTGGAAAAGCACCCGGACAAAGTCTTCCACATTAGGAAGATCGGTCCCTGCCCGGCTTTCCACATGTTTCAGTCGGTCAAAGTAGAATTTAGCAATGGCATGCCCCTTATTTTCATCAAAATTAAGGGCCCAGGGGAGAAGTTAAGGTAATGCGATGTAACTTGCGTCTTAGGATTCCATAGGCAGTCCAGCTGAATTTTTTACTCGGCCAAAAGAATCCAACAATATCAATTCATCCTTGCTTAGGATTGCGACTATCTGTATTTGTTGGCAATCGAATTCTTCAACTACACTGTCAACACCCCTGTCGACGCCGTTGCCCGAAAATCGTGCCAGAGAAAGTAGGTCGAGGTCGAGAAGCCGGTTGAGTCGCCAGTCCACCTCCTATCTCCATCAAAGAGCCTGTTCAGCTCCTGGTTGAGTTCTCTGAACCATGACGGGGGAATGAGCTTCATCGCCCTCTAGAGTATCGTGTCGCTCGGGATATCATCGTACCCGTACCTCTAGAAACCAGCGCTCATAAAGCACCTCATGCTAGACTTACCGCTGTTCAAAAGAAAATTTAATCCAAAATGGAATAATTATGAAATGGAGCCCTAGGTCTCATTCTATTATTTCATACTAGAGTAATGGTTTCCATACTTCAATAGGTGACTTACTTCTTGCTGAGTTCTTCAAGAAACTTTTGATATTCGTTGTCTTCCAGAAGACAGTACGCATTGATTCCAGCTTTGACGGCATTAGTACTCATCACTTGTAAGAATAATCGAACCTGTCTTCCTTGCAACGCTAATGTAATATGTATCAATGGCTCTTGAACCTGTTTTAGAGGCAATTTCAAAAGCTGCATCGAATATCACCTCTTCACTTATCAGAATAAATGAGCGTAGGTAGTTAGCAACCTCGCTGACAACATCCTCCGCCCCTGTTACACGATAAGCTATCGAAACGGACTCGATAAGGGCAACTCTAGGAAGAAGACCAATAGCTTACTTTCAGCAATAGAATCAAGGACCTTAACAGCTCTGTTTCTACGTTCATTGGTAGTTCTATAGGGAATCAATGCATCTATTATAACCGATGAATCAACAACTATCAACGTCTGCCCTCTAGCAATATTTCAAGTGGGTCCTCTTTTACTACAATCCCTCGGCCGTCCAAAATATTTTCAATTGTTTTACGAACGGAAGAAGCTTTAATAAGCCTCAAACTAATCAAACCCTCGTCGATCTTAAGCTCACCTTTCTCAACGATAATCCTCAGAAGAACCTCATCATTCATAATAGCCACAATAGCCATTTCAAGGTATTGATATTTAACTATTATCTACATTTCGAAGAGACTGTTAATTTAGCGCAACCCACGATCTAATCCAGTTCTCCGATATTTTAGTGCTATATGTCGGGAAGTTGAACTGCCTTATCCTCCTCTTCAGCTTGCTGAACCCGCTCTCTATCGTACTTCTCTCCCGAAGATCTTCTTCCTCCTTCTGAACAAACTCCCTTCATGGCAACAACTCTCAATGGGGGTACAGCGCTACGGATAATAAATTCGAGGAAGATTTTGCCAAGTACTTTGGCCCTTCTATCAGACCTGCCCTTGCAAGGTCCTCAGGGTATGCATCGAGGCTGATGGAGACGTACCTGGATACGATTGTTTCGTTAACTGTGCGCCTCCTCGAACCAGTAAACGACGGCCTCAGGAACGGTTGATCTCACACGTATGAACTCAAGGAACCTTCCTGCAATTCTGGGATTGTCCAAGATATCGACATCTCTTTCCTTGAGCACCGTTGGGAGCTGGCCTAAGAGTGTTCTGCCTATTCAAGAGGGGCCGGGTAGCATCAAGGATCGGTTATCATAACTCCTGCATAAAAAGTTGCCAATAAGGGATATATGTGCTCTGCTGATGGCTTTAAAACGCGCAATTATGGTTAGAACGATTGCGGGCAAAGTAAACGTGGAAGTTGAATGCAAGAAGACGGAGATTGAAGCCATTTTCGATCCTGGTGCCACCAGGAGCTTCATCAGCCTTGGACTTGCTGAGAAGCTGGGATACTCAAGGTACCGTACCCCAAAGGAAGTGTTGATCGCGACAAAAGACAAGAAAGCGTCAATGGTCGGTGAGCTGGTTGCGAGGATAAAGATACTAGGATACGAACTCCCGCTGAGCCACGTATTTGGCGTCATCGAAGGGCTCAACCACGACACGGTAATAGGAATAGACATAATGGAGCCCTACGAAATAGTCGTTGATGCTAAGGAAGGAAAATTCTCCTTCAAGAAGTTCCCGCCAACGATAGAGATAATATGAGTATTTCCTATGAGAAAGCCGATATATCAACACAGGCGTTAATCTGTATCTCGCTCAGAGCGCATACAATCAAAAAACACTGTCGCAGCTCTCTTCGATACTGGAGACAAGTTCACATGCATCAACGATGTTGTTGGAAAGCAACTAGTGTTCACCGCCAAGGAGCCCCGATATTCCAACCTTGCTGGCGCCAAAGGGAAGATCGTAGGAGAGGTGTCGTTGGTATTCACCTTGGTTGGGCGCGAGATGTCCTTACCGGTGCAAGTTACGTTGAGGTTCTTGACAGTTTTTCACACTTCCATCCTTTGGTATAGAGTCTGGCTGAGAAGTGATGGATGGTCTCATGAAGCTGGTCGATGTAGAGGTATAGTGATTGCAAAAATTAATGATACCGCCATAGAGATGGATTCTGAGTCTATGAAACCTGAACAAGCTTATGCGGATGTCGAACTCAAGCATGGAGACACTGCCATCAAGCTCAAAGCTCTATTAGATACTGGCTCAAGTAGAAGTGTGATACACAAGAGATCAGCTGATAAGCTCAAAGCCATCACCCCTCTTGATAGACCCTATCAACTCAGAACAGCCGACAAAGAATGTAGACTGAAAATCACGGGGTAGTGTAGGGTTAATGTAACCTTCCAAGGAGTTGAATTGCGGGGTGGAGCTGTCTTTGAAGTAGCTGAAAACCTCAGAGAAGATGTGGATCTGATAATAGGCAGGCCAGAGGTGGATTCGTGTGACATAACATTTACGCCTGAAGGACCCAAGCCCAAGAGGACACAAATAGAGTTCGAGATAATATAGTTTTTCAGGCTTGGAGACAGAACTTCCGCCGTACTCAGGATCTTCACCTCACTCTCCCAATTGACGATCTCTGGAAACCCAGCTCTGGTAAGATAATCGAAAGCTCTTTGTGTTATATCTGGATTTGACGCCCTTTCAACGTACCCCGCTTCCTCGAGCTCCCCTAAGTATTTTCTGAGCATTATTACCATTCGCGGCCAAAAGTCATCTGATGTGCTCTGGCTGAATTATCGAAACATCGTCTTGGTACATCCTAAAGTCCCTTACGTTTCGCGTTGCTATGGCTCTTGCCTCCCCCTTCAGGGCGCTGGCAACTATGATTACATCTGGCTTGATTTTCATATCGTACTTGGCGCAGAGCGAACCGATCATGTCCGCGAGGGACCCATCAAAACCGATCACTGAGGATCCTGCTGATCGAAGGGCCTCGAATGAAGACTTGACCTTCTCCGCCTCCTCTCCTCCGACTCTGTACGCACCATTCAGAAGTTCGGCAAGCGTGATGGTAGCGAAGACCCCTTTGACCCTGCCCGCGGCAATAGATTTCAAAAGCCTCTTCGACGCGCTGGACCCTCTTTCTGACTCATTCTTGGCGTTGATGAAGATACTGGTATCTACGCAGATCTTGTCTATAGCATGTCTCCGGCTCACTCTACCCAACCCTTGCGTAGCTCGGACATCGTTTTACTGGTACTCTTGCCAGGAAAGGCCTTCCTGAGAACGTCCAGTAGTTCATCAACTACGTCGCTCCGCTTTCCCTTTATGATAAGCTCTCTCTTATCGTCCGCCAGCACGGCCTCGACGTAATCGCCCTCTTTGATTCCAGCCAATCTTCGAAACTTCACAGGGACCGTAACACGACCCTTCGCATGAACCTTGAGACGCATCTTATCCAATTGTTACCATGCTAAGGAGCAGGTACCACTATTTAAATATTGGGTACCACTTACGGGTTCTGTTAACTTAAGCACCTCCTGAAAAGTTCTTGGAATCTTTGTACTTCCATCATGCGTTCAAGGTCTCGTACGGGCGGCCTTCCTAGAGCCATGTGGTCCCTAACATAGTTGTAGATCAGAGCATAGACAC
>CAZWAU010000159.1:0-10032 GCA_964631995.1 uncultured Nitrososphaerota archaeon
ATTGGTTAATATGGACACGCACACCCCTTTGTTTCCATTGGAATAATAAATCAATAAACTACATAATTTTAAACTTGTAATTTTTATACTCTGAACCTAGACAGTCAAGAAGGTATAAAAATAAAGTGATATTTTATTTGAAACTTATAACTACATTTTATACTATATGGAATTATAGTCACACTTACGATACTCCAGTGGAAAAGAACGGGTGGAGGTGAACAAATCCATATGAACCTATATTACAATCTAATTATCATTAACCGAATTTTGACTATCTTTCTTCAATTGGTACAAGAATTGTCTTCCTTTTCTACTCCTTAATAGAACTCCATGATTAACCAATCTGCTCAATAATCTACTAACATGCTCCCTGCTCATATTTAGTTTGTATTGAATCTCTCTGGCAACCATACCTTCACCAGATGATAAAAGATTAACAACCTGCGCCTCCGTAGATGAAAGCTTATTTCCTGCCTCTACAGGTAACTCAATTTCAGATAATCCATTTTGATACATTTTTTTCGACTTTATTTCTTTACCTTCAAATACCGAACTTGAAAATCTTCTATCAAGCTCAGCACTCACTTCAAAAGCTGTAGCTAAATACTCTCTTAATTTCATAATCTCAGCTTCAAGCTCTTTTAATCTACCTAATGCAACCTCCGATCTAAGATTTGCAACCTCGGCCTCGTAGGCTGCCCAATCAACCCTGCTTATGACAGATCGCAAAGTTAATCCAATATCACTGTTGATCGCAATCGATTTCGCTTTATTTTCCTTTTTTAAATCTCGTTTAAACTTGGTTAATATTCCTCCAAGTATAGCAACAAAAGTCAAGTATTGTATTAAACATGATGGGATATAGGCAATCAACTATTTTTTCCCTCATGCTTTAATTTATACGCCATAATCACGTCAATCTTCGTAACTATGCCCTTAAGCGTACCCTCTTCCGTAACTAAAACAGCAGCATGGCCTCTCGATAGTAGATCTGCGACCTCCTCCAAACTTGTTTTAGGAGAAACCAGAGGATAAACTGAGCTTATAAGATCGCCAACCCTCGATTCATATACTTTTTCAGGCGATGAAAGGTTAGCTACTAATTTTTTCAAAATCTTTTCTTCTTCTATTCCCCCCACCGGTCGGCCCTTTAACAAAACAGGAAGTTGCGATACGTCTCTTCTTCTCATAATTTCTACCGCTGTTCTGACCTTTTCATGAAAATCAACTGAAATTACGGGGCTCGACATTATGTCTGACGTAACAATGTTAACTGGTATACTGTTGAGAACCTTAAGTATTCTTTCAAGTGTTGAAACTCTCGGATCTACTGTCCCTGCCTCAACTCTAGCGACTAGACCTTGGCTAACCCCTGCCAAACGAGCCAGCTCACTCTGCGTTAACCCCCTTCTTGTCCTTAGTGTACGGAGTTCATCGCCCTTTGGAATCAATGACATTATCACATAATCACAAAATCACAGATATAAGGTTAATCTACGATGAGACATAGTAATAATGGCATTATTTAATCGCTTTATCCAATCTCCTTAAAATATCGGAAAGAAGTTCTAAAGCCTTCTTTTTATCGAAATCATTGATTTCTTGCCCTAAAGCTAAATCCTTTATATTTTTGATTTGACGACCTACTTCGATAAGATCTGTGATGTCTCTAGTGACATCTGTGACATCTGTGACATCAAGATAACCAAGAAGGATTATGGTAAGAATCGACCTCTTTATGTTTCTTCTAGCCTGTTGTAAGGTACGATGGAAAACCCCCTTACTTACCTTCTCTCCCAACCTAGTATAAATCTCAGAATTTTCCGTCCTATATTTACGAAACTGATATGCCATATACGTGGCTAATTGCTTTTCCGTTAAGACGCTATTTTTAACGAGTTGAGACAAAATTTCATCATTTTTGACGTATTCATACATAGCAGGCTCAATCGTTTTAATGTCTCGCTAATGTTATACAAAAAGTTATGCCCTAGAGCATCACTCGTAAGAACTTCGCAATCTTGTTGTCGGAAATTTGTACCCATAATACTAACACATCCAGAATTACCTTGGATTATTAACTTGCAGACTTGATCAAGTACATGCCATGTCTAGATCCAACAATCTAATGCATCTACGCATATATCAGATGTGGCTAAAGATTGGCGCTGGCTATCCTACTCTTTTATCAATAGTTTAAGATGCATTGAATTTGAAAGCCGACGCTGTACATAACTTAATGATTGACTGGGAGATATATTGAGCACGATGCGTAGATCATCTAGGAGATACGTTAATCAAGCAACCTCGATGCTTCTCATTACTAAACAGGCATAAGGATCAAGGTTGTCTACACATGTATGCATAGGTGAAAGCTCATAGTATTGGTATACATATCTCGGAATTAGACATTCAAATCAATATGAAAAAAGACCATTATTTGCCTAAAAGCCAAAATTGGCTTAAAAAGCATCTATCTACGATAGCACAATTTTATTTAGCAAAAAGCTACCATAAGCAGCTAATCATCTGGAATCAAGATCCAAAGGTAATAAAATGGTAGAAGGGTAAAGGGTTATTATGGTGTTCTTCCCAGATCAACTACAGGTAAGAGAAACAACAAATAAGTGAATAAGCAATGGGAAGGCGCAAAAGAAAGGTTATCAAGATAGTTAAGAGGAACCTTCCTAAAATATTTCTGTGTCCAAAGTGTGGAAAACAAAGCGTAAGTGTCAAAATAGATAGAAAGAAACAGATTGCCCATATTACCTGCGGTGACTGCAAGATTTTTACAGATGTTCCAGCATATGGGCATGAGCAACCTGTAGACTTGTATTGTAAGTTTGCCGACAAATTTTATGGAGGGCAAATTTAGTTGGTTGGCAACGTAGAGTACATGCTTAAGAAGCGTTTAGAAGAAGAAAAAGGTCTTCACTTTCTCTTGTTGGATCCCCAAAAGCAAAATGACGTAGGAACTATAGCGCGCTACGCGGAGAAATCAGGAACCTCCGCTATCCTTGTAGGTGGATCTACAGCAATATTAACTTCCGAATATGACCAAGTTATAGAACAAATAAAAAATAATTCAAATTTACCTGTCATAATTTTCCCAAGTAACTTGCCAAGCATCACAAACAAGGCCGATGCTATCTTCTTTATGTCTCTAATGAACTCAATAAACCCATACTTCATAACCGGTGCTCAAGCGCTGGGAGTAGGAGTGATAAGAAAATATAAGCTAGAAGCGATTCCGCTAGCATACATCATAGTAGGTGAGGGTGGGGCTGCAGGGTTTGTTGGCCAGGCTCAATGCATACCTATCGAACATCCAGAGTTAGCTGCAGGATATGCAATGGCTGCTGAAATGTTTGGTTTTAGGTTGGTATATCTTGAAGCAGGATCAGGCGCCCAAAAAGCGCTATCTCCAGCTTTTGTTTCCGAAGTAAGGAAATGCATTTCCATACCCCTCATTGTCGGGGGAGGCATAAGGACGGAATCACAGGCAGAGGATCTCGCAGCTGCTGGAGCAGACATATTAGTTACAGGAACGATTATCGAAAAATCATACGAATACGACAAAATAGCGAAATTGGTCGTTGCCATAAGAAGAGGTGCAAGGAATCGAACTATATTAAGCAGTTCTTGAACATAATAGTGATTTTTTAACGTATAATTAATTTTTAAGCCTTTTTTGCGAATTATTTACTAAAAAGGTATATTTAAGCCTTAAATTGCCATGTAATAGAGCTCCACATAACTATTATTTAGTAGCTATGTAAGCGGAGTAGAAATAAAACATTTGGATTTAACACTATAAGGGTGGTTATGATGACATGCTTTGAAAATTTCTTTGCATCATTGAAAAGAGCCTTGGGCCGTCCTGACTTTTATGACATTTGGCCTGAATTTGAACCAAAATATGATGAGAACGAATTTACAATAACAACTGTTCAGAGAATAGGAGAGGTACTGTTGCTGAATTGTGGATCTTGTGATGGGCCCTCCGATACAAGGCATCCCAAGTGCGAAAACTGCGTGCATCGAAGGGTTCAGTACGGTGTTGAAGCATACCAAAAGTCAACGGGAAGAAGCAAATCAGGTTGGTCGACCGTTTTCCTAACAAGAGTCATACAGTATAAACCTGCCACAACGGTCACAGCCAATGAAAAACAATAATCCCCTAGCGGATGAGGAATACGCTTCTTCTTTACTGAACTCCTTGCAAGAATGCTATGAGCTTGCATTGGAGGCTAAAAAAAGAGGAATCGATCCTGACAAGGAAATCGAATCCAAAATAGTCTATTCACAAGCTGAAGCGACAGAATACCTAGTAGGTCTTCCTGGTCTAGCGAAGAGAATGAAGGAACTGGTAACGGAGGTGCCAATTGCTCAGGTACCATTCAAGTTGGCGGAAGAAATAGTATATGGGAAGTTTGGACACCTTGAGCCAGAGAAAGCTGCTCTTACCGCTATTAGGACCGCTCTGGCTATTCTGACCCCTCCAGGTACTACAGCAGCTCCAATGGAAGGAATCGTCGATGTAAAGATAAAGAAGAATGAAGATCATTCACCTTATTTAGCTATATACTTCGCTGCTCCAATGAGGTCTGCTGGTGGAACGGAACAAGCCGTTGCAGTGCTTCTGGCAGATTTTATACGTAGGGCATTAAAACTCGAAAAATATAGGGCTACAGAAGAGGAGGTTAACAGGTTCGTCGAAGAGATACGAATCTACGAAAGGGAGGTTGGCCGTTTTCAATACAGGGTATCCGATGATCAGATCAGATATGTCTGCCAAAATCTGCCCGTAGAGGTTACTGGAGTGCAATCTGATAAGACAGAGGTAACCCTTTACAGAAATTTATCTAGGATAGAGACCAACAAGCTGAGGGGAGGGGCTCTAAGGGTTCTTAACGATGGAATCGTAGGGCGTCGCAATAAAGTTCTCAGATATGTTTCTGAAATTGGATTGACGGGATGGAACTGGTTAGAAAATGTTACCGCTTCTGCCAGACAATAGAAATATCTCGGAGAGGTTCTCGTAGGACGACCAGTCCTATCATTCTCGAACCTATTTGGCGGGTTTAGGCTGCGATACGGTCGCTGTAGAAATACTGGATTAGCATCGATGGGAGTACATCCTGCAACGATGGTGATAACGGACAACTTCCTTGCCGTTGGTACCCAAATTAGGGTTGAAAAGCCAGGAAAATCTGGGACGATCGTACCAGTAGATACGATAGAGCCTCCGATTGTTAAACTGCTTGATGGATCTGTAGTAAGGGTAGATTCGGTGGAAAAAGCTCAGCAAATAAGGGAAAGAATATCCTCTATCCTATTTCTTGGAGACCTTTTGATAAGCGTAGGTGAGTATCTGGAGAATAACATACCACTCGACAAACCATCTTTTGTAGAAGAGTGGTGGAGCGAGGAATTGAAGCAGGCGGTAGTCAAGATAGGAGAAGATGAGGCTGCCAAAAAAGTTAGGATTCCGATTGAAAGGCTTCATGAACTAATAGACGAACCTTTGTATGTGAAACCGAGCTTAGAAGAGGCCAAGCAAATTTCTTTATGCCTTCATATACCATGGCATCCTCGTTTCACATTCTTCTGGGGGCACATATCTGTCGAGGAGGCTCTCCATCTCAGGCACATTCTGGAAAAAAATAATTTCACGCAAAATGGAGAAGGGATCGAGCTTCAAGATGAATTCGTTGGAAGCGCCAAAACCATACTGGAGAAGCTTTGTGTTCCTCACAAAATGAATGGCTCTAGAATCTTAATCGAGCCTGAGGAGTATGGCGCTCTTATTTTCACTCTCTTGACAAGAGATCTGCCAGATCCGCTGCCAAATAAGACCTTGGAGCTTGTTTCAGCCACATCTGGAGTAGAGATAAGAGAAAAAGCAGCCACCTTTTTGGGAGTTAGGATGGGGAGGCCTGAGGCAGCTGCCCCTAGATTCATGGACCCCCCCATAAATGCCCTTTTTCCAGTCGGGAGCACTGGAGGAACGAACAGGAACATACTTGAAGCATCATCAAAAGGACTTGTTTTGGTTGAGATTTCCTCAAGATTCTGTAAAAATTGCAATGTTCCATCGCACTTTGTTTATTGTCAAAATTGCGGAAACAGGACAACCACTATAATGAGGTGCCCCACATGCGGTACATCAGTTGAATCTGAGAAATGTATGAAGTGCGGGAGAAAAACCGCTCCTTACAGCAGGACCACTATAGATTTAGCAAAATACCTTAATGATTCGCTAAAATTATTGTCGATGAACACGCCCCCAAGGAACCTCAAGGGAGTTGTGTCTCTTATCAATCCTGGAAGGATTCCAGAAAATTTAGCTAAGGGCATCTTGAGAGCTCATTTCGATCTATTTGTTTTCAGAGATGGAACTGTAAGGTTTGACGCCTCAAATGCTGTCCTTACCGAGTTCAAACCATCGGAGATACATACACCATTGCCTCTTTTGAGACGATTGGGGTACACTAAAGATACTAGAGGAAATGAGTTAAATGATGAAGATGCTCTGGTACCATTGAAGCCACAAGACATCATCATTCCAGAAAAGTGCGCCAATCATCTTGTAAAATTGGCAAGGTTCATAGATGAGCTGCTTGTCAGGGCGTATGGAGTAAAGCCCTTTTACAACTTAAAGAATGCCCAAGATCTGACAGGTCATCTGATAGTAGGCTTATCTCCTCACACATATGGCGCAATACTTGGAAGGATAATTGGATTTACCAGATCTGATGTTCTCTTTGCCCATCCATTGTGGCACCAGGCAAAGCGGCGCGACTGCGATGGAGATGCCGACTCAGTTACCCTAGTTATGGATGTACTGCTTAACTTTTCCAGAAGTTATCTTCCAGATCAACCAGGTGGACGAATGGACTCACCTTTAGTCATTCTCCCCCTTATAAGTCTCTTAGAGGTCGAGGATCAGGTCTACAACTTGGAGAACTGCGATAGATACCCACTCGAATTCTTTAGCCTAGCATGTAACCAAACTCATCCAAATGAGGTTCGTAGCATCATGAGGTTCGTAGGAGATTACGTTAGGGAGGGTCTGCATTTAGATACAATCTTGGCAAATCACTTCTCAAAGCAGATAGATGGTGGACCTTTGCAGAGTTCTTACAGAAAGCTTGGTTCCATGGCCAAGAGGCTTGAATCTCAAATGGCTTTATCAGATAAGCTTGTGGGTGTTGATGCCGCAATAGTGGCAGAACGTATTTTAGATTCCCATCTTCTACGTGACCTATCGGGAAACCTCAGGGCATTCTATACACAGGGAGCGAGATGTAAAAGGTGTGGCGCTAAATTCCGGCGCGTACCATTGATTGGAAGGTGCTCAATCTGCCATGGAGAATTGATAATGCTTGTGCACAACAGAAGCGTCGGAAAATATATGGAATTGGTTCTTTGGCTATTGTCAAGGTACGAATCCAATGAGTACTTTAGACAGTATGCCTCGCTGTTAAGGCTTGAGGTAGACAAATTAAGGGAACCATCGGGAAAGAAAATCTCAGATTACCTATATGGTGAATAACAGCTCAAGCATGCCACATCGCCTCAGCCAGTATTGGTACCGTTTCGATTCTGAGCGAATCAAGGTGGACTAAGGAGAATATGCTTGGCGTTGGAACATAACCTAACGCCTGCTGGTAAGGGGTCATTCTTTGCCAACAACCGGTATTGGCAACGATCACGCCCCTATAATCCCCTACCTTATAGACATGGACATGGCCGGCGTGGAAAACATCTGGCCTTTCAGTTATTACGAGCATGTCCTCTCCATCTGTGTTGATGGGCGTTCTACCACCATATATTGGTGCCAAATGCCTTACAGCCAAGAGATGACTCATGGCCAGATGGGGGTTCGAATAATCTAATCCTGGCACTCGGTTAGCCAAATCTTCAAGACTCGTTCCATGTGTTAGGAGGAATTTTACCCCGTGAAGGGATACGAGGGAAGGATTGCTCAGGAGTGTTATGTTTTCAGAATCAAGAAGAGGAGCGCTATATTCGTCCGGAATTGGAGGCTGGGGCAGTGCTTTTTGCGTAGCATCGTGGTTACCAGGAATAATAATGATTTCAACATGTTCCGGTATCTGTCGCAATAATTCTGCAGCCTTCTTATACTGGGTTCGCACATCCCTGATAGCTAGCTCCTTCTCTTGTTGGGGATAGACTCCAACCCCGTCAACCAAGTCACCTGCTATTATGACATACTTCACTTCTCCCACGACCTTTCTTGTTTCAGGCCCTCCAACCTTGCCATTCAACCACTTCAAGAATAGTTGAAACGCCTTATCCATGAAATATGAACTCCCCACATGGAGGTCAGAGATTAAGACAGCGCAAACATGTTCTGGTGATTTGTTTGGTTTTGAATCTGGTAAATCAGGAAGTATTATGTCTAGGCATATGAATTTTCCTCCCAAAACAACCACCTCAAAGCAAGCTACGAGATCTGGATGGAGCTTGCTCGCCTTGCTCTTTAGGTCTTTCGAAGCCGATTGAGGTATTATGATGTTGGCCCATCCTTGGAGGTCCTCTATAAGTATGTAATTTTCGGTTTTAACCTCCGAAACCATGGCGATAATCTTTAACTTTGTCTTGTCGGGCGTCCTTCTTGCTTCCACTATGGAACTTACTCCGACAACATCTAGGCGTGACCTGAGAATTCTCTCAAGTTTTCTAAATCGATCAGCAAGGTACGCTCTCTTCGATTCTACATCGTCGCTTGGTTTTGACGCTCTTTCAATATTAAAAAGTACCTTCAAGTTGCTCGCGATCGAAGCTGCTTCAGAATTTGTTGTCTCTCCCGATGTATCTGCAGATGAGAAGCCGATTTTAGGCTCTTCATATCCATACCCCTTCAAAGCTTCTTCCAAGGTTTTTTCCGATATAAAGACAGTTGAGCTCCCTATCCTATCCGCTACATAATCTATAAATTCGCTGTAGTTAAGACCTATCTTGGAAATTAGGTAATCGAGTGCCGAAGAATCAACGACAAACCCCTTCTTGCTCAATTTCTCCAATATGAACCTCTTTTCCTCTTCGTTTTCCATATCACATTAGCCTTCCATCCATCCTCTCTTCAAGATATTCCTTTAACTACAACCGTACAGGTTTGATGAGCAAATCCTTTAATTATGCCTTCTCATCATTGGTGAATGAGGCAAGATGGCCAGAAAGAAGACGAGATCCAGGGAATCGCCGATGCCGGCAGCATCGGCTGGGCTTCTCCGATTTTTCGAGGAAGAAAGCGGAGGATTCAAGGTTCGACCAGAGGTGGTCATACTGCTATCCGTAGCCCTCATGGTTCTTAGTATCGTTGCGCCACTTTTCATTAAGCTATAAAAGGGCTCATCACACAACCTTCTAGAAGGCCAAAAATGGTGCTATGAAACTAGGTGAAGTGCTAGAAATGGTTGCATCGGAGGAGAATGTTCAAAAATTCAGTAGAGAGCTACAGTTAGCTATTCGAAGATATAGTTGGGTTGTGAGTTTTCCTTCGTTTAAGAACTTGTTATTTTTGTTATTCGGCACCTCAATCTGCTCTTGGATCATTCTGGTTCCTCAAGGATCCAGCATTGAGGCAGCATTTGCATGGGTTATGGGACTTGCCATCATACCTCTACTACTAGATAGCGCGTTTATTAGGTACAAGTGGTATCGCTCTTCAATTTTAGATAGAAGGCGTCTCGTCGCGGTATCGGTAGTGTGTAATGGCTTTTTTACTATTTGTATCTTGGCAGCTAGCATTTTATCCATTATTCTTCCAGCTCGCATTCTGATTCTTTCGGCGACCTTCTTTGGTATGTCGATCAGTTTTTTGATCCGCCTTGCGGCCCTCTCTGCCCTCGGAGCGCCAAGAATAAGGATTGGTTCTCCCTCCTTGTACTTCCTCACCTCCTTTGCCTTGGCTCTCCAAGGCTTGCCAACCTATGTTGACAGGATCGGCTTGGGCATATCACTCATTGCCTGCTGGTTTATCTCTACCATATTTTACTC
>CAZWAU010000160.1:0-12187 GCA_964631995.1 uncultured Nitrososphaerota archaeon
CTTCTCGGTCATCTGATCTTGCATATTGGTGGAAGCTTTCTTTTATGCATCGTTTTCCTGTACTTATTAAGCAACGAGTATATTGTCTTACGATCCAGGCCTGTCTTGTCAGCTATCCTGTTAGCATTAAGCCCCTTAATGAAGTGTAGTCTGAAGACCTGATCTATCTGCTCATACTGTGTTCCTAGCTCTTTTTCTGCCCCATGACCTGGCCAGAGTCTAGGGCTGCTCTTCTTGAAGCAGATCCGCGAAGGAACTCCAAGATATCGTGCAAGCACCCTAACCTCTGTCTTGAATAGATCGCCTATCGGTAGAATATCGACCCCACCATCTCCATATTTAGTATTACCTGAGATCGCGAAACAGCCGTTACGTTCAACGATCAAGTTTTCAAGACTATCTATTGATGGACACCAGACTATGCCGCCATACTGTTCGTTCTTACTTCTCTTAATGGTCTGTGTTCTTGCCTTTTTAAAGTGAACCTCATAGTTAACTTCAGTTCCGATATCTATGCGTCTTGTGATTCGAGACTGTCTAACTAAAAGCCTTGGCAACAACCCAAGTTTTAGACATAACTCAACAACCTGCAAGGCAAGCTTTTGCGAAGTTGTGCGATAGGTATTGTGACTGTATCCATTGGCATCCATTAAACCCTTGAAAAGATGCTTGAGGTATTCGGCGGGATAATCCAATAAGGATTGTGGAATTTGCTTGTTTCTTACACTATTACCACACTCTACGGATAGGTCGGGGAACTCTGGATAGGAGAACCTGATTGCGTTTCTTGAAGCTGAATTGGATATTCCGTACTTCGATAGGATGGCCTTTAGTTTCCCATTTGCTCTTTCCACTTCTGGTAAGGAGAAGTGTGATTCAAATGTGATGCATGTCTTCGCCCCAGGTTCTCTTTTAGCAATGGTTAATTGACCAAGACCTTTGCTGGTTAAAACGCATTCTTGTTTCAATAGCGAAGATTCGACACACGTTGTAATCCTTTCTCTTGTAGCGTGCTCATGACCTATGAGGAGACCAAGTAAGTACAACCAGTCATTTGTATCGATGGCAAAGGTTCTTTGTACACCTTTTTGTATGATGGACAGGGTCATTCTGGATGGTGGGTCGCATTTCCCTTCCCATGGAATTGGAACTGGAAGATGAACGTGCTCCCTCCTCTTTGCTAACTCTGCAGTTTCAAATTTATTTCTGGGTTTATGGCTACTTTTTAATTTGTGATGCTGTAAATGTACAACCAATCTATGATTGGGTGTTACACGCAAGTCCACATGTTCACCAAAGAAATGAATTAGCCTCCCGCTATAATTAAAGGCATAAACGGCTTTGACCTTCCTTTCCTCTATCTTGTTATTTCCTAGATTAAGCGCAAAAACTATGTCGCCCGGTCTTAGCTCATCGTATCTTTTCAACCCTTCTTTGGTGAGGGCTCGCGTTTCCTCATCATAGCAGAAGTATCCAAGCAAGTATTCGCTCTTGTCTCCGGTTCCAATTACCAAGCGATTTAGTAGGTTCGCATGATAGTAAAGGATCGCCATTCTTATCCTTGCTCGTAGATTCCCTTCAGCGACCTTGTCTCTTTTGGCAATGTGTTTCATGAAAGCCCTGTGGATTGGTGCTATATCGATAATGGCATAATCTACACCAAGCTTCTTCGCTAACATCCTTGCGTCATCGATGTCCTGCTTTGGGGTTATTCTCGTATCTGGCATCACAAGGGCCAGGATCTTCTCCTTTGGAAGGGCCCTTGCAGCGAAATACGCTGTTAGAGCCGAATCAATGCCTCCGCTTAAGCCTATGACCACTCCATTCGCACCTGCTTCCTTAACCTTCTTTCTTATGAATGAAACTATCTTCTGTACCACCTTATCGTATTTGACGCAATGACTCACAGCTTCCAAATTCTCAAGGGCTTTATGTAAATAGTGACCTTATGGCTTTTGCGCCTCTATCCTTCTTAGCAATCCAGCAGCTAATCTTTTTTCAGATTTGTATTTGAATTTAGAGCTTGGTCTTGGCCCTAAAAGATCCATATTGAGCCTGCTACTGGGCATAATTTTTCGCTCTAACATGCTGCTGAGGCATACTCGTCCCTACAGTAAATGGCTCTTGCATGGTCGTAAATCTCCAATCCAAATGAGGTGATAATATTCAGTCCACATTCAGGGTAGACGCTAATTGCTCAAGTCTGGTTCTTCAGATCAGTACCGTATGCGAGATTTCAAAGAGGTCGATCATAAACATAGATACAATATGTGATGGAGCATTAAATAGCCACAGCAAGAATAAGACGGCCTCTACCCTCCTTTCTTCCTCAACGCTATTGAGCTTGTAGACCATTATCATTTGAAATCGCTATGACATATGTATGCGCAATAATAGCATTTAAAAAGTACTTTTCCGCTTATCTTTTTAGAATTCCAGGTCTATTATTCTTTGAGCCCGCGCTCTGAGCCTTCTTTTTAAGGTCCACCTCATATGCATCTGAACCTTTTGTTTTATGTACTCTCCCTAAGCCTTAAAGTGGCTCTATGAAACAGGTTCAAAATGCTTCCCATTTGCAACCATGCTTGTCTGGCGAATCCATGCTGTTTAAATTATGCAGCAAGAAATACGCTTTAATACTGTCGTATGCATCTTCTGATGCGAATATGCAATGAGTATGCAAGGGATTAATTTATTAATGTGTGGACAACTTGGGACTGGATGCACGGAGATCGCCCAGATCATATCGTCAAGGATGAAAATACCCGTTTTTAACACAGAGAAACTCCTTCACCATCTGGCCGCCGACTTGGAGCTTTCTTTCACCCAGCTTGCTACCAAAGCGACTTCCGGCGAGGTAGAGCTTGACGAATCGCTCTCGAGCCTTGTGTCGGGTTTCATACGTGACAAGCACATTGAAAAGATTATCATAGAAGGACGAACAGCTTTCATGGTTCTTCTAGAACCCGCTACCCTGAAGGTCCTACTCATAGCTCCAGAGTATGTTAGGGCATACCACATCGCGCAGAGGAGGGAGATTAGCTACGAGAGGGCTCAGGAGGCGACGAGGGTTAGCGATGATGACAGGGCTCAGCTTGTCAGGCGCCTATGGAAGGTAGACTGGCTGGATCCAAGCCTTTACGATCTGGTTATAAATACAGGGGCATGGAGCTACGAACAAGCAGCGGATATAATAGAAAAAGCCTTAAGGAATAGAAGTAGTGCTAAGGAGGTTTAAGCGAAGATGCCCAAGGAGGTTCAGTTCGTCGTTGCGCCACCTTATCAGGGCGACATATCCTGCATAAGGCTCGATAGCGCAACAATGGCAATACTGCAAGTTAAGGAAGGGGAGGAAGTATTGGTGACCGCCATGCCGCGCTTTGGATTGCCAGCTGGCAGGCAGGCTAGAATCAAGGTAGCGAGGGCCAAGGTTGCGGACGAAGGAAAAGGTATTGTTAGGTTATCGCCAGATATCCGAGAGTTCAGCGTTGGCGAAAAGGTAATTGTCCTGAAGTAAGGCTAACGCCACCTCTTAAGTACGAAAGATGTCAGCGTCTTATCGACTCCATCGATCGCCCTTATTTGGTCCACGTAGTGATCCGCCAAAGATATCGAGCCAGTCTTTACACTTACTAAAAGGTCGTACTCTCCTGTAATCTCGGCAATGCTCCCAGCCTCGCGGATCTCCTTTCTTATGCTTCTTGCAACTTTTGCCGTGTGGTCGGGCTTCACGTCCACAAAAACAATAACCTCTGTAGATCTTGGAAACTTTCTACGCCTGGCGAGATCGACCTCCTTAATGTTCAAAATCTTTGATGCGATCTCCTCGAATTCACTATCTGAGATATCGTACCTCGAATCATAGGCACGCTTCTTTATCTCCTCTGTCAACCTCTCCAATAAGTCGTCTCGAACTTCCGTTATACCATATTCTTTCAACTTAATTAAAACGTTGCTCTTGCCAGATAGTCCTGAGAGAATGATGCTTCTCGACCTTCCGACGATCTCGGGCGAATATGGCTCGTAGGCAGCAGGATTTTCAAGGATCTTCCTCGCATGAACCCCTGCCTTATGGGAGAATGCGTTGTCTCCCACTACGGGATCGTGAGGGTTTGGCCTAATGCCTGAAAATTTAGCTACCGTTTCGCAGACGTCTCTCAAAGCCTCTGTTCTGATGTTTAGACCCATCTTTCTGAAGGCTGTTGCCAAATCCTCGGTCCTAGTTATACCACATCTTTCGCCAAGCCCTAGTACAGATACGTTGAACTTCCTAACTCCAGCCTGATATGCTGATAGACAGTTGGCGAGAGCGAGTCCCATGTCATTGTGGCAGTGTGCCAATATTGGGATGTCCAATCCTTCTCCAACTTCCTCGATAAGGCGCCTGTACTCATCAGGGAAGGCTGAGCCTACTGTATCGGCTATGCACAAGGTTTCGGCCCCTGCCTTCTCGATTCTCCTTGCTGCCTCCTTCAGGGTTCCTAGATCTGCTCTTGTTGCATCCTCGAGGGTGAATTTCCTAACCCTAACGCCGACTTCTTCTGCGTACCTTAGATCTTTGTCTATCTTCTCAATAGCATCTTCCCTTGTGAGATGCATTGTAGCAAGGTGAATGTCAGATATGCCCAGATACATGGCTATGGGAGCACCGCAACCCTTTGAGACATCTATATCGGAAGCCAATGACCTATGATGGAGAACCACACGTTCTGGACCGAATTCCTTAGCCAATTCGTAAGCCTCCTTAGAAGTATAGCCTTCGTAGCAGTGGATCTCCAAGGTCTGTGCCAGACCACTTTCGAATAAAGTCCATCCGATCTCCTTCTTTTCCTCTAAGCTGAAGTGGACTCCCTGTTGTTGCTCACCCTCTCTGAGAGTTGAATCCCAGAGCTCGACATTACTGACCAAGTTTCGTCCGAAGCGGGATTCGGTAGATTAGTGAATTTAAACGCTTCTGGCCATGGTGCTTGCCTACTGGGAAAGCCTACGGAGTACTTGACGGATCTGTTCCATCCTTCTTCTGATCTCGGCTTCTTCGTGAAGCCTTCCAGACTTGTGCAACTCGTAGGCCTTTGTTCCTAGCTCGGCAAGCTTTTGCTCCAAAAACTTCTTCTCAAAATCCTTCGGTACCCTAGTTGTGAGCTCGAACCTCTGCTCTGGCGTCAGCTCGTCTCCTATCTCTTCCAGAATATCGTCTGAGCTCATCGCATTAACCAGGGATTGCAAGTAGTGGTGTTTCTCTGCTATTTGAGCTCTTCGCTTCCCTTACAAGGAGGTGCCTCAAGTAGCTTTATTTCATCCTCTGGATGCCCATCGGGAAGAGGGCGATCAACAGATTGAGCCAATTGGAGGAATACCTCAATGCGGAGAAGGTGTGGCACAGATTCATAGAGAAGGAGGAGACCGTGCACACGAAGGACGCCTCTCAGGCCACTGGAATAGAGCTGCATAGGATTACAAAGAACCTTGCTTGCCAGACAAGCGATGGAGAGTATGTTTTGCTGATCATTCCTGGAGACAGGAGGGTTAATCTGAAGGCAGCTGCTGAAGCCCTAAAAATAAAGAACGTTTCGCTTTTAGCCCCAAATGAAAGCGAAGATATTACTGGATATCCTCCTGGTGGAACTCCATCGATCGGCCACAAGATAAAGATGAGGGTTGTATTCGACTCATGTCTCCTAAATTTCGAAACAGTCTTTTGTGGAGGAGGAAGCAAGAAGAGACTTCTTGAATTGAGGACTGAGGAAATCTTGAAAAAGACAGGAGCGATAGTAGCTGAGATCTGTTCATTAGCCTGAATAGCCTCTTGATCAAGGTTCACGGGAGGATCTGTGAACATGATTATAGTCGATCTAGAGCTGCTTGCCACTCGATCTTCGTACCTTTGTACTGCTTTGCTCTTCAGACTCCTTCTCCCTTATGGACCATCGCTAAGATGAAGTACTTCGTTAGATCAAGATAACTGTTCATATTCTCAGTGATAGCCTAAAAGAAATGCTCATGTACCTCTAGCCCTACTAAGTCATTGAATTTGGTGACAGGTCAAGCAAGAAGGATGCTTAGGCGCGGTCTTTGAGATCTATCGCATTCAGTCCAATGCCACGCTCATATTGCTCCAAATTCTTTCTAACCAATCATGGAATGTTGGAGATATGAATGGGCAGGCTCAAAATTGCCCATCGCTCATACGCGAGGCTTATGTCTGAAGTCTTTATGAATGGCTTTTTAATTTTGAAGCAGCTTCCTTGTCAATTATTATGGTTACATCCGGATGTTTTTGGAGTAGGGAGGCTGGGACCTCCTCGGTTGGTTTACCCTCCACGGTCTTGGCGATGGCATCGGCTTTGTTCTTTCCGCTTGCTAGAAGTATGATCTTCTTTGCTTCCATTATGGTACCAATGCCCATCGAGATGGCTTTGCGCGGAACCTCGCTCTCGTTCTTGAAGAATCGTGTATTATCCTTTATGGTTTGCTCCGAGAGATCAACAACTCTTGTCCTAGAGTCGATAGGCGAGCCAGGCTCGTTGAAAGCTATGTGGCCATTCGAACCAATCCCCAATATCTGGAGGTCTATCCCACCGGCTTCTTTAATCAACCTCTCATACTCAATGCAAAAGGCCTTTGGATCCTTTGCTTTTCCATCGGGTATGTGGACGTTCTTTTTGTCTATATTCACGTAATTGAAGAAATTGTGGAACATAAAGTAGTGGTAGCTCTGTTCGTTATCTGGATCAAGACCCAAGTATTCGTCAAGGTTGAAAGTCTTAACTTGAGAAAAATCAAGTTTTTCCTCCTTGTGCATTCTGATCAGCTCGCTGTATAGACCAAGTGGGGTACCACCCGTGGCCAGGCCAAGCACCAGATTCTTTTTCTTTCTTAGCTCTTCTGCAACTATCGAGGCCGCCTTCCTGCTCATCTCTTTGTAGTCGTCAACTATGATCAGTTTCAACATATCACCACTACTTAACCGAGGCGCTGCCAACCTATGGTAGATAAACTTTAGGGAGACGCTATTTGGGTTTGTTGTCCGGTCTCTTCCTCGTCGAGGAATAGACCTCATAGAAGAGCATTAATGCCAAAAGAATAAGAACAATAATTTTGCCCGTGGCATCTTGAACCGCAAGGAAAATAAGGCCGATGAGAGGAATCTTTATCCCGGTCCACCTGCCCACAACCTGGTCTCCAGATATCGTGTAAGGGTCCTCTGACAGGTTGTGGTCGCCTTTAGTACGAAGGTAGGTGCTGTTGCCTGAAATCCATTTCGCCACAACCCTATGAACTATTAGGTCTGGTTCTTCGACCATCTTAAGCTGCCACCAACTCCATTCCTGGTGGCTCTGGTATGGGTGCTTGAAAACTATCACATCTCCATCTTGGTGCATTGGCGTGCTGGCCTTAAGGGTTGATGGGTCGACGCCTTCCATGACCAAGATATCTCCAGCGGTCAGCGTAGGCGTCATGCTTGTAATGTACCAAGGAGACATATCGATCGCTACTATGACCAAAGGGTGGTTCGTCCTTAACAGCATGCTCATCGAAAACCAAAAAATTTGCCATACTAATGCGACGCAGAAAATGACCAGAGCGAATTCTATGATGGTTCTGTATGGTTCAGCGAATCTCCTCAGAAACCTCATGAGGACTATGTCCCCAATTGTTGCTGGCCAACTTGCGACTCCGGAATTTCTGAAGCAATTTTCCTAAGTTTCATAAGAGATATTGCCATAACCAATGCACCTCCAAATACAGCAACGGGGGGGACAACACCTTTGATAATGCTGAATCTCAGGTCTGGGGTAATAACATCGTATGACCAAGTTTCGTTTAGATTGAACGTAATCATTGAATTTTGGTAAGCTTCATTGGACACGAAGAGGTAGTAGTAAAAGCCATTGTCTGTGATTGGAACTGAAAAATGTTCAGTCTGTCCTGCTGCTATATCCTTCCTTAATAGCGATTCGACTGGAGCTGACGAGTTCCTCAGGAATTCATGGAAGCTATCGTTGTTCAGTATGGCAAAGACTATTGAGGCATTTGATGATATGTCTCCTATAAGTTTGTAATTTCGCTTATTTGATGGTTGGAGGAAATCCCCTTCAATTGATGGCAGAACCTTGAAAGAATTTGGCGACAGGAAGATTATGCTATTATTAAGGTGACCACCCCATAGGGAGTTGGGGTTCTCTTTTTGGGTTGTAATCATAGTTATTTCGTAAGGATAGTATACGATAAGCCCTGGAGCGAAGATTATGATAGGGACAGCTGCCAGAATAGCCATTATGAGGTACTTTCTAGCAGCTTCCAATTATCTTCTCCTCCAACTTCTTACCATCCGTCAATGGGACTGCCTTATCTCCTTCCCCACTCAAGAACAGGATTCGAGAAGCATCGCACATCGGGAATTCTGCTAGAAACTTATCCCTTATCTTAAGTAGAACAGGCTCATCAGGAACCTTCCCCAAAACGATCTTAATTTTAAAAGCATCTCCCCGTCTAACCTTTTTCTTAAGGTATTTCCTGAATGCCTTGGCTTCTTCTTCGCTTGCGTAGTAAACCGTCCCAACTCCCAACTTCTCACCATCTACTAAAATGTCAAAGCTAGAGGACTCCTTCTCTTCAGCTTCTTTTTGCGATCCAATCAAGGCCACGGTGGTCATTCGCTTCTCTTCTTCGCCTTAGAGAGTGAATAAAAGTCTTCCGTGTGCATGTAGAATTGGCATAAGATGGCGGTCGATATTTAAATGGAGCAGAATCACCTGTTTCGAACCGAAATAAGCTCATTAACAGACCACCTCTTTACAGAAAAGGCGCTGATCCCTTGTTTCAAAAACTGAATCGTCCTCATATATGTCGATGGGAGCATGATATAAAATGAGGGGGAAATACGGGTCAGCTGGATTCTGGGTCGTTGATACGCCTTTCAGATCGGGGTATATAGAAATGCACTTAGGCAAAGGCATTAAAAGTCCATTTGTTTGTTATTCGAATGTTGCTGAGCCAACTATGGTAAAGGTCGTTGTACTTTCAGCCGGGACTGGAGGAAGGAAACTCATCGCCGGTTTCTCTCGCATCATAGCACCAAAGGACCTTACCATAATAGTTAATACGGGTGACGATTTCGAACATTTAGGGCTCTATGTGAGCCCTGATTTGGACTCTATACTTTACCAGCTATCAGGACTTTTGGACGAAGCGAGGGGCTGGGGAAGATACAACGATACCTTCAACTGCCTTGGGGAAGTTGGCAGGCTAGGCGGGGAAACTTGGTTCCAACTTGGAGATAAAGATCTTGCTTTACACATCATAAGGACAGCACTTCTGAAAAAAGGTCTTTCGCTAACAGAAGTGACCTCTAGGTTTGCTTCAGCGCTGGGGGTAGGCAGCCAAGTTCTACCGATGTCGGATGACAAAGTTCAGACGAAGGTAGTAACAGAAAAAGGGGTGCTGACGTTCAATGAATATTATGTAAGGGAAAAATGTTTGCCATCAGTAATTGATATATTCTATGAAGGATCCAAGGAAGCGAAGCCTGGACCAGATGTCCTTAAGGAAATATTCGGTGCCAACTTAGTGGTCATAGGCCCAAGTAACCCTATAGCAGGGATTGGCCCCATACTCTCTATCGAGGCCATAAGGAAAGCTCTGAAATCATGTATGGATAAAGTGGTAGTTGTTTCTCCAATCGTATGCAACAGGGCTGTTAGCGGCCCCTCCGAAAGGATGATGCAGGCAGAAGGATTGGAGGTATCGTCACTTGGAATAGCACGTTTCTATTACGGCATGGCATCGAAGATTTATATCCACCCTTCGGACATAGACCTCGTTAAGATTCCAGCGGAACTCCAGATGAAGGTATTTGCAACCAATATTCTGATGAAAGGCCCACAAGATTCGATAAGATTAGCAAAGGAGATACTAAAGGATGTGTAGTAAACTCTCTAATATTTCCACCATTCGTTTTTTTCTCTGCGCCTTGACTCGAAAATGACAACAGCTCCTACATGGGAACATTTTTTTCTTTGTTGGAAACCGAGGCAACTACAATGTAGCGTGCCATCGGGGGATTTAACAACCCTGTATGTTCCATGGTCACCTATGACCTCGTACTGGTCAATGTCTGTCCTGTATACTCTGCTTTGCTTCACAAGCTTGATAGCTTTCTCCATCATACGGTCGATTCCCAATGCAAAGACCTTTCTAATTGGCTAGGAAGCTCGAAATCCTTTCTCTAGCAAGTAGAGCCATTTTTTCCCTCGTCAGAGTAGAAATCTGTTCTGGCAGGAAGTACCCCAAATCGGTCACTATTCCACTTATCAGATTTGGTGGAGTAACGTCGAAAGCTGGATTGAACAGTTTGATTTGGCCCCTGATGGGCCTTACTTCACATATTCGAGCAGTGGGAGGCCATTCGTCAAGCGCGAAGCTCGATATCTTGCGATTAGCCTTAAGCTCCTTTGCCAAAAGCCTGTAAGGCTCTGTTATCTCATCTGTCGACCTCTCCTCTATAGGTATCGAGTTTCCATCTCCGATTTCAGGAGAAACTGTAGTGTACGATGTGGCAAAGTAAAATGGGACATTATAGTCCTTTGCAATCCTCGCGATATCTACTGAACCAACTTTGTTTGCAACAGATCCATCGGCAGAGACCCTGTCAGCTCCCAGAAGCACCATGCTGACCCCAAACTTTTCCATAGATATTGAAATCATATTATCTGTAATGATTATTACAGGAACGCCTGCTCGATTTAACTCCCATACGGTCAACCTATACCCTTGGCTCCTAGGTCGTGTCTCCTTGGATATTACTGTAAGATCCAACCCATTTACATATGCCTCTTCGAGTATGCCAAGTGCGTGGCCCATGAGCGTAGAGGAAAGGCTTCCTCCGTTGCAGTGAGTCATGACAACATCTCCTCCATTCAGTAACTTTATTCCCTCCTTCCTTAGGAAGTAGTTCAGAACGAGATCGTCAGCCATTATCTGGTCTGCCCTATCACGGACAGCTTCAACTATGTCCGATGGTTCTGCCCCGTCTTCAAACGCTTTTTTTGCAGCCATTGCGCACTCTCCCGCTGCCCAAGAAAGTGGAGCTGCCGTAGGTCTAACATTTCCGATGAAGTTGGCTGCTTCGAAAAGCTTCTTAAGGAAATCGTTTTCCTTTGAGAATTGGCATGCTGCCAGAAGCACGCAGTAGGCGCCTGCGATCCCTATTGCCTGAGATCCCCTTACGGTCATCTCCTTGATCCCCTTAATGGCTCCCTCCTTCCAATCTTGTGTCTCCCATGTTGTCACCTCGAATGGTAGCTTGTTTTGATCGAGCAATATGAGCTTCTCCTTTTCGTGATCGTACCACAAGGTCAAAGGCAGCGTTGTCCTTTCATGAACTGGCAAACCAAGTTCGGAGTCCCCCTTAATACCCAGTTTTTTTGTAACCCTCTCAAGTTCCTGGACCATTAAGCAGCAACCTCGGCACCGTATTAAGGGAGCTCGATGCTTTTAACTGCTTTTCTAGGCTACCATAGGTTGATATATTGTATATGCAAGTAAATGGAAGGGCTGTTAGGTGGAACATAGACATACCATCTTCAAGGCGAACGGTTTAGAAAAGCTAAGTATCGACTACCTTCCATATCGCCTTCCTCATAGGGAAAAACATGAAGAAGAATTGGTTAGGATGCTAGCTCCAGTTGTCTTGTCTGAAGGAGCTGCCACCAAGAACGTTATGATCTCTGGCGCCAGTGGCGCTGGTAAGACCATTACAGCTAGAAAGGCTGTTATGCAGCTGCAGAGCATCGCTAAAGAGAACGGCGTAAAGCTTAGGCACGTTCATATTAACTGCAGATATGCTTCCTCCGATTTTGGGTTGGTCCAGATGCTGGTCGGCAGAATCATGCCGGATGTGCGTACGAGAGGATTTGGTGCTTCTGAACTGCTCCAAGCTGCGTACAGATATCTAGGAGAGAGATCGGAATTCCTATTACTAGTCCTTGACGACTTCGATCAGTTTGTGAAAAAATGTGGTCCTGAAATACTTTATGAGTTGATGAGATTGTCTGATGCCTTTCCTAAGGAAGGTAGCGGAATCGCGTTGCTCATAATTGGAATGGAGGACATATCGAAATATCTTTTGGAACATTGGGCCAGATCGGCAATAACGAAACTTTCCATTGTCTTCGACCCTTACAAC
>CAZWAU010000161.1:0-6355 GCA_964631995.1 uncultured Nitrososphaerota archaeon
TCCTCAAACATCGTTCCTGACTTTTTTCACTGTGTTTTAGTCGTTCTCGAGCTCATGGATAGGGCATATATGGTGGCCTCGATGGTATTGTGGCTCATGACAAAAGGAATACTCAAACTTGCGATTGTTGGATGCGGAGGAATGGCCTGGGAGCATCTCAGGGCATATGGCTTGATTAAGGAGAAGGAGCCAGAGAAGTTCGAGTTTCGCGCAATGTGCGATCCAGTACTCGATTCCGCCAAGCGCTTTTCCGATGTGGCGGAACATTATCAATCTTTCAAGCCCAGGGTTTATTCCAGTGTCAAGGATATGTTGGCAAATGAACAGCTCGACGCAGTTGACATCTGCACGCCCCACTCCGAGCACCATGTGGTTGGTATCGCTTGTCTCAATGCTGGCATCAACGTGATGATCGAGAAACCCTTTGGAATAACGATCAAGGCAAGCAAGGCGATAATTGCTGCCGCAGAGAGAAACAGGAAGATAGCAGCTACTGCTGAGAACATCAGAAGGGGGCTAAGCCAGAGGACCGCCCATTGGCTCATAAATGGGTCGAAACTCCTTGGTAAGCCCCGTCTTTTCTACGCTCAACAGGCGGAGTGGGAGGATCCGTCTGTCGTTAGGGATTGGCATTGGAGGGTCGACAAATGGCTCGGAGGAGGTGGAATGGTTATGGACAGCGGAGCCCACTTCTGCGATACCATCAGGTACTTGTATGGAGACCCTGACACCATATATGCTAAGGTTCAGCAGCTTGAAAAGTGGCCCCACAGGAAGGGGGATTCGATCGTCATGGACGACAGGGAGGATACATGGATCGCCACCATCAGCTTCAAGAGCGGTGTTGTCGGCGTTTGGAGCTGGACTATGGCCGCTCCAGGACACAGCTTCGTGAACGTAGTTCATTACGGTAGTAGAGGGTGCATACTCGACCATGGCGATGCTTTCCACGGGCCCTTCGGCGGAGCCGAGGTGATCTATGTGGATGGTCCCAAGAAGATAGTTACGCCAATGTCAGAGATGCAAAGGCAATTCCTTGCCCAACTTGATGAAAACGAGAAGAATGCTTTGTTCCCACATGGATTCACGGACGGAGTCGTCATTGAGTGCTACGACTTCCTAGATGCGATAGAAAATGGTAGGAAACCGGAAGTTGATGGAGAAACAGGCATGAAGGCAAAGGCTATCTCTGAGGCAATATACGAATCGGCATACGCAGGTTGTGCAGTTAAGTACGACGATGTTCTTAGTGGGAAGATCGAGGAATATCAGCGCCCAATCAATGAGCATTGGAAGATTTAAATTCATGGTTAATTCCTACGCGATTGCAGCACTTGCAAGTTGTTCGATTTGAAAGTACGATCTTTCTAAACTCCACTGAAAGCTGAAAATCCCCCATCTACAGGTATTACCGTCCCTGTCACAAATGCCGAATCATCACCTACAAGCCACAAGATTGGGCCTACGATGTCCTCCGGCCTTCCAAGCCTTCCCATCGGAGTATGCTCCACTATCCTCCTTCCCCTTTCGGTGAATTCGCCTTTCTCATCTAAAAGCAGGAATCTGTTCTGGTCGGTCAAGACGAATCCTGGAGCTACCGCGTTGACCCTTATCATGGGAGAGTAGCGCTGAGCCATGTGCACCGCGAGCCACTGGGTGAAGTTCGTTACAGCAGCTTTGGCGGCTGAATAGGCCGCAATGCCCGTCAAGGGTCTAAATGCGTTCATGGACGAAATATTGACTATGCTACCCACCTTTTTCTTGGCGATCGCCTCTCCGAAAACTTGGCAACATATGAAAGTTCCAATGAAATTTAGGTTCAGGACGGAATGAACAGCTTCTAGAGGTATTTCGAAGAAAGAGCGCTGTTCGTTAACTGTTGCTTCCTTCAGATTTCCACCAGCACCATTTACTAGAATATCTACCGATCCAAGTTGCTTAAGTACTTGCTTAAATGCTCCTTCGACGCTTTCCCTTGATGTCACGTCGGCTCTCAAGTGGATCGATTTTCCCCCTCTCTTCTTTATCGAATCGGCAATCTTCCTGGCGGCACCTTCCCTCAAATCGATAACAGCTACCGCAGCTCCCATCTCAGCCAATGCCATGCTCAAAGCTGAACATATGGTTCCTCCCCCTCCTGTGACAACCGCGACCTTTCCCCTCAGCTTGTAACTAACGCTCGCCCTTCCTGCCATGGACTTTGACAATAGGTCAAAGCTCATATCGTTTACTCAACTATGGCCTACAGATAGAATCTGCCAAAATTTGCTCACGTTGGAGATTGCCTATCTTCGCTTCAGCTCGATGGCAAAATTCTCGCTGCACACTGAAATTTGAGAGATTGGTTGGGAATCATCTCCCAATCAAATCAAATAATCTGAAATCTTCCTTGATTGTGCTCAGTATAACGTGCGTGTTCGTCCTTTCAATATATCTCATCGCTAGCAGGCTTTTCGTAAAATCGCTCAGTTCCTTCCTGTTTCTGAATTTTCCTATAACCATCGCGTCCGTCAATCCCGTCACATCGTAAACGGCGCAGACATTTGGCATCTTTGCTATCTCCCTCTCTACCATCAATAGTTTTCCTTTGGAGACGGTCAATTCGGTAATGACGGTGAGCTCGTACCCCAGTTTTTCATAGTCTAAAATCGCCGAATATCCCCTTATGATACCCTCATTTTCCATTTTCTTAATCTTCGCTATGACTGTTCCAACGGAAACTCCTACTTTGCTAGCTATCTGCCTGTTAGAAAGTCTGGAATCTTTCAGTAGGTTACTGAGTATCTTAATATCGGTCACGTCCAATTCCATGAGCAGCCATTCAGCATGTTGAAATCCTTCCAATATATGGTCTTCGTTTAAGATGGCTTCTGTTGTTGCCTGATCTGTATCATAGATACCTCCTTGATCTTCTTCTCGGTTGCCATTTTCATGGCCAATTCTTCTCGCCTGTCTTTCTAAGCGATTAAGCCTCTCCCCTTCTCTACAGCCTGCAAACGACGAATGCCATTCCTTGGGCGAGTCATTTCAAAATTCCTTGCACTGGAAAGAAAAAGTCTATCCCATAACCATCAATGTCCGAAAACTTGAATAGAGAAGGGCCTTTTTGATATGATACCACATCAATCTATCGAATAACCTATTGTGATCGTTTTACCTGCTCTTAACTGAACGTCTAGCATCAACCTCTAATGGCTAGCCGTTCTACTAATAGATTACGACATCTACCAGATGGGTTGCGCACGGTATGCAAGGGTCATAATCTCTCAGGACTTTCACTGCCCTCTCTTTTATCTTATCAACATCCTTCCCAAGCATGTGCGTTATGTTCTCCTCGATGTCCCTTTCTATCGCGGGCGAATTGAACGCCGTCGGCGTCACTATGTTCGCTTTCGTGATTATGCCATCTTTGTTGAATGCGTAGTGGTGCAGCAAAGTTCCCCTTGGGGCCTCGATTGCTCCAAATCCCTCGCCTTCCGTGAACCTAAGCTCTGCCGGTGAAGCTCCAATTTCCTTTTTGAGCTCTGCCACAAATTCCATTATCTTGCATACAGCCAGTTTGGATTCGACGATCCTCGCGTGCGTATATGTCACGCTCTCATGCCTCCTATTTGCCCAAAGAGCTCCAGATCCGTTCTCGGCCTCGTTGGCGTTTAGCCTTGCCAATGGGCCAACCCTGAATGGAAGTTCAATTGCCTTCAGGTAGGGGTACGTTCCATAACCTTCCTCTACCTCCCTCTCACCTATGTGCTTCTCATACTCTTCTTTTCTGAAAGATTCAATTTCGGTACCTTCTGAATCTTTAACGATTATGTTACCTTCGAGTGTGTACATGTAGTTGGTCCTAAGACACACGCCCCTCTCCTTCAGCTCATCCACGAGGATGGGCTCGACCTTATCTCCTATAGCATCTATGATATTTGAGAGCTTCCCTGCGAGCTTGCTTACATTTGAGATCTGCTCCATGTTGATCGATTTCGAAAATCCACCTGGCACAATTGTTACAGGATGTATTGACCTGCCACATATCTCCTGCACGATCCTCTGGGCGATCCCCCTCCCCTCAATCACCAACTGAGCAATTGCCATCTTACCATTATGCCCAATTGTAGAGAGATGCTCTTCGGTCTTCAGGCTAGATGGCGCTACAAGAAGGAAGAGGTGGAGCAGATGGCTTTGCACCCTCCCAGCCAGATTTGCAACATCCCTGAGCTTCCTCGCTTCTAACGGCACCTCTATACCGAGTCCATCCTCGATCGCTTCGATAGATGCAAGCATGTGCGAAACTTGGCAGATCCCGCAAACCCTGCTGGCATAGAGCGGGGCTTCTTCGAGCAGCCTGTTCCTCAGGAGAGGCTCAAATCCCCTAAACTCACTGTGCACGATCCTAGCCTTTACCTGCTCCTTCCCTACAATAACTTGCAAGCCGATATGGCCCGCAACCCTCGTAACCTCATCGACCCTTAGATCCATTCTCCCTTGCCCCTTTCAAGCTAAAGCATGGATAGGTAAACCTCATGAAGAATCCAACAGGGTCTGCCAACGTTTCACTCGTCTTTTCATTTTCAAAACCAGAAGCCAGTGCAGATATCGCCCTTGCTATGCCCAAGTCCTGTTCCCTGATGCTTCCGCTGAACCCCATGCAGCCGTAACAAGGGTAGTTTACGCTAGGACACAGAGCTCCGCATCCTGACGAGGTTGCAAAGCCTATGCACGGGATTCCTTGGTCGAGGAAGCACCTTTCGCTGTCAACTCCGGCCAATCCTCTCCTAAACTTTTCGATCTTTCTTTCACCGGACCTTTTCCTACTGCACTCATCGCATACCGTCTTGCCTTGCACTGAATCAATGGGAAGGAGCAAATTTTCGAGGAATTTTTTAACATTCTTTTCGGGCGGAGGGCATCCTGGAATCGCCAGGTCTACCTTTGCGACGCGCCACACAGGATCTACGGAATCTCGTAGCCTAAGGCCTTGTCCCCCTTTGTCTTTGAAATCGCCCTTAATCTCCTCCTTGTCCGCCAGCCCATGGATCCCCCCAAAGCAGGCGCAGCTTCCGAATGCCAGCAGGCAATTGCTCCTTTCCCTCGCTCTCCTGAGCCTCCTCTCATCAGCTTCTGTCCTCAAGCTTCCAGTAATGATCGCTATGTCAGCACTTTCAAAATCTTCGGCATCGAGCAGAATCGGAGCATATACAATCTCCACTTTTCCTTCCCTAATTTTTCCCAGAATAACTTCGAACGAATCCAGTAGGGCGACTTCGCATCCTTCGCATCCCGAAAGCCACTCTAATGCAATTTTTATCTTAATCTTTCACTCCCTCCAGTTTCTGGGCGAACTCTCTTACTATCTCAGCAAACCTGTTGCCCTCGGAGGCTGACACCCACTCGAGCCTGAGCCTGCTCGAATCGAACCCAACCCTCTCCAGAACCTCCCTAAACAGCTTGATCCTTTTTTCGCAGAGGTTGTTTCCAGAGACGAAGTGGCAATCACCAGGATGGCAGCCAACTATCAGCACTCCATCGTAACCTGCCTTGAAGGCTTCTAGGACATGAGCAGGTGAAACCCTTCCGCTGCAAGGTACCCTTGAGATTAAGATATTGGGTGGATACTGCATCCTGGAAACCCCTGCCAAGTCAGCTCCAGCGTATCCACAGTACTGGCAGCAAAATGAAAGTATCTTTGGTCTCAAACCACTACACCCCTGATCGATTCGACGATCTGCCTCTCCCTGTAGTGCCTCAGGTCCAAGGCCGAAGATGGACACGTAGAAACGCATGCTCCGCACCCCTTGCATCTTGCCTCCTCAACCATGACTACCTCCTCACCATCCACCTCTGCTATCTTCAATGCCCCAAAAGGGCAGGTTTGGAGGCACACCATGCACCTGCTGCATTTTTCGGTCCGAACCTCTGCTACAACAGGTTCAACCGCGATCTTTTCCCTCGATAGCACTATTTCGGCCGCCTTGCTGGATGCCGCAAGCGCCTGGGCTACAGCCGATGGAATGTCCTTTGGCCCTTGGGCAGCGCCCGCAAGGTAAATTCCCTCAGAGTGTGTTTCCACAGGGTGTAGCTTTAGATGGAGTTCTAGCAGAAAGCCATCTCTCCCTCTGGGTATTTTCAAAGCCTCCCTAACTTTTTCAGACCCCTCGGAGGGCACGAGGCCAGTCTCAAGTACGATAAGGTCCGCCCTAATATCAACAATCTCGTCCAGCGCCTGGTCATAGACCGAAAGCTCAACTGTACCATCGTCCAGAATCTCGACCTGCGATGGCTTTCCTCTCACGAAGATCGTGCCCATCTCCCTAAGTCTTGTGTAGAACTCCTCATACCCCTTACCTGAAGCCCTGAGGTC
>CAZWAU010000162.1:0-10150 GCA_964631995.1 uncultured Nitrososphaerota archaeon
ATCCTAAGGGATGCTGGCAAGAAGGTCGTGAAGATCAATGTGCCGATGACAGATGTAGAAGATGCGAAGGAGACCATGATACCAGGTTTTTTATCTCCACGCGAAGGTGTTCCTTACCCAGATGAGGTCAGGAGCAAGATCAAGCGGAAATTCGGAACAGGAAGTATACAAGGGGACATAGAGATGGAGATCTTGGAAAGGGTTGAAGCAGATCCCGATACCTTTTTCCAAAGGATAGGCGAGATAATGGATGAGATGGCGGAGGTCTCCCTCTACCTGCTTCAGGAAGAGGAGTGGGATTTCTTCATGCCTGTCTTCATGGGACTGGACAGGATCCAGCACTTCTTCTGGAAACATATTGATCCGACCCACCCGAAATACGAATGTGGAAAGTTTGGCAAATTCGTTAAAGACCACTACATCAAGATAGATAAGATAACGAGTGATTTCATGAAATCGATTGATGGAGAAACTGCTTTCATCATCGTTTCAGACCACGGGTTCTGCCCAATCTATGCCGAGGTCTCGTTGAACAACTACCTCGAGGAGAGTGGTTTCCTTTTGCGAAAAAATGGAGAAGTAGATTTGGAGGGCAGTAGAGCCATATCGTATGGGTATGGGGATATTTGGCTCAATGTTAGAGGGAGGGAGCCGAATGGAGTTGTCATGCCTGGCGAAGAGTACGAGACCACAAGGAACGCTATTGCTGATTGCCTGAAGGCAATTACGATCGATGGGACGAAACCGATCAAGGATGTTAGGAGGAGGGAGGAGATTTGGTGGGGACCATACTTGAATGAAGCCCCAGACCTTACGGTTTTCTTCAATGTCGGATACCAAGCGGCTAGGCGGCCGCTGATCGCAAGCAGGAGCGGAAAAAGCAGGTATTTGAACGAAAATCCCAGGTGGAGCGGTGGCCACGACGGCACTCATGATCCTGCAGATGTTCACGGTATCTTTGGAATCGTCGGACCCGGAATTCCCAAAGGAAAGGAGGTCTCGGTGCACCTTTGGGATGTCGCCCCAACGATACTTGAGCTTATGGGGATTTCGATCCCATCCGACATGGATGGAAAACCCATCGAACTTGCTGAAGCATAATCTCATCCTTGCATGTATGATGATGCAAGCACCAAGGTATGTGAAGGAGATAAGAAACAATATATACGCAGGAAAAAAGCACCTTAAAAAAATAAAAGCATTCAGGACGAACGAATGGAGTTGGGCAGCCAAAACGTTGGAGAAAATTTGGGCGTTCTCGAGAAGAAGAGCATAGCTATCCTTAGGGAAGCAAGGGCCCAATTCAGAAACCCCGCTGCTCTCTGGAGCACAGGCAAGGATTCCACAACGACACTTTGGCTTTGCAGGAAGGCTTTCTTCGGAAAAATACCGTTCCCCGTAATACACATCGACACGGGGCGAAAGTTTCCAGAGATATATGAGTTCAGGGATAGGATCGCAAAGGAATGGGGCTTTGATCTTATCGTTGCGAAGAATGAGGAGGCAATGAAAAGAGGAGTCTCGCCGGAGAAGGACAGATTCGAGTGCTGCACTGAACTCAAGACGCAGGCCCTGAAGGACCTTGTTGAGAAAAAGGAGTTTGATGCTCTGATTTTGGCGATCCGAAGGGACGAGCACGGCATAAGGGCAAAAGAGAGGTACTACTCGCCTAGGGATCACGAATTCAAGTGGAACTACAAAGACCAGCCAGCAGAGATTTGGGACCTTTATGTGAAGCCATCAGAATGCTCCCACACAAGGGTCCACCCGATACTGCACTGGACAGAATTGGATGTTTGGCTTTACGTCAGGAGAGAGGGGCTTCCAACGAATCCACTGTATTTTTCAAAAGATGGGAAGAGGTACAGGAGCCTTGGATGCGTTCCATGCACGGTTCCAGTTCCTTCTTACGCAAAGACGATCGATGAGATAGTGGAAGAGCTTGAGATATCCAAAACTCCAGAGAGGGCTGGAAGGGCCCAGGACAAGGAGAAGGCTTACATGATGCAGAAACTTCGAAGCTTAGGCTACATGTGAAAAAGATTCAGTTTAAAATGTGGAGGAGCTTGGCGCTGATGGAGTTGCCAAAGATCGGTCTTGTCTTAATCGGGCACAAGGACCATGGAAAGTCGACTCTGGCCGGAAGGCTCTTGTTCGACTCTGGAGCTATTCCCGAGCAGAAGCTGAAGGAGGTTGAAGCTGAGCTAAAGATCGCTGGGGACGAAAGTTTCAGATATGCATTTTTTCTCGATATGTTTGAGGAGGAGAGAAGGAATGGCCTAACAATCGATGTGATGCAAACGCCATTTAGAAGCAAAAGATATCTATACACGATCATCGATTGCCCCGGCCACAGAGAGTTCATCAAGAAGATGTCCACTGGAGCATCACAAGCTGATGCTGCTGTTTTGGTAGTCTCGGCAAAGGAAGGGATACAGGAACAGACAAGGCAGCATGCTATTTTAGCCAAGACGCTTGGGATAAGGCAGCTCGTAGTTGCCATCAATAAGATGGATCTGGTTGGCTATGCCGAAGAGATGTTCTTGGAAATCTGCAACAAGCTCCGTACAATCTTGGGTTCGATCGGCTATGATGATCCACCAATCGTTCCGGTCTCGGCCCTGGATGGGGAAAATGTTGTCAGGAAATCTGAAAAAATGCGTTGGCACGAAGGTCTGAGCTTGATCGAGACGCTCGACGAAAACATTGTTCCTTCCGCACTGCCCACAGGTAAAGCTTTGAGAGCCTGCGTTCAGGACATATACAGAATTGGTGAAAAAGAGGTCATAGTTTGCAAGATACTAACTGGAGCGCTCAAAGCAGGGGATTTGGTTTACTTCGATCCACCTGGCAGGAGAGGCACGGTGGTTAAGATAGAGGGCTTCGGGAACGAAGCTGCAGGACCTGGAGACTCAATTGGTATCGTGATGGACATGGAGGTGGGTGCAGCGAGGGGCCAGGTCATAAGCCACCCGGAAAACAGGGCAAGGGTTCCGAGGAGTTTAACGGCCGAGGTCGTCATATTCTCGGACAAGGAGCTCAAAACTGGCGACATGATTAGGATACGCTGCGGAACTGCTGAAGCTAATTGCACGGTACAAAAGCTCTTGGAAAAGATAGATCCTATTAACCTCATTGCAAGTGCCGATCCTCCAAGCTCATTGAAGAATGGAGATGTCGGAAAACTTGTACTATCGCCAATCGAGCCGATCTGTATCGAGGAATATTCAGAATTTCCTGAGCTCGGAAGGTTCATCATCGAGGATCGGATTGGGACTGCTGCAGCTGGGATCGTCCTCAGGGTTGAGACAAAGAAGATGCGCTGAATAGCGCCATCAGATAGCTTCAGATAGTCAGAACAGCTCAACTTGCAATCGAATAATGGCCAGCTTTCAAATTTCTTGGGCCGTATATTTGAGCCGACCACCAGTTGAAAGAATTCAGGTAATCAAGCTCTGTCATGTAAGATCTGGAGACAGTGGCGGTGGAAAATAAATGAAATGAAGCATCGCTCTTCTGGAGAATGCTCTAAATGCGCTGATCAGGACTATTAAGCTTAAATTCTATTTCGGAACATGCATCTTGGGTCAAAAACTCCATGAATAAAGAAATAAAGTACAAGCCGGTATCTATAAGGGACATCCTGACAGAGCTGCAGACGACCACGACGCTCATGATCGACCTCGCCTATTCTTCCGTCCTCTTCAATGACAAGGAGCTGGCTGAGGACGTTATTGAGATGGAGGCGAAGGTTAACGACCTCAAGACGCGCCTTCTGATGAACACAGCAATAGCTGTGAGGGATGCGGAGGATGCCGAGACGATGGTTGGTATCATGCAGATTGGGGCGGTGGCGTACAGGATTTCGGATGCGGCAGCTGACATCGCCCGCACAGTTCTGCTGGGCCTCGTGCCAGACCCCCGCGTGCTGGAGGCCCTGACTAAAACCAAGGAGAGGCTGATCAGGACTAAGATCGCTTCCAACTCTATCTTGGTGAACAAGGCACTTGGCAAGCTCAATCTTGAGATCAACATAGGCGTCAACATAATGGTCGTCAGGAGGGACAAGGAACTCATAACGAATCCAGGACCTAAGGTCTTGCTCGCCGAGGGAGACGTGCTGATAGCGCGGGGTAGCGATGTCGGCGTCTCTGAGCTGGACAAACTTGCAAGGGGAGAATTGAGGGCTGTGCCTCGCCCGAAGCTTGGAAAGGAGGAGGTGACATAAGTGGACGAAGAACGGCTTGCAACGATGCTTGCCCAACTGAAGGAAATATCTGAGATGATGGTCGACCTGGCATACTCCGCCTTTTTGTTCGGAAGCGAGGAAATCGCTGACCACGTCTTGGCGATGGAGAAGAAGGTAGACAAGCTCCATACCGAATTCGAGCTTGCTGTAATAAGGGCAAGGGACGCGTGGCCAGCCCAAGGCCTGCTCGGCCTGATCCGTCTGGGGCTGGCAGCTGAGGAGATAGCGGATGCTTCGAAGATCATGGCAGACATCGTGAAGATGGGTGTTCGGGCCCACCCAGTTGTCCAGATGGCGATCGAGAAGGCGGATGAGACGATCGTGATGACGAAGATATCCCATGATTCAGAATTGAGCAACAGGGGCCTCGGAGAATTGGGACTGGAAGACGACATAGGAATGAGGGTGATAGCAGTCAAGAGAGGCAAGAACTGGACATATAACCCCCAAGATGACTTCATCCTGAACCCAGGAGACCTGATCATAGCGAGAGGGTATGCGGAAGGAAGAGAGAGATTCCTGAACCTAGCTAATCCTGCATCTCGCAAGTAAGGACAAGGTTCTTCACTTTGCCAAAGTTTTTCAATGCCAGGACCCTTAAGCAGGCAGCCATAGCCCTGACCTTCGACCTTGGCGGAATACTCTCTGGAAGGCTCATCATGGTCTTTGCGCCCCTTTTCGCTTCATCCCCTTGGATCCTCGCCCTATTTCCACCCATCCTGACCGTTCGCGGAAACATAGGCGGGATACTCTCTGGGAAGCTAAGTACCATGTTCCACACGGGCGAAGCGGAGCCAAGGTTCAGGAACAACACAAGAGCATTTTACAGCCTCATCAATGCTATCTTCGTCTTAACCTTCGTGGACACGCTTGGCATAGGCTTCATCGCTTTCGCAGTCAACTCATTATTCTTCGGCATATCTACCCAAAATTTGCAAATCTTCCTTCTGGTTCCTGTTCTAACCTGCGAACTCGCGATAGCAATCTCTGTACCAGTCGTCTTATTCTTCGGCATAGAGTCGTTCAACAGAGGCTTAGATCCAGATATCGTACTCTACCCAATGATGTCCACTATCGATGATGTGCTCGTGACAATCTGCTATGTCCTAGTTGTTTACCTCACGCTGATACCCGGAACTCTTGAGGGCATGGTACTCGTAGAGCTCCTCTTGGTTGGCACAGTTCTGGTCCTGTTCTCAAAGAACAGGAGGGAGAGGACTTTCTTCAGGACGCTGGAGGAAGGGGGTCCGATAGTCATTTTTTCTAGCTTGCTCGGCACCTTTGGAGGGGTTGCTTTGGCATCTTTGAAGGACGATATCGAAATGAACCCCTCGGCCCTTATGCTCTATCCAACGCTTATAGACACACTTGGGGACATAGGCTCGATCTTGGGCGCCATGCAGACGACAAAGCTCGCCCTTGGCTACGTAGCCTCATTTTGGGTAACGCTGAAAGAAGCGTTTGCAGACCTGCTCTCTGTGGAAGCTGCTGCAGCCGCCATGCACGTCATCTTTGGCCTGGCAGCCTTCCTAATTGGCAGGGCGACCGGACTCAGTCCCGACGCTTCAATACTGGTAGGGTTGGCCCTGATTTCAAATGTGATAAGTTTTCTTTTCATCTCCATCTTCTCGCTACTCATAGCGACTCAAACCTTCAAGTACGGCCTAGATCCTGACAACTTCGTCATCCCCCTGGTCACTTCTGTGTCCGACATAATTGCAACGCTTGCCTTCAGCACTTCCCTAGCGATCCTAAGAGCGGGATTATGATTGCTCTTTACAAAATACTTCGATATGCGATCAATTTGGCTGGTAGAAATAAGCACGCGCCGCCAGTGGCGGCGCTGCCATCCCAAAATTTTCTGAAGGCTTCGATCGCCTATTCGTCCAACAGTACAACCACATCCCTCCAGGTTCTCTTGAACGCCCTGAAAAGGATCGCGAACACATTCAATGTCTTCATTCACATTTCACCTCTTGTGTTTCTTATTGCCGAATAGGATATTTAATGGAAGTTCACGGTTTGTGCTCACCAATTGTGAGTACTATTTGTGACGATGTAATGTCGGTCATCCAAATCAAGGATATAGTTTGATGCTTAAAATCAAGTCATCAATGATGAACTTGTTGCAAATGTACTAGTTGGGGCGAATATGAAATTTATTTTTAAGTAATGTGAAGTGCGCTGAGATTGTTAGGAATTTTTGAGTAATTTGAATGCGTCATGTTCAGCATTGAAAGTCAAAAACATGAGATGGGAAGAACAGATCGATTAGCTCCAAGAAACACCATGGCGGTGCGCAGATGCAAAACGATCTCTCCGGATGCCAAAGCCAAGGTCAAGTAAAGTCTCTGGGCATCGAGGCGGCCTCTATATCATGTCGCCTAAGCTCTTGCTGAGATGATCAGCTAAACGGACCGCGAATGTGCTCGGTGAAGCACCTGCTAGATGCTCCGCAACTTCAATATGTTTGCTATGTTTGCTTCAGCTCTGATATTTGGAACTATCTTTCCGGTGCTGGATGTGAAGATTGTTGTGACCCCTGGTCCGTGGCCACTCATGACGCAATCCGTGTGAACGACAATTCCTACCGATACCGCTCCCTTTTTGTATATCCTGCCGAAAGAATGGTCAGCATCTTCTATTGCGACAAAGTCACCAAGCCTCAGATCTTCCAAGCCATACTTTCTCCTCATGCCTTCGTCGAAGAGCTGGATGTCGTAATCACCTGAATATGTTTGGTCGGCTCCCAAACCCGATCCCATTATGGCTGCCGGAACTATGTGCGTCACCGGAACCTCTAGTCTATCTCCCTTCTCCTCCAATCCCATAAGGTCCAGAAGCTGTGGGTCGATGTTCATGACCTTTATTTCTGGAAAATCGAGGAGCTTAAGCCCAACACCGAAAGCCTTGACCATAATCTTGTCACCTATGATGAGCTTCTCCATCGTTTTTTCATCGAAATCTACAAGCACGTGCTCTATCCCTCCATGCTTGCCTGTAACAACTCCTCTCTCCCCCTTTGCGTCTCCAGAAACAACTTTTGCCTCGTTGCCAACGCAGGAGAGAATGTTTAGTGCTGTGTTGGCTCCTCCAGGGAATCTTTCGTCCCTCTCCTTGTTCTCGATGCTAACCCCAGGCTCAACGTGATCGCTCTCGAACCCAGTGGCAAGGTCACCAACTCTTACGTTGTATGTTATGCCCCCTACGCCAGGAAGAGCTACGGGTCTGCCGTCCGCCGTGATCCTGTATGGCGTCCTTGCAACTGGGCTTGCAACTTCGCCCATGACAGAGATCTTCACGATCCTATCAACATTGGTTTTTATCATAACGACCGTGCCAGCATTATCTGGAGGTTCTAATAAAATCGATTATTACCGAAGATCAGGCCGGATGGCATATCTTTTTAATCGCCCTGAATATAGAGGTTGGCACCTTGAAGAAGCTGAAAGCAGGAATCGTTGGCGCGACGGGCCTGGTTGGGCAGCAGTTCGTGGCTGCACTGCAGGATCACCCGTGGTTTGCGATAGAGCGCCTGGCCGCATCCGAAAGGTCCGCCAACCAGACCTACGGAAGTGCCCTGAAGGACCCGAGGACAGGTGCCACGAGGTGGTACTGCGAAGGATTTCCAAAGCAGGAGGTTCTAGAGCTGCAGGTTGAGAATGCTTCAGGGATGGATTGCTCCAATCTGGATGTCATATTCTCAGGCGTTGAGGCCGATGTTGCCCTGAAGCTGGAGCCCGAATATGCAAAAAATACGCCCGTCATAAGCACTGCCGCAGCTTTCAGGTATGATGAGGACACTCCAATCCTGATACCTGCCGTCAATGATCAGCATGCTGAGATGGTAAGGAGGCAGCAGGAAAGGAGGGGATGGCAGGGCTTCATAGTGCCGACTGCAAACTGCACAACGACCGGCTTGGCCATAACGCTGAAGCCGATAAAGGATGCGTTCGGCATAGATATAGTCATAATGACATCGATGCAGGCCGTCTCTGGAGCTGGAAGATCTCCGGGGGTCCTTGCGCTCGATATCATAGACAATGTCATCCCATTCATCCCTAGGGAGGAGGAGAAGGTCCAGTCAGAAACTTTGAAGATACTTGGAGAGTACAGGGACGGGAAGATTGTAACACCGGACATGAAGGTCAGCTGCACTTGCACGCGCGTCAATGTATCTGATGGACATACCGAAGCTGTTTATGTCTCGACGAAGAAAGGCTGCGAGGTTGAGGATGTGAAGGAAGCATTCAGGAAGTTCAACGAGGAGCACGCAAAGTCCAAGCTTCCCTCTTCGCCCCGTGAGATGATCGTCATTACAGATGATCCATTCAGGCCCCAACCGAAGCTCGACAGGGACAACTACGGCGGGATGGCAACGACCGTGGGCAGGTTGAGGAAGGACATTGCCTTGGAGAGGGGGATAAAGTACGTCCTTGTCAGCCACAACACAAAGATTGGCGCTTCAAAGGGAGCCGTTATGGTGGCGGAGCTGCTCGTTGATAAAGGCTATATCAAGTGACCAGTATTTAGCCACTAAATCCTCGTTTTCCTTAGAACTTTTCCGTTGAGTTTCTTTAGGAACTTTCCATTCTCGACAGCCATCTGGCCGTTGACGAGTACATGCTCGATTCCCTTCGGAAACCTCCTTGGCTCCTCGAAGCTCGCTATATCCTCGACTGCATCCATTCTGAAGATGACAAGGTCTGCACAGAAACCAGGCCTCAGCAACCCCCTGTCTTTCAAACCCAGCTTCTTAGCTGGCATCGATGCTATCTTTCTTATCGCTTCTTGAATTTTAAGGAGCCCCCCTTCGCGGACATATCGAGCCAGAAACCTTGGATATGTACCATAAGCCCTGGGGTGCGGCCTTCCTCTTGATAGGTCGATCGCGTCGGTGCCGATCATTGCCTTTGGATGATTAAGGACCGCTCTGACATCTTCCTCACACATTGAGAAAGAGATTATCGAAACCTCGGCGTTCTCCTCTTCGAGTATCTCGAGGACCGTTTCAACGACGCCCTTGCCTCTTAGCTTCGAGGCTTCGAAGAGCGTTTTTCCCTCCAAGTTCTTGTTTTTCGATGTTTTGCACTGCGCAACCATTATGCTTTTGCCATCATCGTAAACAAGGTCCTTCGCAAGGTCTGGAAAGCCGCCTTCGATCTCAGACTTGAGTTTTGCTCGAGCCTTCGGATCCTTCAGCCTCTTCAAAAGGCCCTCAACCCCACCTTCGAGCGCCCAGGGTGGCAAAAGGGCTGTCATCGTCGTCATTCCTGCGGTGTATGGGTATGCATCGAATGTGACATCCAAGCCAATTCGGTTCGCCTCGTCGACAAGCTTGAGTGCTTCAGCAACCTTGCCCCAGTTCGATCTCCCGGATGCTTTGAGGTGCGAAATCTGTACTGGTACCCCTGCCTCCTCCCCGATTTGGATCGCCTCCTTGACCGAATCTACCAGGTTTGCGCCCTCGCCCCGAATGTGCGTGCAGTATACTCCTCCATGCGCAGAAACAACTTTGCAAAGTTCCACGAGCTCGACCGTTGCCGCGTAGATGCCCGGCACGTAGATAAGCCCTGATGAAAGGCCAAACGCTCCCTCCTCCATGCACCTAGAGACCAGAGCCTTCATCTCATCCAGCTCGCGGGAAGAAGCTTGCCTCTCTTCAAAGCCCATCACCGCGGTTCTTATGGTGCTGTGGCCAACAAGCGCTGCAACGTTCACAGCCGTTCCACTTTCCTGCAATTTGTCAAGATACTCTCCAAACCCAACCCAGTTCCACTGAAGCCCTTCCTCGCACAGGAATGCGACATATTTTTTCAGCTGCTCAAGCCTCTCAGGGTTAACAGGCGCTGCCGACATACCGCAGTTCCCAACTACCTCGGTCGTGACCCCCTGCATCAC
>CAZWAU010000163.1:0-20304 GCA_964631995.1 uncultured Nitrososphaerota archaeon
ATACTTCTTCTCGATGAGCCCACAGGAGGGCTTGACGTTCAAAGCTCAAGGTCGATAAGACAGACGCTTCGAAAAATAAACGAAGATGGCGCTACGATCTTCATGACAACGCACTACATAGAGGAGGCGGACCAGTTGTGTAATAGGGTTGCCATCATCAATCAAGGGAACGTGATCGCCCTAGATACGCCAGAGAGGCTCAGGTCTTCATCACCCGAATTCGTTATAGACATAGCTTTTGATGGGGCAACGCAGATACCTGACGAGGTTGAAAGGGGATGCTCAAAAGTGGTTAGGCTCAGGGAGGAAAGGTATAGACTCTTCACGACAAGTCCTGGTGAGATTTCCAAGATACTTAATGACTTCGCGATGACATCTGGACGCAACATAATGGCAATGACCACGACGAAACCTACACTTGAGGATGTTTTTGTCAGATATACTGGGTTGGACTCCCTTGCGGTAGAAAGGTTGGAACAACTGAGGCAGAAGAGGGGGATGTGATGGATTCGATGAGAAATATCTTTGAGAGCTTTGCAGGCATGATCAATATTGCTAAGAAGGACATGAAGGTGTATTACCTCAAACCGCCATCCATCTTTTACGGACTGATGTTTCCTGTTTCTCTCTACCTAGCGTTCACGATAGGAAGACCATGCATTGTGCCTGAGTACAGGTTGACTGGAATTGTGACTATAGCCTGCTTCTTTGGCGCCACGACGATAGAGGCTGTAGTTTTCCCCCTTGAAAGGTCAGCTGGCACTTTCGATAGGCTTTTGATTGCGCCGATATCACTTAGAGCTATAGTCCTTGGAAAGACGATTTCGGGGGCGATATTTGGCCTTCTGATCTCCCTTGTCTTTGCGGCTCTCGCTTCTCCATTCTCAGGAGCTATACATGTCGATCCACTACTCTTCATCCCTACTATATTGTTGTCTTCGATCGCCTTTTCGGCCCTAGGCACATTGATATCTGTCGGCGCAGAAGAGATAACGCAAGCTATGATGCCGCTTAACTTCATAAGGCTTATAATGATTTTCCTTTCGGGTGTCTTTTTACCACTTGAGGAGGAATATGCATTCATGCCAGAGCTTAAGGTCGTTGCCTACTTTCTGCCGCTTACCTATTCAGTGGATGCTGTTAGGCAAACTAGCATACAGATTATCAGCTTGGAGTCCCTGATCATAGACTGGGTCGTTCTTGTCCTCTTTTCTGTGGTCTTTATGCTTGCCTCGGTGAAGATTCTCAGGAGAACGATTAGGTAGCCTGTACCATTGATAACTGGGATTGTGCATGGAAGCAAACAATGAGGCTGAATTGGGAAATCGTAAAGGAGAAACATAATAAAGCTCGATTTTCGTGCTATGAATGGCCAAAAAAGTTCGCCAGGTAGAGATATAACTTTGCGAAAGGCATTTTTTCTCATTGGTTTAATAATAACCCTGATCGGGATTGCTTTCCTGTCAGTCCCAAAACCGAGTGCGAACTTGGATGGAGAGTTCTCGATTTCAAAGGTAATGAGAATCGAGGCATATAAGAACGATAGCTTCAATGTAACACTTGGAGGCAACTTGTCCGTAACTGTAATATTGGATACGAAATTTGCCCCTGGTGTCAGCGCAGATGTTTATAGTAAAGGTGAAGGGTGCATAGATCTATATGTGGTCGATCAGGAAAATTACCGCAAGTGGATTGACAAGGAAAATTATGCAACATATCTAACAGCTAGTGGTGTCCATTCTAGCAGCTTCATGTTCCAATCAAGTAGTGTAGCCAAAACCTACTACTTTATACTGGACAATTCATGGAGGTGCACTGAGAAGGTCGTCAACATCCAGATCACGACATCATCGAAACCGATCTTTGGAGGCCCACAGTTTCAAGTTGCTGGACTTGGGTCTCTTTCGTTAGGAGTTCTAGTTACCATCTACGGGTTGGTGAAGGAGAAGGCTCCTATCACAAACGTAGAAAGGAAAGAGGAAGATTTGACTGAGACGGGGATAACTGAGCAATAATACCTAGAACCTGCTTTTCAAAATCGAAGCTATCTTTGCAGCCTCATTCTCCTCTGGTCCTACACCATTTTTTGATGCTATCTTCGCTATCCTTTCGCATTCATCGATAGCTTTCCCGATGTTTAATTTTCTAGGGTGAGTGCCAGCGAGCCTTTCGAAATTATGGGCATATATCTTCTCCAACGCAGCTTCTGGAAGATTGAGACCCCTGAAAGGAATATTGGGTCCTCCAAGGAGACTGTCGCTCTCTTTTGGTGTAAGAAATTCCTCATCTGTCTCGAGGAAGTTCCTTACTATCCATGCCCTAGATGTCGCTTCTTCTACCGACTGTCCTCCTCCTATGTCGGTTCCATACAAGATCCTGTCTTGATAGTGTATGAAGAAAGATCTCCATTCGTCTCTTCTCGAAGAGAAGTTATAGAACATCTCGATGCCTGGTGTCAGATCGAGACATACATTCCTGTTCCTCTCAAGAAGGTGGCTGGCTTTTTCTAGATCGGCTGAAACGAAGTAGAAATGGGCGAATATGACCTTAAGGTTTGGACATCTGTCTAGAACCCTCTCTACCTCTTCGTAGAGCTGATCCTTTGTTGGATAAGAACTATCGTAAAACCATCCTTGCTCTTTTGCCCAACTTGGAACCTTTTCTGGATCCCAAAACTCCTCTGGATCGTTAACATGAAAAAGCAGTGGAAAACCTTGCGATTCGAGGTGCGAGAAGTAATCTCTGTAAAAGTCGCTATCAAACTTGAAGGGGATCGCCTTTCTCTCCGTTGGCTTTCCCTCCACCATTTTAACTCCATCGAGGCCAATGTCGATCATCCTATCAATTTGGTCTGACAGACTTGGCTCTGCCCTCTTTCTGCCTGAGAAAATGGCCGAGTAATCAAGGCTTCCAAAAACGTAAAAGCTATCCGGATAATTTGCCTTCATGTAGATTCCTTCGGGATTCTCGTTCACCTTGGTCCGGTCGTAGGTTGAGAGGATGTTTATACGTGAAAATCTGCATGCATCCTTGATCTTTACCATGTTTTTCTCGTCAGCATAGTTCCAAAAGTGTACGTGGCAATCAATAACGGGTAGGTTCTTGAATCTTAAAAGATCCATTCGTGTAACCTTTGAAAATTTTTAGTAATTTTCCACCCAAAGCTCGTAGAACGCTCTAGGGTGTTTGCACGCAGGGCAAACATTTGGAGCGCTTTTTCCTTCGAAAACATAGCCACAATTCCTGCATTTCCATTTAACTGGTACCGGTTTTTCGAATACCTCATTCCTCTCCAAGCTTTGCAGGAGTTTTAGGTACCTTCTTTCGTGGTAGCTCTCAACTTCTCCAATTCTCTTGAAAGCTTCGGCAATGTCGTTGAATCCTTCCTCTTCCGCGATCCTCTTAAATTCTGGATAAAGCGCTCCCCACTCCAGTTTCTCGCCCGCTGCCGCAGCTTTAAGGTTCTCCGCTAGCGTCCCGATCTCACCCGCAGGATACTTCGCAACTATCTCAACATCTCCTCCCTTCAGGAAGGAAAAGAAGACCTTTGCATGCTCTTTCTCGTTTTCAGCTGTTTCTAAAAATATAGCCGATATCTGCTCGTAGCCAGATTTCCTAGCTTCGCTGGCGAAATATGTGTACCTGTTCCTTGCTTGAGATTCACCCGCAAAGGCTGCTAGCAAGTTCTTCTCGGTCCTACTTCCTTTAAGGTCCATTTTAATCACGTCGTGGAACACGAAGCTTGATTATGAATCTTTCGCAGAGAAAATAGTTGCACCTGGTACAATTAATTTTTGGCCTTCTGGACAAGGTAAAACAAAGGCATGCTAGCCATAGTCAGTATGGCTGCGATTGAAAATGAGGCACCATAGCCTGTTTTGTCTATCAGGGTCCCTATTATTGGAGGTATTGCTGCTGCAGGAAGGAAGCTGGAAGCTAGTAAAAGCCCGTACGATGACCCAAGCGCCTCTTTAGGAGCAAGGTCTGAAAGGTAGGCATCTTGTACGGCCAATACAGCGAAACTGGCAAAGCCTACGATCGCGAAACCTGCGGCAAGTGTAACCTTACTAACGGATGAAAAGAAGAACACAGGAACCGATTCCATCAACACGAATGCGATCAAAGTATTTCGTCTCCCAAATCTGTCCGATATCAAACCACCTATGGGGCCTCCGACTATGCCCGAAAATTGTAAAATTGCATAGTAGATCGATGCCTCCTCAATGGATCCGCCTTTCACCTCAACAACGTAGGCAGAGGCAAATGCTGCTACTCCCCTGTAAACGGTCAAAGCAACCAACGAAGCTCCCAAGAATAGAAGGATGGCCTTGCTTTTTAGAACGGCAAGAACTGCAATCCTCGAACTTACACCTTTCAACTTCCTATTCTCGACCAGTGTTAAGCACAACAAAAACGTTACGAAGAATCCTATGGAAGAGGCGAAGATGGAAACACCTCTCCATCCAATAAATCCAACCAAGGTTCCTGCGATGATTGGGGGGAGGAATGATCCGATAGCGCCTCCCATCTGGTGGAACCCTAAAGCTCCACCACGCCTTTTTTCCTCCGATGATTCCGAAATCAGTGGAATACCTGCGGTGTGGTAGGCAGCACTAGAGGCTCCAGCCATGAATTGAAAGGTGAAAGTTTGTAGCAGATCCTTCGATAAGCCTGTTAGAAGCATCGCAAAGCTTGATATGAAGGTGCCAGTTATGATCAGATTTTTCCTGCCAAACTTGTCCGATGCTTCTCCGAAAGCCGGTTGGAGAAGTGCGTATGGAAAGCTGAATGAAGCAAGTAAAAGCCCTGCGGAGTAGTGGCTTAAGTTGAATTCTGTCATGACAAGAGGCAGAATGGTGGGCAATGTTAGCTGGAAAAGGTGGTTCGATGCATGAGCTACTGTAGCTGCGAGAATGTTTTTCTGGGATGCATTCATTGATCCATTATCTCGTGAACCGCATCCTTGTTATAGTATGTGCGAAGCCTCACTTTCTATAATTTGCTTCGACTTTCACTATTGCCTCTGCGATGTCGTCAACATCATCATTAGTCAAGCACTCATGCATGGCAAGCGTCAGAACGTTTGGCAAAGTCTCCTCTGCGGTTGGGCAGAGCCCAAGACCGTAATACCTTTCCCTTCCATAAAAGTGGCAGTCCCAAGGGCATTTGGAACTACCAAAAACCTTCTTCTGCGTTAGTGCTGGCTTTGTATACACCAGTTCCTCAGACGATCTTGGCCAAACGAATGGCGCCCCTTCAGCTTGAAGCGCCTCTGCAAAGCGCTTTGGAGTTACTTTCAGATTCTCGGACCTGAGAAAAAGAGGATAGAGCCAGTAGACATGCGTTGCCCCTTCGATCACATGAGGGGGGTGCACGCCTTCCAGATTTGATATCCTCTCTGAAAGCCTCTCGGCACTTCTCCTCCTTTTCTCAACTATGCTGTCAAGCTTCTTTAACTGCTCGAGGGCAACGGCTCCCTGGAGCTCTGTCATCCTGTAGTTCATTCCGACAAACATGTTGAAGTAATCGCCCTTCAGGGCGAATGCAGCAGCTGCAACAGCCAGATTGTCGTCGTCGGTAATGGTCATGCCACCGTCACCTGTCGTCATGTGCTTTGATTGCTGGAAGCTGAAGCATCCCATGTCCCCGATCGTCCCGACCTTCTTCCCTTTATACCTCGCGTCATGAGCCTGTGAGCAGTCTTCGAAAACCCAAAGGTCGTTTTTCTCGGCCAACTCAAGTATTGGGTCTATGTCACAAGGTTGCCCCCAGAGGTGTACAGGAATGATGGCAACGGTCTTGTCTGTCATCACCTTCTCTATGGTCTCAGCTGTTATGTTACAAGTCAAAGGATCAACATCTGCGAAGACCGGAATAAGGTTCTGCATCAGAATTGGGATGATCGTTCCAGTATCCGTAATTGGAGTAGTGATCACCTCACCTCCAGGATCGAGCCTTGCAGCCCCTAAAGCGACATGTATAGCTGATGTACCTGAAGTTGAGGCGATTCCATGCTTCGAGCCCATATACTCTGGAAACTTCTTTTCCAGTTCCTTCACCTTTGTCCCATTCAGCCTGCACAGGGCATTGCTCCTTATCACTTCGACGACAGCTCTTTCCTCATCGGGGCCCATCTGGATTCTTGGTGGGAAAGGTGTGGTCCTGACCGGTTTGCCACCTTCGATCGCTAACTTCTCAACCATTGTCGACAGCACATTCCTATCTTTTCATCTAAGGTTCATGACCCACAGTATACCGCCGAGCAAATGTTTTCTGAACCATTCTTCACCCCAAAGGTCTGGAAAGTGGCCAAATCCTGTGTAGAACACCCTTCCTTTGCCATAACTATGGCACCAGCAGAGCGCATAGTCATTGTCTGGTCTGTTGCCCTTGCTAAGGTCGACTGAACTGTTGTCAAGACTAGCGAGAACATGGGTCCTTGAACGTGACCAATCTTTAAAGGTATAGACCTCCTCCTTGACCCTTAGAGACTTACCCAAGTGTTCAGTCGAAGGATGGTTGTTATCCTCAATCTTTACTGTGATCTCTTGAGTCCAGGGGTGGCCACTGAAGTAGCCTCCGATCATCTCTCCATATTTTGGAAACTTGTAAAAGGTATCTGTAGCATTATGAATTCCGACGAAGCCTACACCAGATCTTATTGAATCGATGAGGCTCTCCTTTTCATCCTCTGACATGGGCAGCTCACCCGTTGTGGCAAAAATAACAGCCTTGAACTCATCCTTCAAAGAACTCCAATCAACCTTTGAGCAATCACCAAAAGCATCGACATCGAACTCCCCCGATCTTCTTCCTATCTCTCTGATAGTCTCCTGGGCAGTAGGAAGGTAATCGTGGACGAAGCCAGCGGAATGCGTTAAGAATAGGACTTTCCTTTTCATGTTACCAATAGCGTTTCTGTTAGCACATAAGATTTTCTCTAGCAAAAGATGAAAACTCAAACGCTTGGATGATAGATCGGAAAAGCTCATTGGCATGGAAATCCTTAACTAAACTCATCAAAGCTGAATGAAATCTATGGCAAAGGTTGTCGGCGTCGTTGCCAGCCTTCATAGGGACGGGTTAAGTAAAAAGCTTGTGAGTTCTGCGCTTGACGGTGTTAGGGCTGCAAACTGTGAGGCGACTTTGATCCACCTTTCCGATTATGGTATTCCACAATGGTCTGATGAGAATGTGGGAAAACCTGAAGAGTTGAGTAAAGCATTCAAAGGGATGGGTGGCCTAGTGTTCTGCGCACCCGTCTATTACTTGGATGTAAATGGGATGGCAAAGGATTTCATGGACACTGTAGAGCTACCGGAAGTCTCGGGCACGCCCGCAATGGGGATAGCGGTAGCAGGAGGAACTGGAAAGGGATTGACCTCCGCGCTCAAGACGATATACTACTGGTTCTTTTGTAAATCTATGCGAGGAATAGATCCGCTTCCGGTTTCAAGATTTAACTTCGAGGCAGCGATCGGGGAGGCACGCGCTTCAGGCCAGAAATTGGCTGAACTAGCCAAATCTGGCTCAAAACCGTTTCGAAACTTGGCTGAACAAATCGCATACCACCAAGCGCTACCTTTTATGGGATACGAGTTCGTTGATGAGATTGCTCTTCTTGTAAGGCAGCTCTTCGATGCCCCGCACAGGAAAGAAGCGGGAACGGAAGCAAGGGCAAAGAAACTGTTTGAGAAAGGCAATAGCTTGATCAAGGAGGGAAGGAAACAGGAAGCGGTAGGTCCAATCGTGGAAGCCTACGAGATGCTTTACTACTGAATTTGGAGTTATCGACAACTTGCCTACAGGTGCCCAAGTGTCCAGTTAACTCGCCTTTGAGATAATGCGCTTGGGCCACGAGCATCTATAAATTAAGCCCGAAACAAGCTTTATAAGGCATGATTGCTTATAAAGTTTATAAATAGTATTTATAAAATTAATGCACCATGCCACTGATAGATAGGCAAAGAGACAAGCCAATAGTCAACATCGAGAATGTGGTAGCTTCGGCGATATTGCGCCAAAGCATGTCGCTGAATGACATTGTGAAAACATTCCCCAACGTAGAATACAAGCCAGTGGCCGCCAACTAGCGTGGCGGTCGGCTAGAGCAGTTCCCGGGCCTCGTGTTTCGCCTGAAGAAACCGAGGACGGCTACGTTGATATTCAGCAGTGGAAAAATGGTCTGTACGGGTGCGAAGAGCGAAGATCAGGCAAAGAAGGCGGTTTTCAAGGTTGTTTCGGAGCTCAAGAAGGGCGGCATAGTAATACAGGGAAAGCCAGAAATCACGATCCAGAACATCGTTGCAAGCGCAGCTTTACCAGGAAGGGTTGACCTGGAGAAGTCCACATACATCCTGGGACGAACGATGTACGAGCCAGTGGCCGCCAACTAGCGTGGCGGTCGGCTAGAACAGTTCCCGGGATTGATATATAGGATGGACGAACCCAAGGTCGTTATACTGCTGTTTGCCAGCGGAAAGCTCGTATGCACAGGAGCGAAGAAGGAGGGGCAGGTTTTTGAGGCGGTCCACAAGCTGCACGAACAGTTAAAGCAGCAGGAGTTGCTATACTAGCCAGCGGCAATGGAGGATTCGCGGTTGTCGGGTGAAGAGAAAAAGGAGACAGCTCCGAGTTCTGAAGATTCCGCAACCCAAAGCAATGATCAGGTTCTGGATTCCGAAGGGAGGAGGATCGAGAAATTCTGCCCAAAGTGCTACGTTTTTAGGACCCCAAAGGAGAACTTCTGCATAGTCTGTGGCACGAAGTTAAGAGAGATCAAGCTGAAGCCCAAGAAAAAATAGAAAGTTGCGAAGACAAGAGAGAAATCCCAAGGCTAACTACCATCATTAAGTTGACGCGGGACTGAGAATGGAAGTTTGGCGGCTCATAGATCTGGGAATGGCTGAGCCTTTATTGGCACAAACATTCTATGAGGCTGTCGCAAATGAAGTGGACAGAGGAGCATCGAAAAACACCATCATCCTTGTCCAGCCCTCTTCTCCATACGTCTGTATTGGATTCCACCAAGAGTTGGAAAAGGAGATAGATCTCGATTACTGCAAGAAGAAAAAACTAATGGTTATTAGAAGGTCCCAGGGCGGAGGCGCAACCTATCTTGACAGCGACCAAGTATTTTATCAGGTTGTGGCAAGAGGAGACAGCAAGACAATTCCAGTTGGAATTCACGAATTATTCGAAAAATTTCTCTCCATAACGGTTTTTGTTTATCGAAAGCTTGGCTTGCCAGCTGAGTATAAAGCCATCAACGACGTTATTGTGAACGGAAGGAAGATCTCCGGCAATGGTGCTGGATCGTTTGGAAAGGATACAATCATCCTGGTTGGCAACATAATCCTAGATCTGGACTATAATTCCATGAGCAGGGTCCTTAAGGTCCCAAGCGAGAAGTTCAGGGATAAGATGGCAAAGAGCATGATGGAGTGGGTCACATCGATTACCAGAGAACTAGGATATACACCACCACCCGAAATTGTAAAGAAATTGCTTGCAGAAGGATACGAAACCATCTTGGGGATTAAGCTAGTGCAAGATAAACCAACCAACAGGGAGTGGGAAATTTGGGAAAGCGAGGTCAAGCAACGACATCTTTCCAATGAGTGGGTGAATATGCCCGAATTGAGACATAGGAATCTTGCCATAGCCAGAGAAGTCAAGATCGCAGAGGGAGTCAGGATCGTTGAGGTGACGCATAAGGCAAATAAATTGATAAGGTTGAGAGCTGAACTTGTAGGCAATAAATTAAGGGATCTCATGCTCTCAGGCGACTTCTTCATGGTGCCAGAGAATGCACTTCCTGAGCTAGAATCGGCATTGAAAGATGCGAACTTAGAGCGCAGTTGCATTTCAAGGAGAGTTCTTGAATTTTACAAAACAAGTGGAATTCAGACGCCAGGAGTTAATCCTGAAGACTTTGTGGATGCTATCATGAGACTTGCCGATAATGGCGAGAAGGCTGGTTAGATCAGGACCAGGTAGAGCATAGTGGAAAGAGATATCAAAGTAATATGTTGTGGCAACATACTCGCATCTGATGATGGAGTAGGACCAACAATAGCGGAAAAGCTTTGTACTTTAGACTTGCCCAAAAACGTAGAGGTCATCGATGCAGGTACGCCAGGGCTCTCGATAGTTGACATGATGCTTGGAGCTCGAAAGGTGGTATTGGTTGATGCCATGGTAACGGGAGCAGAACCTGGAACTATTCGCAAAATCGATCCTGATCAACTTCTAGTAAAAGGGAATGGGTTGAAGATATCTCTGCACGATATTTCTTTGGCAGAAGCATTGAGAATTGCTCATGAAGTTTATCCGGAAAGGATGCCTGTTGAGGTAGTGGTGATCGGCATTGAAGCTGGTTCTATTGAAAAACCAAGGATTGGGTTGACGCAGAGCGTTGAAAAGGCCTTGCAAGAAGCTGTTGAGATGGTTCTGATCGAGATTAAAAATGGACTTTCCCATCGTTGATAGAATTCAGATATCCCATTCTCAATCAAAAAATTCCCGATCTATTGAATTGGCTGGTAAAGGAGCGATATTGTGCCTTGCATTCTTTTTGAGACATGCTAAACCATGTATGTGATAGAGGAAAGGCAAGCAAAAGGAGCTTAGCTACCCGCGCCTAGATGATGAGCATAGTTTATATATGAGCTATAAGTAGAACCGCTTTCGCCGGAAGTAGTGTGGCCAATTGTCGCTTGGTAGATATTGTAAAGCGTTCTACGAAGCCTCTGTTTCTTTGACATCTTCTCTGAAGCTCCAAGATGTCCTTGGGGACCTTGTTAGAAATGCAGCAGAGGGGATGGGTGTCAAGGCTGCTTCGATCAGACTTCTGGATGAGTCGGGGAAAAGGCTCGAGCTTGCTGCTGCATACGGGTTGAGCCAGGAGTACTTGAGCAAGGGTCCGGTTGAGCTTGAAAAGAGCCTCATAGATAGGGAGGCTTTGCAAGGGAACCATGTAATCGTTCCCGATGTGGCCAAGGACGACAGGATTCAGTACAAAGCTGAAGCTGAAAAGGAAGGATTGAGATCGATCCTATGTGTCCCCCTTAGAACTTGGGAAAAGGCATTGGGAACTCTAAGGGTATACACTTCAGACAAGCATGAATTCGCTCAAGAGGAAATACTATTTTTGATGGCACTTGCGAGGATTGGAGCCGCTGCCATAGAGAACTCGAGGCTGTATGAGGATTTAGGCAGGAATCACGCATCGCTGAACAAGCTATTGGAAATATCCAAGGCGATGAACTCGAGCCTTGAGCCCAGGGAGGTTTTCAACGTGATTACTAGAAACGTAGCTGAGGCGATGGGTGTCAAGGCTGCTTCGATCAGACTTCTGGATGAGTCGGGGAAAAGGCTCGAGCTTGCTGCTGCATACGGGTTGAGCCAGGAGTACTTGAGCAAGGGTCCGGTTGAGCTTGAAAAGAGCCTCATAGATAGGGAGGTCATTAGGAAAGCTGAATCCATATCGGTAGATGTTCTCAGAGATAAGAGGTGGCAGTATCCGGAGGAGGCAAAGAGGGAGGGCATAGCATATGTAGTATGTGTTCCATTGATGAGAATGGGAACGGTTATCGGAACTCTTAGAGTGTACTCGGAGAAAGTTGTGCAGTTCGACCGGGGAAATATGGAATTCCTACTAGCACTGGCAAACATGGCGGCTACCGCAATATATAATGCAAAGTTGTACAAGCTCGTTAGGACAAACTGGGAGAGACTCACTAGAGAGGTTTGGGAACTTCTTGGCAGGGATGTTGTCTGACTGTTTTGCAGGACTGCCACTCCTTTTTCGATCCTTTAGCGCAACAGCCCCACTTTTTGAAAGTTATGTGTTTGATTGCGATGATTTGAATGAGTCAAGACTTTAGATCTGTAGCAAGCGAGATAGTTTCAAAGCACGGTGGATCTAGGAGTTCGTTGATATTAGTGCTTCAGGAGATACAGTCTAGATTCAACCACATCCCACTTGAGAGCATGCTAGAGGTTTCTGAGAAAATGGGAATCCCTCTCAGCGATATCTATGGTGTCGCCACATTCTATCATCAATTCAGGTTGAGGCCACAGGGAAGGCACCTTATTTCTGTATGCATGGGTACAGCTTGCCATGTGAAGGGATCCCAGGCAATTTATGACTTGTTGAGGCAGAGGCTCGGTATAAAGGGAGATGAGGAGACAAGTCCGGACGGAATGTTTACTGTGCAGAAAGTAAGGTGCATGGGCGCATGCAGCCTGTCTCCTGCCCTCAGAATTGATGGTGACATATATGGGAAAGTTAAACCTGAGATTCTAGATACGATTCTCCATAAGTATTCGCGAGTCTCGAGGTGATAAAGGTGAATAAAAATTTCGTACAAGATTCGGGCTCCGGAGAGTTTAGGATAAGGGTTGGCATGGGGACTTGCGGGTTGGCAGCTGGTGCAGACCAGGTATTCGAAGCTTTAAAGGAAAACATCAAAAAGATGGAAATTAGAGGAACGATCGTACCAGTGGGATGTTCTGGAACGTGCTATCTAGAGCCACAGATCGAGATTTCAAGGGAAGGGTATCCATCAGCTATATATGGAAATGTCAACGCTGCCAACTTGCCATCGATTCTTAGATCCTACCTGTCAGGTTCGGTTGAAGGCGCTGTGGCTCTGAGGGAAAAGCTGGGAGTCATGAAAGGGGAGGAGAATGTTCCTCTTTTTGATGAACTCGATTTCAACAAACATCAGATCAAGAGGGTCACCATTAATTGTGGCAAGATAGATCCAGAGTCGATAGGTGACTACATTGCCACTGGGGGGTTCACAGGTCTCAAGAAGGCACTGAGCATGAAACCGGAGGAAGTCATCGATGTTGTAAAGGCCTCAGGGCTCAGGGGAAGAGGCGGTGCAGGTTTTCCAACATATCTGAAGTGGCTCATATGCCGTCAAGCTGTATCTGAAAAGAAGTTTGTAGTGTGCAACGCTGACGAGGGCGATCCTGGGGCATTCATGAACAGGATGGAGGCTGAGAGCGACCCTTACAGGGTAGTGGAGGGATTGATCACGGCAGGATATGCCATAGGTGCACATGAGGGGTTCTTCTTTGTGAGGGCTGAAAAACCGCTCATGGCATTAAGGCTTAGGAAGGCTGTTGAGGAGGCAAGAAAGCGTGGATTTTTGGGAGAAAATATCCTTGGCTCTGGATTTGCATTCGATGTCCAAGTGATTCTGAGCGCGGGCGCGTTTGTATGTGGCGAGGAAACAGCCATGATAGCTGCGATAGAAGGCAGAAGGGCGATGCCCAGGCAGAGGCCGCCGTTCCCAGCAACGAAGGGGCTCTGGGATTATCCTACAAACATAAACAATGTGGAGACGCTTGCCCAAGTGCCTGTAATCTTTCAACTTGGACCAAGTAAGTATTCGGAGGTCGGCTCGGAGAAAAGCAAGGGCACCAAGGTATTCTGCATCGCAGGCAAGGTGCGAAGAACAGGTGCTGCAGAGGTCCCTATAGGAACACCGATCAGAAAGCTTGTTTTCGACATTGGAGGCGGAGTATATGAGGGCAGGAAGTTCAAGGCTGTTCAGACTGGGGGTCCTTCAGGGGGATGCCTTCCAGAGAAGTTCCTAGACCTTCCGCTCGATTATGAAAGCCTCCAAGCGGCTGGGTCTATCATGGGCTCTGGCGGGCTCATAGTTTTGGATGATGAGGTTTGCACAGTCGACATTGCGAAATATTTCCTCACCTTCACATCGGCGGAATCTTGTGGCAAATGTGCTCCCTGCAGGGTAGGGACCAAAGTAATGCTAAGCATACTCACAAGGATAAGCGAGGGAGATGGTGAGATGGGCGATCTGGAGAAGCTGAGAAAGCTTGCTGAATCTATTAGGGATACAGCTCTCTGCGCGCTTGGCCAAGGAGCTCCGAACCCAGTTATTACGACTCTCAGATACTTTGAGGACGAGTACGTAGCCCACATTAGGGATAAGGTTTGTCCAGCAGGCGTCTGCCCAATCTCCAAGAAGGTGAAGTAAGGCATGACAAGGGTAACGATCGATGGAAAGCAGGTAGACGTTCCTGAAAATTCGACCATACTTGAAGCTGCGGAAAAACTTGGAATAAAAATCCCAACGTTGTGTTACCTCAGAAACATTTCCCCAGGCAGTGTTTGCCGAATATGCGTGGTCGAGGTAGAGAAAGTTGCGAGGCTTGTCCCATCGTGCTCATATCCTGTTTCGGAGGGCATGGTCGTCAAAACCGAAAGTCAAAGAATTGAGAATGCCAGAAGAATGGTGTTTGAACTCATCCTTGCCAATCACGCCCAAAAGTGCCAATCATGCAATCTGAAGGGAGGGCAGTGCGAGTTCCTAAAGCTGTCCAAGGAATTTTGGGTTGAGGGATTGCCTGTGTGCAACGAGTGCAAACTTAGCCCCGAGGCATGCTACCTGAACAGGGGGATTTTATGCCTTGGACCTATTACGCAGCTCGGATGCGATGGGATCTGCATAACCCATGGATACAGCTGCCAGGGATGTCGTGGCCCGATAAAGCACATAGAAGAGGGTTTAAAGGTCTTCAAGAGATATGGATTTGAGATCAAGGACGTATTGTGGGCTGCCAGAAAGTACTTTGGTGGTTCGAGATATTTCGATGAATTGGAAAGGAGCCTTACGAAATGAAGGGTATAGCGGATCAGATTTCAAGGGTAGTTGGGCATTCGAAACTCGAAGTGGACGTTTCTGAAGGAAGCGTCAGGGATGTAAGATTTAACATTAACGAGGATTCTAGGTTCTTCGAGGCATTCATGGTAGGTAGGAAATATGAAGATGTCCCAGAAATCGTGACGAGGATCTGCGGAACATGCAATGCCAACCACAGAATAACCTCGATCTTGGCACTTGAAAATGCTTTGGGCATAAAGGCGAGTGAGCAAACGGAATCACTTAGGAAACTTGTCATAAATGGCTCACTCATACAGAGTCACATGCTGCACCTTTACCTTCTCGTTCTCCCAGACTACATTGGCGCAGATGACCTACTCAGTTCCGGAAAAACCGAGTACTTGAAAAGGCTTCTAAATCTCAAGCGTTGTGGCAATAGGATTGTAGAGGTTCTTTGTGGTAGACCGATACAGCTCATAGATGCTGTTGTGGGTGGTTTCAATGTCATTCCATCGAAAAGAAAGATCGAAGAACTCTTGAGGGTCGTAAAGGAGACGAGGGCAGATGCCGTCGAGTCCTTCCATCTCTTTAACAGCCTCAAGCTCCCAGATATTAAATCTTCTGAAAAAACTCACATGAGTCTCAAGAGTGGTTCCGAATATGCTTTGACAGGCCGCACGATATCGCTGAGTGGATGCGATGAGTTCGATGTTGAGGAATATAAAACAAGGATTGAAGAAACAGCCGTGCCATATTCGACATCTAAAAGGTGTAGGATCGATGGCAGGAGCTTTTATGTTGGTGCGAGAGCAAGAATAAAAATCAATGGAAATCTATTGAGTGATGAATCTAGGAGCCTCATCTCATCTTTTGAGTCATCCCTTGACAGCCCTATGGGCAACATTCCTGCAAAGGCGGCGGAGGTATTGCATTGCTACGATGATTCCCTACAGATACTGGAAGAATTGGCTTCAAAGGGAGTTAGGGAAGAGAAGCCAAAGATTGAAATCAAGCCTGGAGAGGGGATTGGTGTTACCGAGTCGACAAGGGGTACTTTAATACACCACTATATCCTCGATGAAAAGGGATTTGTGAAATATGCCAATATCATAACACCAACTACCTTCAACTGCCAGCACATCGAAGATACTTTGAGATGCAACATTCAAGAGTTTCTTGGATCGTCGGACATAGTCTTTCAGCTTGAAAGGATAATAAGGGCATATGACCCTTGCATAAGTTGCGCTAGCCATTTTCTGGATCTTACTGTTAAGGAGTTGTGAAAGATGAGTGCCAAGAAGAAAAGGATTGCCTTCTTCGAATTTGGTGACTGCGGCGGATGCGAGCTCGCCTTGATCGAGAATGCAAAAGCTTTTGAGCTCCTTGGAAAAGTTGAGATAGCTTATTGGCTGCTTTTGGGGAAGAAAGAAGAGGGGCCATATGACATTACCTTCGCTGAAGGAATCGTTGCATCGGAACATGACATACATAATTTGAGAAAAATCAGGGAAAAATCGCGCATACTTGTGGCTCTTGGAGCGGATGCCTGTGTAAGTGGCATACCTGGCTTGAGAAGATTTGCCAACAAAGAAAGCGTGCAGAAAGTTTATGGAAATGTTGAACTTGAGCAAAAGCCTATAGAGAATATAGGTCCACTGGATCATTTTGTAAAAGTTGACTACGTTTTGAGAGGGTGCCCTGTGAATGGAAGCCAAGCCTCAAAGTTGTTCGAACTCCTTGTCGAAGATATACCAATAGAGCAGGGAGAGAAGAGCTTCGATTATATCAAGCCAAGATTTAGTGGGAACAATGTTGGCAGGGCAATAGTACTTGATAATGAGAAATGCATTCTCTGTGAAAGGTGTATAGAAGTATGCAACAATATAGTTTCTGCCTTAAGCATTGCGGAGAGGGGCATAAACACTCTCATAACACCGCCATTCAGAATGAATATGGATGCTTCGTCATGTATCTCTTGCGGCCAGTGCACGGTCTATTGTCCAGTTTCGGCCATTTATGAGAGGGACAACGTAGCGGATGTTTATCGCATTTTGTCTTCTGGAAAGCCAGTTGATGCGGTAGTTGAAGTTGAGACCGCTGTTTCGATTGGAGAGTTCTTCGGTCTGAATGAAAGGTGCCATGGAATGCTGGTTGATGCCTTAAAGAGAATCGGATTCAGAAACATTTATCTTTCGCGCTCCAAAAATAGGGCAAAATTCTTGAATCCAAAGCCAATTGGTAGATTTCCTGCCATTATCCCTTGCTGTTACAGCGCCAAGAAATTCGTAGAAACCTTTTACCCAAGGTTGGCACAAGCCCTTACGCAGCCACCAAAACCTAGCTTCAAGGCCGATGTTTGGATAGGACCTTGCACTGGCAGAAAGATAGATGGAGAGATGACCGTCCTTACAACTAGGGAAGTTTCTAGGATGGTCAGAGATTACTTGACGATTAAATATATCGAGTTCAATGAATTGGAGGATGTTAATTTCGATGATGTTGAGCTAAGAGAGCCAGAAGTTGGAAGGCGCGTGATTGCTGAAGGAGCATTGGAGATGAGGCAGGTTCTGGATAAAGCCTCGAGAGGAGAGCTTCAAGGTTCGGTGGTGGAGCTATGGGCTTGCCCAGGAGGTTGTAATGCAGGCGGAGGGCAGTACAAGACATCTGATGAAATTTTGGTAAGAAGAAAAGAATGGAGTGATAGCATTGGTTCAGTTCTTTGGCGAATGCGATGGTGGGTTTAAGATTCACTTTACTGAGATTAGGAAGAAAATGTTCGAGCGATCTACTGCCGTAGACCCATTATCTTCTCGATGTGCTTCTTCTCTTCACCGATGATCTTCTCAACTACCGGCCTTCTATTCTCCCCGATCCTCTCCAAGAGCTGATAGTAGAAGAGGAGCGATTCCTTCTCTAGGCCCAGAGCGAACTCAAGAGCTTCTGAAACGCTGCCCATCTTCCCCGGAAATTCTGCCCTTTCGGACAGATATCGTAGCGCGCCCGAATCGACGATGGCACGGATGTAGGGGATCGCCTCCACCACGTCGATGCCAAGCTCCTCTTGTTGCGGGCCGATCAGGCTTTGGAATATGGCTGCGTGTCTTTTCTCTTCATCGGCCAGAAACAGGAACACATCCCGCAGCACCTCGTTCCTATCTGCAGCATATCTATAGAACTTCTCGCCGCCGATTTCAATCTGGATGGCCATTTCTACAAGGTCTTTAAGGGAGTATCTGAATGTCAATCAACATCAACCTCCATCTATTCTATCCTTGCAATATGAACGGAGCAAGATATGCATGGATCATAAGCTCTAACGAGCATCTCGCATCCCAAGGTTGGATCCTGCCCTTTCTCGATGAGCTTTGGTGCCAGTGCACAAAGTGAAGCCTCGATGCTTGTGGAGTTGTGGGCGGTTGGAGGAACTATGTCAGCTTTCTGCACAACTCCAGAACGATCCAGTTTGTACCAGTGATAAAGTAGACCCCTTGGTGCTTCTGTTAGTGCCGCTCCCTCACATGGAGTTCCTACTTCGGCTTGGATTGGCTGCTCACTGAAGTCGAGCCTAAGTGTGTCTATTATTCGTATAGATTCATCTAGGGCGTAGACCACTTCGACAACCCTGGCCTTGATATTAGCGAATGGGTCATAGCATGGTAAATCGAGGCCCAAATGCTTGGCTGCCTTCTTCGCATCTGGCGTGAGTTTCTCGTTGTTTAGGCTGACCCTTGCTAACGGGCCGACCATGAAGTCGTTTCCTTTGATTAGCGAGCTTTTTGTATTTGAGTAGCCGACCTCTTTCTCCTGCACGTGAATTCTGTAATCTTGTTCAGGTGAGTCGATGCCGCTGCTTGACCTGAGCCTACCCTCGTTAACGGCATACTCCTCGTCATTTGAGATCGCCACCAGCTCCGTTTTTCGATCTATCTCTGGATAGTTGAAGCCGCTGAAAAGCTCTACGGCGCTCCAGATATCTTCCTTCTCTTTCTTCAAGCGTTTCCTTATCTCGGCCAGTTCCTCCTTTGCAGGAGCTTTTGTGAACCCACCGACAACGGCTGAAATCGGGTGGATAGCCCTTCCACCAACAATCTCGCTCAAATCATTTCCCAGCTTCTTGAGCCTTAGACCCTGCTTTACTACATCCTCGTATCTACTAGCCATGCTGATCGCACTGTCGAAGCCAAGGTAATCTGGGGCTGTTAGAAAATAAAGGCTCAAGGTGTGGCTCTGGATCCAACCACCAAGGGCGAGAAGCCTTCGGAGTGCTCTGGTTTGTGGCGTTACGACAATCCTGAGTGCATTCTCTACTGCTCGAAGCGCGGCGATCTGGTGGGCTATGGGGCAAATTCCGCAGATCCTTGAAGTGAGCTCATGTACCTCATTGTACTTCCTCCCAACCAGAAAGGCTTCGAACAACCTTATCGGCTCGAATACGGCAAACTGGGCGCTTGTGCTACCCGAGCTAGAGACCCTCACGTTGATGGCGCCTTGTCCTTCAACCCTTGCGACATAACGGACCTCTACCTTCTTTTCGCTTTGCTCGTTTTTCTTCTTGCTCATATTCCAGCAACCTCCTTGAACTCCTTTGACGTGCCAGCGTACTTCCTGAACTTCCTAACCAAGTCATCTGGTCCAATTCCAAGCTTTCGAAACTCTGAGGCTAGGGAGGCTGGATTGGCATCGCTCATTGGACCATAGCAACCCTCACATTCCCTTCCGTAGGTGGGGCATATCGCGCCACATCCTGCGCGGGTCACCGGACCCATGCACGGTTTGCCGAGGCTCGTCAAAATGCAAACGTTCTCGCGCAGCTTGCACTCCACACATACAGGGTGCATGCGAAGGTCTGGCCTTATGCCCATAAGCGAAGACTTTATCGCCTCGAGGATCATCTCCTTGTGAGGTGGACATCCCGGCAGCATTAGGTCTACGGGAACATACTCCCATATCCCACTTGTCTTAAAGGACCTCAATGGCAAAGTGTCTTTGTAGACCATCTTTTCAGCTTCGGATTGTGGAAACCAGTTCCTGATAGATGGAATGCAGCCCGTTATCGCGCAATCACCCAACGCGATTAAGGTCTTCGTCTGAGACCTTATCATCTTGATCTCTTCCAGCTCCCTAGGCGTAGAGATGGAGCCCTCGACAAAGCAGATATCGTATCTTAATTCTTCTCTGTTCTGCACCATCATGAAGTAAACAAAGTCGATCTTCCCAACTATGTCAAGCAGCTCATCTTCAAGCCTAAGAAGCTCCATTTGGCATCCTGCGCAACCAGTGAATTTGTACACCGCAACCCTTGGCTTCGTCTTTGATGTCATACCATCCAACCTCATCATATTCCGCAGTCAGGGAGATTTTTTATCTCGGAATATTTGAAGACGGGCCCGTCCTTGCATACGAATTTCGGGCCAAGCTGACAGTGGCCACACTGTGCTATGCCGCAACGCATCCTTCGCTCTAAGCTGAGGTAAAGTTGATCTTCATGAAAGCCCTTATTCATCAACTCCAATACCACAAAGTGCATCATTACCTCGGGTCCGCAGATTAAAGCGACAGCATTTCTTGGCTTCGTGACCATCTCCCTGAAAAGCGTTGTCACAACACCAACATTATGGTTCCACTCTACACCTTCGGGTACGTAGTCTACAGTTAGAGC
>CAZWAU010000164.1:0-6040 GCA_964631995.1 uncultured Nitrososphaerota archaeon
CACCTGGAGGCGTATGGAACTTCGGAAGCTGCCCTTTCTCAATGATCTTCCCATCGGCAAGCAACTCCCACAGAATATCCAATTCCCCAAGGTCTGAGAAATCGTACCTGTTGCAGATTCTGACCTTCCCATTGCGCAAATCGATGGGCTCAACCTCAACAGGCTGGAATACCTTCTTACACTCCCACATGGCCGGATGTGGCTTTCTGTCTGGCCGGACGAGGCCATTGATGCAGAAGTTAAGGTCATTGGGTTCGTCACCGAAATCCCCACCATATGCCCACCATTCAACTCCATCATCGGTTTTCCTAAGCAAGCCCTGATCGACCCAATCCCAGATGAAACCTCCGCGCAGGCGCTCGTGCTTCCTGATGGCTTCCCAGTATTCTGACAAGTTTCCCGTGCTGTTTCCCATCGAATGAGCATACTCGCACATTATGATGGGCCTTTCGTCTCCTGTATCTTTGGCCAAAGAAACGAGCCAGTCGATTGTAGGATACATTACGCTAAGAACATCGACGATAGGGGAAATCTTGCCTGTCTTGCGTATCGTTCCCTCATAATGGACTGGTCGAGTTGGGTCGTAGCCATGTATCCAACCAGCAGCAGCGTCGTGGTTAGGCCCGTAACCCGATTCGTTCCCAAGGGACCACATGATAACGCATGGGTGGTTCTTGTCCCGCTCCACCATTCTGACGCATCGATCCATGAATGCGTTCAGCCATTCCGGGTCGTTTGCTGGCTCTATGCTTGGGGTGCCACCCCAGATGTTCGCCAACCCGTGACACTCTATGTTTGCTTCATCGATAACATATATTCCATATATGTCGCAAAGATCGTACCAAATTGGATCATTTGGATAGTGGGAGGTACGAACAGCGTTGAAGTTGAAGCGCTTCATCAGCTTAATGTCCTCCAACATTGACTCAAAAGTAACTGCTTTGCCTCTTGTGTCATCGTGCTCGTGCCGATTGACGCCCTTGAAAAGTACCGGGACACCATTGATCAATATCTTTCCATCTCTTGTCTCAACTTGTCGAAATCCAATCTTGCAGCTTTCTACCTCAAGCGTTTGTCCCTCCTGGTCCTTCAAGATGATGAGCAGGACGTAAAGGTATGGGTGTTCGGCCGACCACTTAATTGGATCTTGGACCTTCTGCTCGAAAAAGATGAGGACCTCGCCCATCGCTCCCATTTCCTCGATTGTTCTTACTAATGGCTCATCGAATACTGGCCTTCCTTTGGCATCGAAAAGAGTGGCTTCGATCCTAACGCCAGACTGGCGAACACCTGAATAGTTCCTTACCTTGGCATATATCTTGATTGTCGCATCTACATATTTGCTATCGAACTCGGTCCTTACACACAAGTCCCTGACATGGATGTTTGGCGTGGAGAACAGGTAAACACTACGATATATACCACTCATCCTCCACATGTCTTGGTCCTCTAAATAACTTCCATCGCTCCAGCGCATCACCTGAACTGCCAGTGAATTCCTCCCTGAACGGATGTACGGTGTGATGTTGAATTCAGCAGGCAAATGGCTGTCCTTGCTGAAACCGACTAGCTCTCCATTCACCCAAGCATAGAAAGCCGAATCCACTCCATCGAAAACAAGGAACACTTGCCTTCCGGCCCATTCATTTGGAATCTCGAAAGATTTGCGGTACAAACCAGTCGGATTGTCATCATTGGGAACACGTGGAGGATCTGCGCTGAAAGGATACCTGACATTCGTGTAGATCGGCTTGTCGTACCCGTGCATCTGCCAATTGCTTGGAACGGGTATCATGTCCCATCCAGCTGCATCGAAATCGTCCCTTTGGAATCCCTCTGGGACGAGCCCAGGATTTGGAACTAGATTGAATCTCCAGTCTCCGTTTAGCAGCAAGTACCAGGGAGAGCTTCTTGGTTCTCCAGCAATCGCAGTTTCCTTGTCTGGATAAGGAATCAAAAAAGCGTGCGCCGGTTCCTTGTTCCTCCCGACCACTTTCGGGTTTTCCCAGTCAGGAAAGCGTTCGAAGTGATCCAACATGATGCAATACCCTGCCCAAAGCACTTTCGGGCACAGTACCTTAATAACCTTCCGAATGAGGCCCAAAGTTGTCCACGGTCTGGCCGTATCGTCCTGACGCCATTTAGCCCGCTTGAGCAGTTCTCCCGATCTTAATGACTGTTCGAAAATGATTTAAGGCTTGTATATCCAAGCGAGGCATGATCGATCGCTCCCTTGTCATATGAAACTTCGGTCTATGCCGTTGGAAAGGATCCTGTGGTCAGGTTTGCTTCCGAGGAGCTGGCCAAGTATCTTGGAAAGATGACTGGGATTCACCATACCGTTGAAACTGCAGAATCAAGTTTGCCTGAAGGGGCAATCTGTTTGGGCACTAAAGAAGATATAGAGAAACTCGGTTTTAAGGTTTTGAAATTTGGTAATGAGTCTGAGGATGCGATTGCCTTGAAAACATTGGGCGACAAGCTTCTCATCGTTGGATCGAATCCAAGGAGTGTCCTATTCGCAGCCTACCGTTACCTTGAGCTTCTTGGAGCCAATTGGTTGTGGCCAGGGGAGGATGGCGAAATATTGCCGAAGATCGATAATGCAAAGGTCGACAGTCTCGATCTTGAGGAGAGAGCCTCTTATGCTCATCGAGGAGTTTGTATCGAGGGTGCCGTAACACCAGAGGTTGTGGTTGAGTTCGTCGACTGGATGGCCAAAAAAAGAATGAATGAATTTTTCCTGCAGTTTAAAACATCTCGGTTCTTCTACAACAGGTATTATGCAAGGAGGTACAACCCACGCGCAAAATCTTCTCCCGAGATTACAGTAGATGAATCGCTCAAATCTGATGCAAAGGTGATAGAGGAGCTGAAGAAGAGGGGCATGATCGTCGAGAGGGTTGGTCATGGCTGGACCTGCGAGGCTATAGGAATCGAAGGGCTAGGATGGGAAGTGGAGAAAAAGCCGATATCTGAGGACCAGAGAGCATTGTTGGCTCTAGTGAAGGGCAGAAGGGAACTTTTTGGAGGAATTGCCGTAAATACAGAGTTGTGCTACTCCAACGCCAAGGCATTCGAATCACTTGTCAACCATGTGGTTCAATATGCCATTGACCATCCGGAGGTAGATATGCTGCACTTCTGGCTCTCTGATGGGATGAACAACCATTGCGAATGCGAGAGTTGCAAGAAACTCTCGCCCTCCGATTGGTATGTCAAGCTAGTTAATGCCGTTTCGCGCAGATTGGGGGAAGTAGGATGCAAGACCAAGGTAGTATTTCTATGCTATGCGAATACCCTTTGGGCACCGGAAAAGGAGAAAGTAGAGGACCATTACAAGAACACTGTATTCATGTTTGCGCCAATTTCACGCTGCTACTTTCATCCCCTTGGAGATGAAAGGTGCTCCAGCCCTGAACCCTTGAAACCAATGCCCAGAAATGGGATCGTTCCACCTCGAACGAACCGCGAGTTCGTTCAACTTCTTAAGGGTTGGCAGAAGATTTTGCAGTCTGACAGTTTTCTGTTTGACTACCACTTCTGGAGCCGATTCGGTTTGGACTTTTTAGGCGGTGACATAGAAAAAGTGCTTTGGAATGACCTTCGAGACCTGAGTAAACTTGGATTTAATGGATTCCTTTCGTGCCAGACGCTCAGATCCTTTTATCCGACTGGAATTCCGATGGCAATCCTCGCGGAGACGCTGTGGAACAATTGTATAAGCATTGAGAAGATAAGGGATAGGTACCTTAAAGCTGCTTTTGGCAAAGATGCACCTTTCATCTCCGGTTACCTTGAAAAAATATACTCTTTTGTGGATTCCGAAAAGAACTACGGTCATTTAGATGCCATAAAGGGTCTTGTTTCAAACAAGGTCCAAGAGCTACTAGAGTTCGTCAAGGAAAGCCGCCCAGGGCTCGAAAGGATGGCGAGGAATCTGAAAGGTAATGCTTGCGAGAAATCTGCTTTTTATCTGCTGCATCACAATGAGTATGTATCACTGGTTCTTGAGGCCTTTGCTTACTATCTGAAGGGCGAGAGGGAGAAAGCTTTGAAGTCGATCGACAATGCCCTTAACTTTTTGCTGTCTTCTGAAGAGGATATATTCAAGGTGGCTGATGTCTACATAATGAGCAATGAACTGAATGAGTTGTCATCAAGGATTAGACTTGGATGACATCATTAAGGAGTTTTATCTATTAAACCGTAAATCCTTTCTACTAAAAAGGTGATTTGACGATATGGAAAGCCAATGCTCTTTCAATGTGATAGAAACTATCTTTGAAGAAAAGGCTTTGGCTTATCCAATTAAATTTAATCTTCACTGCTCAAATCAGTAAGCCATATTTAGGCCGTGGAAAAATGAATTCGAGAGAAGACATCTATGGCTCTGACTTTCAGGGAAAAGGTAAAGGACCTTGTCAGTGAGGCAAAGGTACTCGAGAAGGAAAATGAAGGAAGGATCCAAGCGGCAAAAATTCGCCACGAGGCTGCTTGGAAGTTTGAGAAACCCGACAGAACTCCAGTTAGCTTGAGCTTTGATCCTGTCTGGTCTGACAGGTACTATAGAAAGTACAACGTGAAGATAGGAAAATTGTGGGATGATCCGGAGCTTTTGGTCGAGTGTGAATTGAGGGCATGGATCGATTCCTTCAGAGAATTTCGGGATGACAGGACATTCGTGATCCCAGATGCTGTAGGGCCTTTGGGTGGGGTGTTTCTCCACCCGTCCATCGTTGGGTGCAGGACGGTCTTTCCAGAAGATGATTTTCCATGGATCGATCTGAGTTATAGAGTTTTTGATGAAAAGGAAAAGATCGATGATTTCGTAGTACCTGAAATATCGAATGCTGGCCTAATGCCTGAGATTCTAAAGAGGGTGGAGACTTTGGAAAAACTAATAGGAGACATTATTGATGTAAGGATCTTGGGTGGAGATGGTTCGCCACTTCAAATGGCCGCTTATACAAGGGGTATAACGCAATTGATAAGGGACATGCACGAAGATCCACCAATAGTTCACAAGCTAATGAGGAAGATGGTGGATGTTTATGACAAGATAAACAGGTACTATGAGGAGGTTTGGCAGATTCCATATCGGGGAGAAGGTATCGAAGGACGTTTTTATGATAATCCTCTGTCCTATTTTTCTTCCCGATTGGTTGAGAAATTCGTTATTCCATATTATGCTGAATATGCTGAGAGGTGTGGATGGAGGAACTGGAGCTTTGAAACTCAAGACGTGATGGATCAGTTCGTCGAAATTTTCAAAAGGATACCAGTAAGGACGATAAGTTCCCTAGTCAGTTCTTCAGATCTGAAATTGTTCAAATACGCGCTTGGTTCCAAAAGGGTGAGGTTTGGCATCTTCTTAGCTCCGGGAAGGATGTTGTTGGATCCTACTGTAATAGAGGGGGAGGTGAAGAGAATCGCAGATATCATGGGAAGAGAAGGTGGGTGGTCTTTGAGCAGCGGCGTGGTGGATAGTTCTGTTCCACAGGAGAATATCAAATCATTCCTGAATGCTGCAATGAAGTACTGTTAGTTATTCAGGTCAGAATAGGAAATATGTAGATCATAATGGAATATAGATCTCTTATCTTGCTACTTGGGTATCAAGCAGAGAAAGGAGAAAGTACTCCTTCCAATGTTCTTGAACTGGTGTTTTTGGTTTGGAGGCACATAGACAACGGTGTTCGGCCCAATTTTGTGTTTAACCTTTCCATCTGTAACAATCCCATAGCCTTTCAAAATGTATACCTCGTGTTCCCAGCTGTGTTCGTGAAGCGGAGTTTCCCCTCCCCGTTCAACGAAAAATCTCCTCATGACGAATGTCCTTGCTTTGCGCTTATCTATCAGTAACTGGATAGTAACTTTCTTGGCTCCCTCATCCCTGACTTTTTTCCGCACGATCCTATCCGCTTTTTGCACGTACAATCTTCATCCTGCCAGAACAGTATGTTCTTAGGTTTTTAAGACTTTGTGAAAGTTTCCAAATAAACCAAGAGGCTTATGATAACTAAAAATGATAAAAGGA
>CAZWAU010000165.1:0-18976 GCA_964631995.1 uncultured Nitrososphaerota archaeon
GTTCTAGGACCCTCTCTTCCCCCGGGATTGGTACGACAACCACCTGGATAGGCGCAGCTTGGAAGGGCAGCACTAGGCCAGAGTTGTCACCGTGGATCGAGATGAGCGCTGCAAGAGCCCTCCCAATTCCAGGCCCGAAGCACGTTTGGTATACCGCCCTGCTCTCTCCGTCCTCACCTTGGAAGTATATGCCAAACGCCTCGCTGAACCTCCTTCCAAGGTAGTGCGTCGATGCAACCTGGTTCAGCTTTCCATCAGGCATGAGGCAGTCTGCAGCATATGTATCGACAGCTCCCTTGAACTTGTCCCATTGGGGGCGTCTGCAGAACATGACAGGTATGCCAAGTTCTCCAAGCACCTTCACCGTTATCTCCATGTCCTCCTTGACCTGCTCCAGGGCATCCTGTTCGGTTTGAAACGCGTCGTGGCTCTCTATCCATAGAAACTCCCTTCCTCTTAGAAGCGGCTTCGTCGCTTTTGTTTCGTACCTGAAGACGGAGCAACTTTGGTAGAGCTTTAGGGGCAGGTCCCTTGCGCTCCTTATCCAGAGAGCATACATCGGATAGAATGCTGTTTCCGATGTTGGCCGAAGGGCAAGCCTCTTCTCAAGCGGCTCATTTCCTCCATGCGTAACCCAGAAAACCTCAGGAGTGAATCCCTTCACATGCTCACTTTCCTTCTGCAGATTTTCTTCCGGTATGACGACAGGGAAAAGCGTTGGAAGGTGTCCCCTCCTCTCCAACTCCTCCTCGTAAAGCTTGTAGATCTCCTTGATCATGGCCATCCCCCATGGTCTGTATATGATGAATCCCTTCACATTGTACCTGTCGTCTATTATGGTCGCCTCCCTCACTATCCTGTTGTACCACTCCGAAAACTGCCTCTCTTTATCCACATTGAAGGTTTCCTTTGTTGACATCTCTCCAAACTGCCTAGCAGGAGGATTATTAATGGTTCGGTCTGTTTGGGCCTCGCCTGCAACCATTTTAAGTGAGCTTCTTCAAGGTCTTCCAGCTCTTCCTCACGAAATCTGGAACCTCGCCCTTCTCATTCAGCAACTTCTGGATGAATTTCCTCGTCCTTGGATCCGAGGGGTAGCCACTTCCAAAGTCCCCATATCTTGCCTTTAGCCACTCGACCTCCCTGTCCCTCCTCACCTTTGCCACGATCGAAGCAGCTGATACGAGCGGGTAAGTTTCGTCTGCATGGTGCTTCGCAATTATTTCCACCCCTCCTGAAAGGATCTCCTCAACAGTTTTACCAAACCTCTCAGCATCAACATCGGGTGCATCCACATAGGCAATGCTTGGACCTATCTTTCGAAGTAAAAGCGCCATCTTCTCCGCCTCAAGTCTGTTCAGCTTCCAGAGCTTCCTTCTCCTCTGCACATATTCATCGATCTCCCTTGGCTGGACAACCTCAATCTCAACGCGATCCGCAACCTCCAGTATCCGATCGCTGAGCCTAAGGCGAGTCGAAGGGCTGAGCACCTTCGAGTCCCTGACACCCAGCTCCTCAAGAATGCGAACCCTGTCTTCGTAAAGTGCCACACCTGCCAAAACCATCGGACCTATGACGGGGCCCCTTCCAGCGTCATCAACGCCACAAAGGAGCTGCCGGCCCTTCGTGCTCACTGGTGTCCCTTCCTGACAGATGTAACCAATCGGTGTGCCTCCGCGTATGGCTCAAGATCGATAGATTCCAATATCTCATATCCAGAAGCCTCGATCTTCCTCTCCTCCCCCCTGAATATCTCCTCCGGCCTTGCAACTGAGCTTATGCTCCTAGCCTTAATTGCTATCATCGCATACCCCCCGGGTTTTAGGTAGCATTCGCAATTGTCAAGCATGATCTTCGTCTGATCCTGCTGTGCTATGTCGCAGTACACAATATCGCACTCCTCCACCATCCACCTGTAGAGGAGCGGGTGCCTGGCATCTGAAAGTATAGCTACGATGTTCTCCCTCTTTTTTGCAACCCTTGCCAGAAGGTCTCTCATCGGTCTGAATGCTACCTCGACGCAGAATATCTTTCCCTCAACCCCCACGATGTCCGATATGTGGCTTGCTGTCGTCCCGGAGCCAGCTCCAAGGTAAAGGACTTTGCTGCCCTTCTTGAAAGGAAACACCTCAATGCCGTTTCTTATCGCCGCCGATGGCTTGCTTCTATGCGGATCCCACTCCCTGTACTCGACTCCCTGAACATTCTCGATCCTTTCCCCATATACATTCTCGCCAGGCTTCAGATTCTCAGTCGCAAGGAATGCGCTTTCGTTTCTCACCCAGTAGACGCCCTCGAACTTGTGCCTTTCCACCTTCACCTTCCCACCTCCTTCAACAGCTGTTTCATCCTCATCTCAAACTCCTCCTCGATCCTGTCTCCCTGGAACTCGCCCGAAAATGCATCTATCCTGGCAGCTATCGCTATCTTTCCCGCAAGTGCCCTTGCGACCTTGCCCCTTAACCTCCTTGGAGAACCATGTATGGCTGCGTGTTGGAATATTGTACCGTGCTTCGGAGGCCTGCTGCCCGTCTTCATCGATCTGAACAGTGCCTTCTCCGCTCCCAAAACCTGTATCTTACTTGAGGGCATCTTCGCTAGATTCAGGATCCCTCCTGCCTGGGCCACCAGCCTAGCACCTATCGAGGCTCCAACAAGCGCTTTCAGGTTCGGAGCCTCAAGCTCCATCGCCCCTTCTAGGAACTTCGCCGTCTCTTCGCCGCGCTTGCTGAGCATGATGATCGTTTCAGCCAGGGCCTTGATTTGTGGAAGAGAGGTTTCGAGGGGTGCTCCAGAACTATCCTTTGCCAGCTTCGAGATCTCATCTGCCAGCCGATCAGGTATGCCAACTTCCTTCAGGTTCTCCGGTGTGAACCTCGACCTGTCGCACAGACGAGCAACAAGCGAAAGGTATCTTTCGTTCCTCTGCACCTTGTCCCAGAGTTCAGGAAAGTGGAGGCCATACCACTCCCTTAGCCTGCTGATGAGGAGGTTTATGCACTTGTCAGTTTCATCAAGCAGATTGACAGCCTGGACGATCGACATATCTAGGGTTGAAGATGATTCAGAGATCTTCCTGGAAGCAATCTCGATCGAAACCTTCCTGCGTACTTCTTCATACTCCTCCTTGCTTAGACCGATGCTTCCGATGTATGCTCCTATGTTCGATCTGAGCTTAATTGCTGGCTTCGATGGGCTCTCGACAGAAGCTTGCACGCCAAGCCTTTCCTTCGCATCTGCCACAAGCCTCGGGTCCTCGAAAACGTACTCCATCTCTCCCCATTCTTTTATTGCCTTGGCTGAGAACTCTCCAAGCTTTCCTTCACCAAGGCTTGCAAGCTCCTTTGCAGCTTCCTCCACTTCCCCAAAGGCCTTGCACTTTACCAATTTTCCATCCTCATCCAGGATGAATATGCCTGCAGCCGTCTCGACGAAGAAGACTCTTCCCATCATTCCCAATGCTATTCGGCTAAGTAGAAAAGGTTTGGTGGTCTCCATGAATGGTTTCCAGCTAGTGGTAAAAATGGCTATCTCGGTCGGATACAGATAAGTACCCTCCTTCCTTCCATAAATTCGGCTTGGCATGGCAAGCCTTGGCATAGATCTTGGAGGGCTGCACCTTGAGAATCCCACCATGCTTGCCGCCGGAATCCTTGGTGTTTCTCCTTCTTCACTGCTGAGAGTTGCTAGAAACGGTGCTGGTGGCGTTGTCACAAAGTCGATTAGCATCGAGCCCAGAGATGGCTACCCAAACCCCGTGCTCGTCGAGATCGAGGAGGGTGGATTCATCAATGCCATTGGCCTTTCAAACCCTGGCGCCAGAATCTTCAGGGAGGAGCTGCAAGGGTACCTTCCATTTCCCGTTCCGCTTATCGGCTCGATCTTCGGGTGCGGGCCAGAAGATTATGGTGGGGCAGCATCGATCCTCGAGGACTCGGTCGACGCATTCGAGCTAAACGTCTCCTGTCCAAGTGTCAGCGGAATTGGCGAGATAGGTAGAAATCCAGATTTGGTTAGGGAAGCTGTTCGAAGCGTCAAGGCGGTTACGGATAAACCTGTATTCGTTAAACTTTCGCCAAATGTTACAGACATTGTGGAAATAGGCCTTGCAGCAGAAGGAGCTGGAGCGGATGGAGTCGTCGCCATAAACACAGTTTCGGCAATGGTGGTGGAAAGCAAGTTTGGAAGACCCGTTCTCTCTGCCCTGAAGGGCGGCCTATCAGGAAAGCCGATAAAGACCATAGCGCTTCGTTGTGTCTACGATTTGGGAAGTGCCCTCTCGATTCCCATAATTGGCTGTGGTGGCATTTATGACTGGAGAGACGCGGTGGACATGATCATGACTGGTGCCTCGGCGGTCCAGATCGGCTCTGCAATAAGACTTCGTGGACTTGGCGTGTTCAAGGAAGTTGCAAATGGTCTTGAGCGCGAGCTTGAAAAGCTTGGCTGCTCATCACTAAAGCAGCTTGTGGGGGCTGCAAGGATTTGACGTGTCAAAGACCACTTGACAGGCCAAGGCCGGTCAAGATACTAGAAATAGAGCGCGAGTGTCAAAGCACATGGAGCATCGAGTTTGATGACATGTATGCAGCCTCCTCCTCCCCAGGCCAGTTTGTAATGGTATATGTTCCAGGCCTGGATGAGGTTCCTATCAGCATTGCAGACATAGAGGGCAGCACTGTAAGGATCGCCGTCAAGGTTGTGGGCGACTGCACCAGAGCACTTTGTCAGAAAAGGGCCGGGGAATTGATAGGTATTCGGGGACCCTATGGGAAAGGGTTCGAGCTCTTCGAAGGCAATGCTTTGCTGGTAGGAGGAGGAACGGGCGCAGCGCCCCTCCTCTTTTTGGCCAGGAGGCTGAGCTCAAGATGTTCCAACATAACCACTATCATAGGCGCACCAACTTGCGAGGAGCTCCTCTTCAAAGAGGCACTATCCAAATACTGCAAGGTCAAGCCCGTGACAGAGGACGGTTCAGTTGGAGAGAAGGGATCTGCATACGACTTGGCAGAAAGTGAGATAATTGGCGGTGAATTTGACCATGCGTATATTTGTGGCCCTGAGCCCATGATGGCAAGGCTTGTCCATCTTTGCATCGATGAGGGCATCCATGTACAGGCTTCGCTCGAAAGGTGGATCAAGTGTGGCGTTGGCCTTTGCGGATCCTGCGTTTTGGACAAGCTTGGCCTGCGCGTTTGCATCGACGGCCCTGTATTCTCTGGTGACATACTTTCAAAGGTTGAAGACTTTGGAAGGTTCTACAGAAGGCCCTCAGGGTCCAAGGTTCCTTTCTAGGTTCCAAAAGGTTATGTCTATATACCTCTTCAAACCGCGCCCGGATGAAGTGCCTTGTCGGAAGCCCAGATAAAGGAAGAGTTGAAGAAGCTGGAAGAAGATTTGAAGGCAGGAAAAATCTCTAAGGCCGACTACGATAAGAAGAAGGAAGAACTGCAGAAGAAGCTTGAGTTATTGGAAGAGTCTTAGCCAGTATCTGCAAGTTCTGGATCGTAGAGGTAGTGCCCTCCCATATCAACTACTATCTCAGACTCCGTCCTACCTTTAACCACATCAACCCTTTCCTCAAGTTTTCCAGATACGAGCACCCTTTCCCCCTTCTTTGCCTGCTCACATATGACGCCTCCGTATGAGACTACATCCATTTGTATACAATTGCAGCCCAGTGTTTGGATCGAGTACCGCGTGGGGACTAGGAACCCGAACTTGTCTTCGATCACTTTCGCTTCGAGCTTTACCGGCCCCATGTCAATGTGCCTCGCTTCCCCGTACCTTTCCACATACTCTTCCTTCAGCGGAATGCAGCGCAAAAGGTAATCGAACTGCCTTTCCCCAAGGAGCAGGACGCCCTTCAGCAACTTTCTTCTTTCATGTGCCAGGTGGACTTCAATTGGCAAACGCATCGGGTTACCTTCTCTACCTTTAATCGGGATCGTAAGCTCCTCATGCCTGAGATGGCGCATCGCTTCATATGCTCTAACCGAATTGGCGAAACCATAGACGACAAGGTCGATATCCGAAGATTTCTTCTCGAGACCCAAGAGAATCGAACCTGTGACTCCAATTCTACTTCCATCTACGCCCCTTTCTTCAAGCATCTTGGAAAGGCGAATGCACGCCTCATGAAGAGGAGTTGGGGCATCCTTCCTAATCTCATCAAGTTTTGAAATCGGATCGTATATCTTCTTAACCTCATCCCCCTTCATGGCAAGAACCTCTATTCCCATGTACGGATCGAGCTGTCTCAAGTGTGGCCATCTTTCCATAGATAGCTTGTAGTTCGAGGATGGAAGCTTCACGTACCTTGAAGAAGTCCCCCTCTCGCCTGTCTTGCTTCGTACATAGCGAGGAACCACGATGTACTTTTTATTTGGATGCATTATGCCCTTTACTGCAAATATCGTTCCCCGATCATCCTCGAGGTAGAAGCCCTCGACAGGATCCATCGCTCTTCCTTTCTTATCTTGGTTAACAATCTTTGGTACTCAATCGGTCAGGACAAGCTCCCTCAGTCGAATCTTGTAAGGACCTAGCTTTCCTCCATAGTTCGAAGAAGTTATCTTTACCACCCCTTCCACCTGCGTTGCCGCTTTTATACCCCTAGACATCGCCTCCCTCACGCGATCTTGGTTTATGCCATTGATCACGATCTCATACACACTTTCCACTCCCTCAGGCACGAGGCTCCCCTCTATCTTGCCCCTTAGTGTAGGGCAGAATGGATCGTTCGTCGATGCACCAAGCTTGTACTTCCTCGACCCAACCTTCGAGCCTGAGCGGCAAACACCTCCAGGAAACGGGAGGGCAACTCCCTCAACGGTTCTGGCAGCCTTTGCAGCTTCCTCAGCAGCCCTAAGGCCTGCGCCAGATTCTTTGGCGAGTATCAAAAACATCCCACCAGCTACGCCCTTTTTCAATCCGAAAGTTTCCTCAACAATGAACTCCCCCTCCATCACAGGTATTCGCCAAACCTCTCTTCCATAAATCACAGCCCTTTCAGCATATCCGTCTCCGAACTGCGACAAGCTCTTCCCGATCTTGGCCCTTCTCTTTGTCTCAGGCAGCGCATTGAAGGCTGCAGTCGTAGGGCAAGTAAGGACGCACTGTCCCAACCTCGCCGTCATCTGCGCCCTGAGGTTCGTCCGATACCTGTGGTAGATCTGTATGATGCACCCAGGCCTTTTGTCAGGCGTTTCGCCAGGTGGCACAGTCTTCTCTATCGCCGCCTCGGCTGGAGACGCTATGATGCTTGAGGCGAACCCAGTAGCTGCTTGTGCTGCCGTCAAAGCCCATTTCTCGTCGACGGCCGTAATCAGAATTCTGCAGAACCACATCGGGAACGCCTCTGAAAACGTATCTTCAATCTCAACGGAGTTCACCAAAGGCAACCCTCCCAGAACTCTTCACAACAGAAGGCGGCTCCTTTTCCAGCTCAATTTATGGCTTGTGGGCTATCCTATCCAATCAGATCAGATGCCCAAGGACTTTGCTAAGAGGGCGGCGTCGACACCTCCAGCCTGGTATGTTCTTCCTGTCCTCATGTCGTTGACCGCCACCTGCGCAGGGCTGAAAAGGCCTGGATCTATCTTGTGAAAATCCCTCCCCGCCTCCAAAAATGTTTCGTAGAAAGGTTTTCCGTAGTCCTTCGAGTTGCAGGATGGAACAGCTCCTACAATATTCTCCAAATCCTCACCCTCCCCAGACCTTACAATGTAGTATGAGGAACCTGCAAGAATTATGCAGTCGTTGCATATTCCAACAGCTTTATCAGCTTCCGGCTGAACAGGCGCTATGGGAGCAGATCCGATTGCGTTTTTAACCTTGAGTGGATCGAGCCCGAGCTGGCAGAGTTTGTACATTCCCATCTCTGCCACGCGCCCCGATATCTGGACCGAACCTGTAATGCTGCTTGCCAACGATGCAACGATGAAAACGTTTTCAGTATTTATGTTGCAGTTATCAGCAATGAACTGGGCCTCTTCATCCCCTGGGAGGCTCTTCCCGAAGGGCTCGATGAAAGCTACTGCCACACCAGGCTCCTCCTTGTACTGAAGCTGCTGGAAAAGGAGGTTTGGTAGCAGCCTCTTCGGCCTCTGGGCTGCCGCCCTTGCAGGCCCTGAGGCATACCCATAGGTTCCATCCTTACCAACAACCTTCCAACCCGCAAGCTGGCAGGCGAGCAGTGATATCGCAGCCTGGTCGGTCCTGACAGTTATCGATGGTAGTTCAGTGCCTCCATATTCCCTCATACCGATTGTCGCTTCCCCAAGCCCTCCCATGCAGATCTCGGTCACGATCTTGCCAGCCTCGAAGCTTCCTGGCACATTAACCCCTGCGTCTATTATGGTCGCTCCGTTAGCCATTTTATGCACTTCAATTCCATATCCTTCTGGATCTCCGGCCAAAGTTTCAAAAAGCCTTCGCGCCCTTTCGTTAACACCTATATTTCCCAATTTTTTCCCACCTACTCAATGTAAGACTCATAAAATCTGAGTTCCGGGTTCCGGTCCTTCGAGACATAAAGCCTTCCGTCCCCATCATCTGCAAGGTCGCCGGCAAATACATAGAAAGGACCTGGAATCCTATCTTCTCCAACTCTCGCGACATTCCTAATCTCCTCTATGCTGAACGAGGGGAGAACCCTTCCAACTTCGCCAAGAACCACGATTTTCCCGCCCTTCATGGCAGCACCTATTCTCCCCTTGGAACTTCCCTCGATCACAATCGTGCCACCGAGCATGTGAACTCCTGCAAACTGGCCAACATTTCCTCCTATCCTTATCATGCCATCCCTCATCCAACATCCAACATCGTTGCCAGCACTACCACGTACAACTATTTGCCCTCCTCTCATGCCCCTTGTGCTTCCTCTAATCGCGGAACCGACATAATCGCCCGCATCCCCACTCACCTCTATCCTCCCGCCCCTCATCCTCGACCCAAGCCATGAACCTGCATTCCCGTTCACAGTTATTGTCCCCCCTCTCATCGCCTCCCCTAGCCTAATACCAGCATTCCCCTCCACCGTTATTGTGCCCGATCCCATTCCCTTGCCAACGCCCCTGAGTTTTGAAGCATCCCCATCGATGATTATCTCGAGCAGCTCTCCCCCTTGCTCACGCTCTTCGATATCGAAGAGGGATGCAAGCGTTGCGGGTCTGTTCCCTTCCCAGACGACTTGATTCTTGATCTCCTCAACCGTCCTGGCTGTTGCGAAGTTGTCGGGAGATATGGCTGATGCTTCTATCGGGACCTTGAACAATTTCCTGGGCCTTAGCAATATTCTCGTCATACCTTCGCCTCGCCTACGCATATTGGCGAAGATCTTGCAAGCTCTCCTTCGCTGATGAAATAGTTTTCAATGCTGACGGTATAGTATTCCCGGAAGCTTTTCGAAAGCTCTCTGTGCATCTTCTCTTCAAGGTCCTTTTGAACCCTTGAGTCGATCCAGAAAGTCCTTCCTTGTGTCACCTCCTTTATCTCCCCGTCCTTCACAACTATCTGTCCATCCTTCACGGTGTAAGCTGCCCTTCTCAAGGCCTTCCTCACAGCCCTGTAATCCTTAGATGGATCGATTTCCTTCGGATTTATCCTGTATATCGATATGTCCGCGTCAGCCCCTACGCCGAGGTGCCCCTTCGCCTTGAGCCCAAGTGCCTTTGCAGTTCCAGCTCTTGTGACTATCGCTATCTCCTCGAAGCTGTACTCCCTCTCCAAGCTCTGGAGGATCGTCTTCCTCGCAGCGCTCTGGTTCATTCTGCTCATCGTCCTCTCCCTTGCCCTCTTGCTCATCAGCCATGATACAACCCTCGGATAGGCTGTGAAAGGCCCTCCATTTGGGTGATCTGTCGTAAGATAGACCTTCCAGGGATCCTCGATCAGGAGCGCCAGCTCAAGCCCTATCGCCCACTGGGTTGCATTAACAAAGCTCCTCCTCTTGTAAACTACCGGCACTACTCCAGCCCCAGTCTCAGCCTCCACATCCTTGTTTACCCATTTTCTACCCGAGATCTGGTGAAGGATGTACTCGAATGGTCCATCACCTGTCATCGTTGTTGTAGCGGTGAATATTATTTGCCCCATGTCGATAGTCACGTGATCGTTCCTGTTCACGTAGCGAGCAATTTCCTGTGCTCCAGATCTCAGGGTGCTCCAGTCCTCCCCCTTGAAGCTAGTGAACTGGCAATGTGTTACGTGGATCGATACCCCTTCGGCTAAGTCCTTCACGCACTCCATGGTCTTGATAGTTGTCAAGTAGTTTCCTGGTTTTCCGAGGTTGTTCGGGTGGACGTGGATCGCGTGTGGAAGCTTCAGCATCTTATTCACCTTGCAAAGCCCCCTGACGATCTCCCTTGGTGTTATGCCGAAGTGCGGTACCTCGGAGTCGAGCCCGACCACATTCCCTCCCCAGTGCCAGGCCTCTACACCCCCTGGGTTTACGATCTTTATCGCATATCCCTTCGTTGCTCTAAGCATCCAGCTCAAGTACGCTGCACACATCTCTAGGTCTCCATTCTTCAGGTACTCCATCACATGCCAGTTGTTTCCAAAGAGAGGAAAACAGGCCTTGTCTATGATGGGCGTATCGTTAAGCTCATCATGCGTGTGCCTTGCCTTTAAAGGCGGTGTGGCAGGCTCGATGACGGTTGTGTATCCCATCCTTGCGTACCTATAGCCTGTCGTGTATGTTGATGGCACAGAGTGCCCTACACCCGATCGCGTTAAGGCCGTCCTTCTCTCAAAGTCCCTGAAATGGTCCTCAGGCCTCAAAACCCTCGCCAAGTTCGTCTTTGAGCCAGCTATGTGTGAGTGGATATCAACTCCCCCAGGCATCACGAGCATATTCGAAGCATCCAATATCTTTGCAGAAGATGATACCTCTTCAACTATTCTTCCTCCCCTTACCGCGATGTCCAACTTTTCGCAATCGATCCCATTTGCAGGATCGACAACATATCCATTTTTTATCAGAAGCTCCATGCTTTACCGCCCCCTTCTTATTCTCCTGACCTCGTTGAGTATGGCTTCTAGTATCTCCGTGTCCTTGGACACACCTTCAGGTGGATCGATCAGCTTCCTCAGCAAAAGGGGAACGCCATCCATCCTGTATACCGTTCCTTCAGCCTCTATTCCAACGATCGCGGATGGAATCACCGTGTCGGAAACGCTTGTCGTGGCCGTCTCATGGGGGTCGATGCAGATAATCGGGATCGATGAGAGGTTCCTTGCAGCTTCAAGTGGAAAGTTTGAGATCGGATCTGAACCAACTACCAGTGCTGCGTCGCAATCAAGCCTCGCAGCTATATCAACTCCAGAAGTTTCCCCTGGATTGTAACGCGGATATCCTTGGCTTAGGTCCACGGCGAAAGGATAGCCGGTCTGCCAAGCAAAAACCTCGTTTGCACCCGTCACATTGAAGTGCCCCCTCATGGGCACTATTACGAACTTCGTCTTCGAGTTCAGGTCTCTTACAAGAGAGAGTGCAGCATCCACATTTCTGGATTTTCCAGCTGACATCGTCAGCCCCAAGCCGAAGAAGATGACTCCGAATTGGCAGCCTACCATCTCGTCAATGAGCTCCTCGAACTTCTTCGATGGCACGCCCGCTATACCGTCATGCTCAAGCTCTTCGCCCTTCAGACAAATCCTAAGGGCTGTTAGGGCTTCGTAGTCGCTGTTCGGCTCTATCTTGATGAACTCGTCCGCAATCTTCGCAGTTGCTGTTCTCCTTACGTCTACGACTATCATCTTCCTCTCCCCTCTCCGCTTCCTGAACCTTCCCTCAGATAGAACCGAGTAACGGCTCATGTGCCTGGGATGCGCATGCAAAGGGTTGCACCCCCAGTAAATTACAAGATCTGCCCTGTGCCTAATCTCTCCAAGCGTGGTAGAAGATTCGCCCACATCATGGACCGCGATTATGCCAGGGCCATGGCATGTCGAGGTCGTGCTATCGATGACGCCTCCCACCTCCTCTGCAAGCTCCACACCTATCTTCTGAGCTTCGCAGCTTGTGCAGCTCCATCCCCAGAGAAGAGGATATCTGGCATCATAAAGAATTCTTGCAGATCTTTCAACTGCCTTGGCGAAGCTCGTCTCTAAAATCTTTCCATCCGCTCTTATGCTTGGCCTAATGATCCTGCCCTCAAGCCATCTTTCGAACTTTGCTCGTCCAAGGGCGCATGCATTCTCGACCTTTGCTATCTCGTTGTTTCTGACTGTTACCTCTAGATCGTCGCAGCAACATCCACAGAATGGGCAGACCACGCCCTTGATAACATTCTCTACGTTCAAGTCCTTCCTCTTTCCTTCAGGTTCTTTGCCAGAAGCTCCTTAAGACCAAGTACCTCATCCTCAGCTGCAGGCTCGATCTCCGCTTCCGTTCCCTTTAGGGTTGGCATGCCTGTTCCGTCTGTTTTGGCGTCCATCAGTGAGTTCGCCCAAGGACCGAAGGGTATGAAGACTATTCCCCTATGTGGCGACTGACTTGACACAGATGCGAAAAGATTTACGCTCCCCCTGCTTGTCGTCAGTTTTACCTTCTGGCCCGGCTTAACACCAAGGGTTGAAAGGTCTTCAGGATCAACTTCGCATGTTGCTGCAGCTCTAGCATATTCGTCGGAGAACTTGCTCTCCTTGGATCGCCCCTGCGCTATGCTTCTTCCAGTCACAACTATGACCTTCAACGCCAACTCCCAGCCATTCAACCAGCTCTTCTCGGCTTCTCCAGAAGCTCCTTCTTGCGGAGCGTTGTTCCATCGTCGAAGTGAGGTGTTCTAAGTATCGAATCATCACCCTTCTCGATCTCCCTCGCCTCATCAGCAAGCTTGCTTGCGCACCGCATCATCTCATGTCCTGCCGCTGCAATTGTAGTATATCTTTCCCATTCCTTGACGACGAAGCACGCTTCAGTTGTAATGGCTGCTACTCTGCATGATATTTCGTAGGCGGCGATCGCCTTTGCCTTTGCGTATGGATTTGAGAAGCCCCCTGCCTCAGCAGCTCTTTCTTTATCCACTATGACCCTTGGGAGAGCTGGTCTCTCGCCTCTCTTCAGAGACTCTATAGCTTTGTCGATCTCCTCAGTCACTATCCTCAGAACACCTGTGGCTGAAAGGACCTTCAATATGTCCGAGTTGAAGATCGCCATCTCCACAGGATCGAGAAACTCCCTTCTTGCTCCGATCATAGGATCTCCCTCAACGATAATGTAACCGAATCCTCCCTCCTCCAGCTGCTTCAAAGCCTTCTTTGTTGGACCATCAGATATCACGATCGTTGGCACCCCTGCCTCGGCCACGACCTGCCTGGCTTTTGTTGGTCCAGGAAGAGCTGCATTCGGGCTCAGGATGATCGCTATCTGTGGTTTGAATTCAAGCAACTTTTTAGCAACCTCCTCAGCCTCTACAGGCCCTATCTTCGATCCAGAGCCAATGGTCCTCGTGGAGATGTCTTCCCTCTCAGCCCTCTCGTCCAGGAGGAACTCAACCAAAGGAGCTGTTCCAATGTTTCCAAGCTTGATGAAGCCTATCCTGATGGGTTCGGGCATCTTTCTTACTCACGGCACCAAGCTCGAGCCTTCTTCTTTAACGATTTCCTCCTATTAGCGCTTTGCATTCATGCTTGGAGCAAGCTCCACATCTGAGATATGCTTTTATATGGTGAAAAAATGCGCGCTCGAATTGGAGGAATGTGTTACGGAAAAAGTGGGCGTTGCAGTGGTTGGAGTTGGTTTCGTGGGTGGATCGGCGCACACCCCTTCATTCAAGAAGATACCCGGGTCCGAATTGGTGGCACTTTGCGCGAGGACTGAGAAGAGGGTCAAGCAGCTTTCGGAAAAGTATGGTGTGAAATATTATTTGGATTACGATGAGCTGCTCAACGATCCGGGGATAGATGCGGTCGTTCTCGCCGTTCCAACGCCATCGCACTTCGATTTTGCAATGAAGGCGATAGGAAAGGGGAAGCATGTCCTCTGCGAAATGCCATTAGCTCCTACGATCGAGGAAACAGCTAAGCTTGCAGATGCGGCAAAGAAGGCAGGCGTAATCCTCATGCCCGTTCTGAACTTCAGGTTTACGCCTGCATACATTCAAGCGAAGGAGATGATCGAGTCTGGAGAGATCGGAGATCCCATAGCTGTCCACTACAGGGAATTCATACCTGTTATGAGCTTGGCGGAACAGTGGCCAGCAGGCTCCTGGGCCTGGGATATTGAGAAGAGCGGTGGTTATCCAGACTTCACGCTTGCTGTCTGGTCCCTTGACATGCTACCTTGGATGCTCAGGAGCGAGATAGAGAGCGCCGAATGGATGAGCAACTACAGGAAGTTTGAGGAATACGGTGGCATACTCGGTTACAACACGATGGGGGTTCTGAAATTCTCAAATGGGGTCGTCGGTTCCGTGCACCTCAGCTCCTCCGTAAACAGCTCGGCAAGCACAACTAGGCTCGAGGTTTATGGGGCAAACTCAAATGTACTGCACGTGATCTGGAACAACAAGATAGTACTTTACGGTTCTGAAGAAAAACCGAGGGAGTGGGATATCCAGGTTTCGGGCACAAGGGTCTGGGGTCACCGCCAGCTTGACGAGCACTTCATAAATTGCGTCCTAGGTAAGGAGGAGCCAAAAGTTACTGCAGAGGACGCCATAAAGGCGATAAGAGCTGCGAAGAAGATCGTGAAGTGATGTGCGTGGGTTCAAAGCCACGTAAAATCTTGAGCTTCTCAAGGTCTCTCACCACTTAGCAGAGCTACCATTATAGAAGCGGAAGTCAGATCAGCTGTCGTCCCGGGGTTCAGCCTCCCGCCCTTTGCATGCAGAGATCTGTCGAATTTCCTGAGCGCATCGATGCCCTCTCTCGTTTTTGCTCCTCCGATGGCCAAAATTTTTGAAGCCCTTTCTGATACCTGAGCAGCCTTTGCAAAGCCTATGCTTACGGCCTTCCTTACATCTTCAGTTTTTTCCATTCCAACCTTCCTCGCGATGAACGTATCAGGAAACCTCGACAGTATCGTGAGGAAAGTTTGGACTGTCGCAACGTTAACGCTTCCCGTCTCTTTTTTCGTCCTCGACCAAGTGGGAAACCCATGGCGAAAAGATATCTCCATTCCTGTGGCCCACTCCTTTCCCACATTGTCCCACGAGCTGGACGCTTCCATGATGTCGTAAAGAGTGAGGCCCTTCCGAACGATCATTCTCCTAGAATCATTTTTGCTCAAATCTGGAAGGTTTTTGTCTGAAAGCCTTCCAAGCCCAGCCGGTGAGGCCTTTTTCAATGCCTCCATGAACTTTAGCGCATCCCGAACAGTCGTTGCCCTCATCACCCTTGCTACATTCCTTCTGAGCTTTGATAAGGCGAGCCTTGAATCACAAGCAAATGTGTAACCAGCTGAGATTGAAAGTGGGACGAAAAGCAAGCTCGTACCGAGGTGCGTGTTTCCTCCCCGGTGCCAAGCCATTATATCTCCAATCATCGCATCAATAATTTCGCCAACGCGAACCTCTTCCAAACCGATCCTTCCTAGCCCAGCCTCTACCCCCCTGAGCGCTGCTTCCCTTGCCTGTGGACCAAGAGCTACAGAACCTGCGATGAATTGCTCAAATGTCGTATCTTCGAATTCTGCTGTTCTGTGAACATTTCCAGGTTTGGGCCATCCGCTCACCTCAAGGGCTGCTGCAAGCTGGGCAGACCTCATAATATTGTCAGCCAACTTTTTATAATGTGCTGCAAGCTCTTTCATTACGCTCCACTTTCTATCCACCAACTATTATCTTTATTTTCATCCTTTACTGAAGCAACGCAGTTGAGTAGCTAATTTTGCTGATCCAAGACATAAAAGCGCCTTAGCCCTAACGAGGGAGTGCATTGGCAGAATATTTGCAAACGGAGCGGGTAAGGAAGGAGCGATGCGGAAAAAAGAAGGGGGCGAGATACAAAGTACTATTGATCGAGACACCTTACTGGTTACCTGGAACAGATCTTGAGAGGATCTTGAAGGCATATGTTTCAGGAAGGATCGAGGAAGGTGACATAGTGGTTTTTTCAGAAAAAGCTCTGGCGATCGCAAAGGGTAACATCGTTGACGAAAGCAAGATCAAGCCAGGCCTGCCTGCCAAGTTCCTTGCGTACTTCTGGATGCGCCTTGTCTGGGGGTACCTCTTGGGTCCCCTTTGCAGGATGAGGAGAGTGTCCATCGAAAATTTTCGAAAATATCCTGCCGAGGGCTCGGCACACAAGCAGCTCGCCCTTTCATTCTCAGGCCCACTTCAGGCCCTTAGGCATGGCTCTGAGGGCGGCATAGATGTTTCGAACCTGCCTTTTTCATACGCATGTCTTCCGCTCAACAATGCTTTTGAAACAGCTCAACTGCTGCACCTTTCTTTAGCAAGATTGACAAGGAGTGTCACGACGATGATAGTTGATACAGACAAAACGTACTCCTTCCTTGGGTTCCACTTCACCCCTAGACCAAGGCCAATGAAGGGAATAGCAAGCCTCGGAATCGCTGCCTACATCTTTGGGAGGCTATTGAAGTTAAGAAAGAGAGCAACACCTCTTGCCATCATTGGATGCAGCATGGGAATAGAGGAGGCTCTGGATATCGCCGAGCTTGCTGACAGGGCGAGAGGTTTCGGAGCAGGAAGGACAGCATGGGAGATGGCCAAGAGGTATGGAGTTGGCATGACGGAAGTAACATGGGAGATGCTCGCTTCTTCGCACCATTTTCCAATAGTGATCATCAGGAAGAAAAATTAACAGGATCGCCCGCACCTTTCCAAGACATACCTCACGATCGTGCCTGCGATCCACTTTTCTGTCACGGACTGCAATCCCTTCCATCCTGGTTGGGAGTTGACCTCGAGGACAACGGGGCCATTGGGCGTCTCCATAACATCGACCCCTGCAACCTCGCAGCCAAGCGCCTTGACAGCATTTACAGCCAGTTCTGAAAGTGCCTCACCCAACCTCATAGGTACCGGCCTGGCTCCCTGGCTCACGTTCGTCTTCCATCCGTCTGCAACCCTATACATCGATGCGACAACCTCCTTCCCAACCACAAAAGCTCTGATGTCCCTGCCTCCATGCGGTAAGTACTCTTGGACATAGATCGCTTGGTGGTGCTGCGCAAGGATCTTGAAAACCCTTGTGGCTATGTCTGGATCGGATATCCTTGTCGACCCAACTCCCCTCGACCCGAAAAGGGGCTTTACCACAACATCACCGCCCAGTTCGTAAAATGAAACGAGCGCCTCCTTCCAGTCCTCGGCCACCGCCGTCCTTGGAACCGGATACCCCTTCTCCTCAAGTATGCATAGTGCATGGTACTTGTCAACAGCCTTCTCGATTGAGGAAGGGCTGTTGATGATCCGCAACCCAAGCCTCTCGAACCTGTGCAGGATGTCGATCCTCAATATTATCTCGTCAAGCGATCCAGATCCTATCGGCCTGACGATCAGGGCCTCCAAACTTGTGGCATCGAAGTTCTTATACTCGACAGCAGGCCTGCCCCCCACCCTTGCTAGAAGGTGGCTGAAGCTCAAAGTGACTGGCTCGACCCCAGCTTTCTCAAGAGCCTCTCTAAGTTGTGTTGTGCACCAAGACTGTGCATTTCTGGTCACGATCCCTACCTTCAAAAGATCCACCTCAATGCTGTCGAAAGCTCTAGACATGTCGAACATCTAGTAGCCTCGTCCACAACCGGCCAAATGAGCGTAACGCATTTAGAATGATGCTTGTTGGGCAACGGCTGGAGTTGCAATCGCGTTCGCAACCGCAATCACAAAAACAAGGCTTTATGGACCTTGTTAAAAAGGTTCTAGAGCCGGAAAGGTGCTCCGGATGCTCCGCATGCACTATATCGTGCCCATATGAGGGCATCCTGGGATATCGAGATGAGAAACCTGTGCTTATGGGTGAGTGCAAACTCTGTGGAATCTGCACCATGGTGTGCCACAAGTACGCCTTCGACCGAAAAACGATCGAGGAGGCTTCTTTCGGAAGGGAGAGATTGCCTTCTGAAAGATTCGGCGTTGTAAGGAAGGTCGTCGTAGCAAGAAGTAAGAGCCCTGAAATCTTGAGGTCTGCCCAAGATGGTGGTGTAGCAACTACGCTTCTAGTAAAGGCATTGGAAGATGGGCTGATCGATGCAGCCCTACTCTCAGGCAAAGACAGCTCGAGGCCGTGGGCTCCAAAACCAACCATAGCTTCAACGCGCGACGAGATCATTGCTTGCTCAGGAACGAGGTACTCCTACTCGCCAAACCTCATCACCCTGCCCGAGGCCATAAAATGTGGTTTCAGAAGGATAGCTGTGGTTGGGACGCCATGCACAATTTCTGGAGTTCGAAAGATGCAGCTTCTTGGGTTGAAGAGATTATTGGAGCCTGTTAAATTCCTAGTAGGATTGATGTGTTCAGCATGTTTCGATTACAGCTGTTTTATGGAAAGCAAGATAGGCTCCTGCCTCAACGTCGACCCAAGCGATGTCACGAAGGTCAACATCAAGGGGAAGGTTCTGGTTGATCTTTCAGATGGTTCCAGAAAGCAGATACTACTCGAGGAAGTTAGGCCATGCGCTAGGAAAAGCTGCGGAGCATGCGACGACTTCTCCTCTGAGTTCGCTGATATCTCGCTTGGTGGAGCAGGGCTCTCATTATCGACTTTGGCGATCGCCAGGTCCAAGAAAGGCGAAGATCTGCTCTCAAGATCCATGGAGCTACTTGAGGTTGATGGCTCAAGAGTCGAGCAATCTCTCGATCTTGTGAATAGGCTGTCGAAGGCAAAGAGGCAGAGGGCCTCAAATTTCAAAGCACAGGCTCCTAGATCGCCCTCTTGAAATTCAGTTCAGTTGAAAGGCGCCCAAAAGGCAGGGAAAAACGCGAATCGCTTTTATCCAAGGTGATGAGTAAAATATGCGGGTGATGGCCGTGGACCTGTTCGATGCAATCAAAGGGAG
>CAZWAU010000166.1:0-3739 GCA_964631995.1 uncultured Nitrososphaerota archaeon
GGAAAACCGTAGTTCTTGACAAAACAACCGGCTCCGATTCCGACAACGATCCTACCATTGCTGACCCAATCTATCGTCGTCAGGGCCTTCGAAAGCGTAACTGGATGGTAGCGCTGAATAGCGATGACGCACGAGCCAATAGAGATTTTCCTGGTCGCCTGAGCAACCGCTGCCCATGCGGTAAGCGAGTCCAGAACCCCACCGCTTGGAAAGCCATGAAGGTCGTCGTAGACCCAAACTGAATTAAAGCCGAGCCTCTCCGCTTCGAGGGCAGCTCCCAGGCAATCTTTGTAGGAACTCATCGGGAGAAGGAAACCGAACTTCCTTGTGGAGTGCATTTGATATTTGAACTCACTCCTTCGCAAGGCAATTATTAAACCTATTAAGTCAGATCGATATAAAACAATGGCTCTTAGATATTGGGCAGGCTCGAATTGCTGCTTTTTTGAGCTAAGTTTTTTGCCTTTTAACTTGTGCGTTCTGCCTCATTGGATGCCCAAACAGAGCAAGTTTTACCTTTACCTTCAATAGCTGCTTGAGCTCCCCAGTTCATCAATTCTAGCTCTTCGACCTTTGCTTCAGAATTTGCCCTGTTGAAATAGATACTAGAAATACAAGCTTCTAGCTTTCGTAAGTGGAGAACCCACATCGCCTGTAAGAACTTGACTTATCAATCTCATAACCTAAACACTTTATGCATTACCAGTAACCTATTATTAAGCTTCAGCCTTTCCATCTCATCTGCGAGAGACTATGAATTTTGCAGAAGTGCGTTCCGGAAGGCACTGCATAGCCGACCAAAGAATGGACTCGAGTTGTAACGAAGGCCACGATTATATGCGTTATAACAAGCAATAGGGCAGCTGGAAAACCTACATCGATTACCATGAAGAGAGCTATGATCAAAACTGCTGATCCTGCAATCATGACATAGGCTTCTCATTCTATCACGACCTTGATGGGTTTCTTTACCCTGAATATAATAAAGTGAGTTTCGCATTCATTACAAAAATACACGTTATATTTTGAATCATCATCAGTTACACCGACCTTGATTACAGCCCCTTCAGTTGTACAATATGGACAATGAGTTGCTTGCTTCTCTTCTTCCTCTCTCATTGTATCTCATCTCCCGAGATATCTTCATTAGGGGTCTCTAAGTATATATGTATATTTCGATGGCCTATCTCACGTTATCCACGAGTTCTTCCATAGAGTCCCCTTGAGTGTTATATCTAGGCGGGATTGAAGACGGCAGGCGCGACGGTCGTATAGAAAGCGTACAAGAACAACAGGATTGCCCTAATAAATTAGGATCTGGCAAGGACGCTCACACTTAGGCTTGAACTCAATCCTAGGCACGGAGGGCCTCAGATGCCTTTTCGTATATCGGATCTAGGAATTCGCAATCCTTCACTATGCTCATCATCTCCAAGTTCCTGATCAGAAATACACTGCTGGAGATGGTCGACCTCTCCTTCCTTTCAATGTAGTCCTTAACCGAACTCCAGCTCCTCCTGCCATGGTTGATGGTCCTCAACACATACTTGAGCCACGAGTTGATCTAAATGTGAGCAACACCGGAAAGTTTTAATTTTGACGCAACCTTTCTTATATGATAATAATGGTACCAAGATTAGGCAGGATCGTTCAGATAGTAAGAGATGTGATCCTTCTGGCCCTTTGTTTAGTGCTCATATCGACTAGCATTGGACCTGGAAAGGAATTTGGGAATTTTGTGCTTGCTGGCATTTCAGCATTGGTTTTTGCTCTTTCAGCTGTGAGCATTATTCTAAATGTCCTAAAGGTTCAGGGTAAAGGATATTTTCGCGGCAACTCCATCTTCCAGCTGATCGTTGGTCTGTTTCTATCGCTGGGCCTGTTCCCCCCTCTCGGGATAATTATGATAATTTTCAATGTGGCAGTTCTTGTCACGCTTCGGAAGAGGAAGGCCCCTGACGAGCAGATAAAACACCCGCCCATACCGATAACGAGAAAGTATCGCGCACTGGTCGGGGCTGGCATGTTGGTAATATTTATGTCCACTTTAACCTCATGGCTTAACACTATGAGTTTTCCGTTGATGGGTGTCTACCTGCACGCGGTCGATCTTTCTTTGGCGTCCAACCTAGTTTCAAACAATATGGCAATGATGTTCGGTTTCCTCGCCCTTGTTGTTGCGCCATTCTCACTCATAAGCGGATTACTGGGCATGTTCAAACGCGTGTTTGCTTGGGCATCGGGCATCCTTGCGATCATCGTGGGGACTGGATGGATCGTGTCCATGATGGCAATGGTAGGACCAGGAGCATATGTTTTCATATGCGGAGGCATGCTCGTGCTATCCGCGCCAATTGTAGCTAAATGAGCCAGTAAATTGCCAATTGTGTTATTTGGGTTTCATATGGAGGAACTTGCCTTTAGAATCATCTTCTGTTGGCTCTATAGGCTCTGCTATCTTGACGATCTTGCCGATTTACCTACTCATGTATATAGAAATCGAAGAATGGAGATATGCCCTTAGTTCGCTTAACCTGGTCCATGCAGTCTATAAGCCTCAATAATATCTCCCCCAGCTTTTTCAAAGTAAAATTACTCTCCTCTAGGCTTCTTTCATCTGCTCTGTGGGTGAATTTGCCTTTACCGAACTTCTCCTCCATTACCCTTACTACCTCTTCCTCGAAGCTCATGTCAAGCACGTTGCCTTCAGCGATCCTCCTCAGCTCCTCCCTCATCTCCGGGAGCTCCAATATTTGTTCGTGCCACACTGGGATGGGTTCCCCACCTTCTTCGTATCTGAGGGTACATCCTTCTACTTGCACTATTAGCCTGTCCCCTTCATCTCCGATCGTGCCTGGCCTGTATCCATCTCTTTCGAAGATCTTTGGCAGTATCTTAAAGCCCTTCTTCGGAAGCCACCTCGCCAATGCATCGAGGCGATCTGGGCCTTCTTCCCAGTAAAGTAGATCGGGATCCTTTATCACCTTGAGTATATCGTTGGCTTCGAAGATGTTAGTGATTATAGCTAATAACTCTCCCATCTTCACTCATCTCCGTACTTTATTTTGACTCCATCCACTTTGAGAAAGTCGATGATTTCCCGCCATTGTGAATTAGTAGGCTCTTCCGCAAACCAATATATAAGGGTCTTCTTGACTCCGTTCTCTTTAAGTTTATACACAAGTGCTACAAAACGATATGCTTGATATTTAGCACCATTGTAGATTTCATCGACAGTTCCCTTTTTACATTCAACTATGTAATTCTGAGTTAAGATATCCGGCTTGCCATATTCTGTTAATGTCAATCCTGTTATTGGATTCCACTCATAGTCGTTTTCTCTCTGAATAGTTTCTCCTTGGCTCCAGAGCCACCATCTAGCGATATTTCGCACCCTGAAGTGCACCTCCCCCTCTGTCTCTATGATTCTATCCCTTGCTAGCTTCGCTTGCTCAAGTTTCTCCATTGCTACGTCTTCTCCATAACGTCCACTTCCTTTTGTCTTCCTTTCCACAAGCGTTGGTATCTCAGCATAGTATCCACCATGGATAGATTCGAAGTCAGGTTGCTTAGGAAAATCGATTATGCCTTGCCTCTCCCTCCAGAGCCTGTAATCCCTCTCGTTCTCCTCGCGTATCTTACGCTTTCCCTCCATCCTTTCTTTCCTCCAAGATAATATTCTCGTCGTTGTGCCCACGATCGCCCTCGTGCCACAGAATGCCACTAGAAGTGAGAATAC
>CAZWAU010000167.1:0-4147 GCA_964631995.1 uncultured Nitrososphaerota archaeon
AGTCAGACGAATTTAGATTAAAATTATAATCTGGCTGCCGGAGTGGGGTGGCCGTCTTGTTTAAATATGGCAGAAGCAGCAAGAAAAAAATTTGAAAGAACTAAACCCCATATTAACATTGGGACAATTGGCCATGTGGACCATGGGAAGAGCACAACCACTGGCCACCTTATGTACCTGATGGGTTTGGTCGATGAGAGAAAAATGCAGGAGCTGGCCGCCGAGAGCGCAAAGACCGGCGTAGGTGAAACTTTCAAGTTCGCGTGGGTGCTGGACCACCTGAAGGACGAGCGCGAGAGGGGCGTAACGATAGATACAGAGTATGTGAAGTTCGAGACGCCAAAGTACTACTTCACCATCATCGATGCTCCGGGCCACAGGGACTTCATCAAGAACATGATTACAGGTGCTTCTCAGGCTGATGCTGCAATTCTAGTTGTGAGCGCAAAGAAGGGTGAGTTCGAGACGGGCATCTCGCCTGAGGGTCAAACGACGGAGCATTCCTTCCTTCTCTTCACTCTCGGTGTTCGCCAGATCGTCGTTGCTGTCAACAAGATGGACGACGAGACCGTAAAGTGGAGTCAGGAGAGGTTCGAGGAAGTGAAGAAGGCTGTGCAGGACCTGTTCACGCGAATCGGCTTCGATCTCAGGAAGGTTAACATTCCAATAGTTCCGATAAGCGGCTGGACCGGCGACAATCTCGTTAAGTTAAGTGAAAAAATGCCGTGGTACAAGGGACCCACGCTCCTTGAGAGCTTCGACGTTTTCACAATCCCGCCCAAGCCCCTTGACAAGCCACTGCGCATACCTGTGCAGGATGTCTACAGCATAACGGGCATCGGAACTGTTCCTGTCGGCAGGGTTGAGTCGGGTGTGCTGAAGGTGAATGACACGATCATCTTCATTCCATCAAAGAAGACGGGCGAGGTCAAGAGCATCGAGATGCACCACACGCCAATAGAGAGGGCGGAGCCGGGAGATAACATCGGCTTCAATGTCAAGGGAATAGCGAAGAACGAGATAAGGAGAGGTGAGGTTGCGAGCCTCGTTTCTTCTCCAGCTCCAATCGTAAAGGAGTTCATCGGGCAGATAATCGTCATCCGCCATCCGACAGCAATAGCAAAGAACTACACGCCCGTTCTTCATGTGCACACAGAGCAGGTTGCATGCACATTCGTCGATCTCTTGAGGAAGTTCGATCCGAGGACCGGCGCCGTTGTGCAGGAAAATCCAGATTTCTTGAGGACCGGAGATGGCGCTCTCGTGAAGCTCAGGCCGATAAGGCCCATTAGCGTTGAAACCTATGCTGACAATCCAGCTCTAGGGCGGTTTGCAATCAGGGACATGGGCATAACGATCGCTGCTGGAATCATCAAGGAAATTACGGAGAAGGGATAGCTTAATTCAATAGCCTTCATTATATCGATGCTGTGCCAAATCCTGTGCTTGGATAGATTAAAAGAGGAACGTTTCGATCTTCTTCAGCTTGCCCGTATTTGTATCCGGTATGAAATTTGCCAGCTCCAAGGTTACGACTCCTATGATTGCAGAATCACTGACGCCAAGTTTACTTAAAGCTGCTCTAACTTCATCGTTGAATTCGACAACCAGAGCCTTTTCATAATCTAGGATCTCGTCCTCCACCTTCAGTTCCTTGAATATCGCCACTTTTCCTTCAAGCCTGTGCCCGGTAGCACTTGTAAGCGAACGCTTTCTGCCTGTATACTCGACACCCAGAGAATCGGCAAATTTTTTGTCTACGACCGTCATCGCAGCAACTGTGTCAACTAATGCCGTGCACCTTTCAGAGCTCTTTGAGCCTTGAAAAGTCACATCAGCCTTTACTATCAAATTCACTTAACCAAATCCATATGACCGAGTTGGCTTATATTCGTTTCTGGTAAAGGTAGAGCTAAGGGAAAGGTACTGGAGCGGTAGTTATGGAGGCTTGTAATCATACAAAGGAGCTGAAAAGGAGAGACTATTTCATCTTCGGCATTCCCCTACTCCTGTACAATTTTTTCCTTCTGGAAGTCCAGTGCCTATTAGGTTCGACTTTAGTGAACACTTGTAAAAGTTCCTCTCCCTTCTGAGTCAGCTTCGATGTCTCCTTCTCCCGTAGTCAATGCCGCTTTCAGCACCTCTAGGTGATATGTCAGAAGACCACTCCCGACACCAACCTTTCTCGAGAACTCGTTGAATGACATGCTGGGTTTCTCGGAGATGGTTTTCAGAGTCTTCCTGTTCAGAACTTGGGGTCTGTCAAAAGCCTTCTTCTAAACAATAGGTTCTATCGCCTCCCAGAGATATTAGGTCAGAACCTTCTCTGGCTTAGCTATGGGGCTCAAAAGGTTTGAATAAGGGTTTTGAAACATGCTCTCAGTAAAATTATAAAAATGTGGGGATGCTGCGCCTGTCAAGCAACTCGTAATAGTCCATATGCTGTGAGCGCTGCCAGTAGTACTTCCAATGCATCTCCGAGCATGAATCCACCGACAAGTGGCACGACAGTAGACTCATAGAGTTTGCTACCTCCAACTCTCAGCACGAAATACTTTACCACCCAAGCTGCAAGGCATGCGAACCAGACACCATGAAGCGAGATCACCCAGTCCCAAGCAACTATGGCTACTACTGGATCCGGAAGCCAAAGGAATCTGGTGCACAGATATCTCATTACAACCATGAATACAAACCCGATGATCAAGTGCGGAGCTACCTCAACTAGAGGCAATGACGATGGCCATGGCCAGAAGTTACCCGCACCGCCATCGGATTCGAGTGCGACAATCTTGTAGATTGGTGATGGAAATCTCCCTCCACCATACACGCCTGTGACCGCTATGGCTACGACCTCCGTGATGAACATGGAAATGAAGATCGTAGCAACCATGACCTTGAGCACATTTCTTGGGTTTACATTCGTGAGCTGCGCCATTCTGTAGGATGCCAGGATGGTGTAAAGTGAGCCGCCCCAACCTGTGATCGATTGGTGACCTATCCACTCCCTACTCATGTGAGGAGCCAGAGCTATGTCCGTGGATGTAACTTCGGGGCGAACCACAGTTGGCCAAACGAACATCTTAATCACGCCCGGCATGAAGTTGTAGCAAGGTTCGGTCATGAATCCTATCCTTCCCCAAAGCTGCGACATTACGAACCAAGTTATTATGCCCGAAAGGGGAAGCACGAAAGACATCCAGAGGCTGAAGCCCGTGTATAAGAAGAACACCATCAGCAATATGTATGATATGGCCAAAATCGCCCAAGATGTCCTGTACGATATGGGTTCAAGCTTCTCTTGCTCTGAACGACCTCCCAGCGCTGCCTTTTCCTGAGATAGAACTCATCAACCAACTTATGGAAGATGTTGAGGGCAGACTGGTAAGGTTGGCTTGCTTATGTCTATGCCGAGTCCCAAAAAATCTTCTCCTATCTGCATTTCTCACCTTATCTCTTTCCTTAAGTTGGCCTTTAGCGACATCCAGCTATGCGTACGAAGAGCACAATTAGAGAGGCCGCATTCGGAAAGCCCACTCATGAGAATGGTAGCTTTTACCTTGCCATCGCCGGGCATAGCCAACGCTAGAGCATTGCACACCCATACATGAAAGAAATCATACATCTCTTCATGAGAAGGCATATTGGGCGAAGACGCTCAGCCCATGCCATGAGCGCATTTGTAGATTTGGACGTACATTCTGAGAAAACGTAATTACGGGACCAGACTAGAAGTGCAAAAGAGATTTTCGTGATTCATTCAATGGAGCGGAGCGACGATGATCTCTTCTCATAGGCGCGCTTCGTAACCTCTCCGCACGCACAATCCTTGTTCCCGGTCATCTCACGCATGTTTTGCTATTTAGCGGCTGCTTCTAGCGACTTTTTCACTTTCTCTACTAATCGTTCGGCTGCTGGTTCCACTATGTTTTTCGATGCCTGCCATATTTCTATGCCTACGATGTTCCCTTCCTCATCAAAGTCTACTAATATATCGTCGTTTAGTAGTTGAGTGTCATATGCTTTTTTATCTGGAGCTACGTCTATGTACAGTATGTCGTGTTCGCCATCGTATCTGGTTCTCATCGGACCCTTACCCAGTATCCCTTATCTAGCCTGCTCCTTATAAGTTTAGACGGTTTAGATG
>CAZWAU010000168.1:0-8324 GCA_964631995.1 uncultured Nitrososphaerota archaeon
CTATTATATAGAGCGGTTTCATCCCAAGTACTTTCTGGTAGACCTTTGGGAAGCTATGGATTCTGGCAAGCGTCCCGCTTGCTTTCGAACCTCTGCTGCGCACACAAAAAACCCTTTTTCGGTCTATGTGGTACAGGTCCAATGATTCGATAAGGTCATTTATGAGGTTCCATACGTCAGGTGCATCATGGTAGGTTGGCATCGCTAAAGCCTTGCTTCAGCGGGGCTCAAAAGGCTTCCGAGCCATCCTTACTCTTTCGAGTATTGCTCCAGGCAGGTCCTCCACTCCACGGGATTGCGCAAATCTCACAGCATCCCCCAGCGTTGGGATTCCAGATTGGGCTCCCCTCCTAGTCACCTTAAGCGCGGCCACCAGATTTGCAAATCTCACAGCATCCCGCACCTCGCATCTAAGGGAGATGGCGAATGCAAGCGCCCCATTGAAGGCATCTCCAGCACCAACGGTGTCTACCGCCTCCACTTCATATGATGGTATAAGTTCGTGCTCCATGGCTGTGACTATCATCGCACCTCTCTTTCCAAGAGTTACAATTACATGCCCCAGACCTTTATCTATCAAAACCTTAGCTGCAGCCAAAGTCGATTCGTCATCGTTTACCTTCTTTCGCGCCAACTGTGCAAGTTCTCCCATATTCGGAGTCAGGAAATCGATGTGGTGGAGAACCTCCTCTCTCAGCTCAGAAGCTGGCGCCGGATTGAGGAGTGTTTTCTTTCCCATGCGTTTTGCGAACTTCATTACGAATTCAGCTGTACTTAGTGGCATCTCCAGCTGTGCAAGAACTACCAAAGAGGAGGATATTCCACGTTCGGCGTACCTAACGTCCTCTTCCGATATCAATCGATCTACTCCAGGTGCTACAGCGATCATGTTCTCACCCCTGACATTCACATATATCAAGGCGACTCCGCTGTGAGATCTCGGGTCCTTCCTTATGAAATCGGTCTTGATGCCATTCTTCGCAGCATTCTCAAACAGGCTTTCACCAACAAAATCATTTCCAACCTTGCTGACTAAGTAGCACCTCGCCCCCATTCTGGATGCGGCAACAGCTTGGTTTGCACCCTTTCCGCCCGGGGATGCGACAAATTCTCGCCCAATTACGGTTTCGCCCGGCTCAGGAAATCTATCAACATAAGCTATGAAGTCCATGTGCGACGTTCCTACTACCGTCACCGATGCCTCTCTTTCCATGTTTTGCGGAAGGTTGCACTATTATAAAACGGATTCTGAGATTCCAATGTTGCGGGCGCAGAAAATCGATCTGCCTAGTCCAAACGCACATTTCTAGCTGTATTGTACATCGCAAGGATATTTGTTACTGGGACATCGGGCTGCATAGAGTGCGTAGGGCCAAGAATTAGGCCTGTAGGACCACAGGTCTTTATCCTGTGCCTAACCTCCTGCGCCACCTGCTCCGGCGTTCCGTGCGGAAGTGTGCTCTGGACGCCTATCGTCCCATCGAAACAAAGTTTATCGCCGTACGCCTTCTTCAATTTTTCTGGGTCCATGCACTCTGGCTGGATCGGATTTAGGACGTTAACTCCAACCTCTATCAGGTCTGGTATTATTGGCTCTATCCAACCATCGCTGTGGAACATTACGAATGCTCCACGCTTTCTGACCTCCCTGAACATAGCAGCGTACCTAGGCTTCAGGTGCCGCCTCCAGAGCTCTGGGCTTACGATCATGTTGTTCTCTGAACCAACATCGTCGCCATTGTAGATGAAATCTACCCCAGCCTCGGCCGCAAGTACAGCCTGCTGAGTCGAGAGGCTGAATAACTTGTCAAGTATTTTAATTATCAATGGGTCATCCCTAAGCATTCCAACCAAAAAACGGGGCATCCCAGTCATCTTCCAAGCGGTTTCGAATACCTGGATCGAACCGGATCCTATGTAGTAGTTTTCATATCGACGCCTGAAATCTATTATTTTTTGTTGGTCCTGTTCTACAACCGTTGGCCAAGGAAAATCTTCCAGATCATCTAGGTTTGAGAATGGATGCCTCCGGTATGTATATGTGTATGTATGATCTGGTGCCCAGATCGTTTCGACGCGCCATATGTTGGAATGGACTTCATACCTGCCTTCACGACCTATGAGCCACCCGCCCTCTTCATCGCGTGGAACTGGTCGATCTGGCTCCAAAGCGCTTTTCAAACCGATTCCTGGCGCAGATAGCACATCTATTCCCAAAGCTTGGCAAACCCTGTAGTACTCCCCTTCCCCCCTCCTTACACCCAAAGTTTCAACGAGCTTTTCATATGGTTCTGGCCTGATCCTTAGAACTAGTGGGATCCTGTCAATCCTTTCGTGGCTGACCGCACGTAAGCAACGCTCTCTTGGCGTCAGCATGCTCCAAGTTCCGTATTCCGGCAATATAAGCTTCAGGCATTAAGCTTCGAAGATAGAGCTAATGGAGGTTTTTAAAAAAAGTAAATGTGCAATAGATAGAAAAGGCAGATATTTTTAAAAGAGAAGGGAAAGAAGTTTGCAAAAATAACTTCTGACTCGATCGATGCGATTGTGAAGCAGTCAAGTGATCGACCTTTATTTTGGAGCCAAAATTAGATTATGTTCTGAATTGGTTCCCCTTGAGATAGTGTGGCTGGACCTCATACCCTATTGAGTTGGTTCCTCAAATCAAATTCCCTACAAATATCCTCGACACTCCCGAATGGAAACGCCTACACAATCAACGTACTCCAAACTAAGCGAGGCTTTTGGCATAGAATGGCTGACCAATTTTTCAGTCCCAAAAGAAAACATGAAAGGACCTAATTTCTTCTATAAGGAATGGATAAAACGTGGGATATCGAGAGTGTTGGCGGTCGTTTGAATGGCTGAAGAAATTTTCTTCTCAAAGTTCCTAGATGCTCTTCGTGAATCAGCCAACGATTTGGGCCCACAGAGAGAGCTGGCACCTTGGGCCAGGAACCTTTACCTGAAAAAGTGGAACTACTGCGATTCATCTCGCGACCCAGGTGTTGCCATAGTTGCTAGCGATGGAAGCATTGGGGAATCCAGCTTCTCAGGTGGCCTGACCGTTTGGGTTGCAAGGGCGATAGCCCACATCTACCGCAACGACCTTTCCATTGCTAACTTGCAGGAGGTTGCGGTCAAAATTGGTTACAGACTTTTAGGACAATCCCTTTTCATGAAGGCACTGGAAATAAAGGTTCTAAGAGAGGCTACTGAAAAGGCGCTACGCGAGCACGGAGGTGCTCTCTCCATATTTGATGGCAGTCTCTACTTGACTTTCTTGCACCATCCTCCGCGCCTAAGAGCCATCGAATGGATATTTGGTAAATATTTGAACGAGCTTACTTCCCTTTTAAATTTGACAAAAAGTGGGGCCATTGTACTTGGATTGTCGAAGGACAGCGACATCAGCTACCTTAGGGCAAGGATATTGCTTGACGCCCTCCTTGAGGTTGATCCGAGTTTAGGATCCGAGCTTTCTAAAGGGAGGGTTGTTAGCAGGATGGCTGAAAGGCTCAGGCTGAAATTAGAAAACTTGCAGAATAATGCCCTTTTGCGTAGTTATTTGGATGAGCTAGAACTGGAGACCTCGGACGAGAGCGTTTATGGCGAGGTAGCAGAAGGGCCGGGATTTACGACGCCGCTTCTTTTGGCTCCACAGACCCTATTCACGACCGAAGAGATAGACGGAGGGACTGAAAGCTGGTGGGATTCGGCCTTCAGAAAGAGGTTGGAGGGAAATGCTAGATCATCATCCTTGGCAAGAGCTCTTGACCGGTATTTTGACCTGCCTCCGTTGGCACTAAGCTACTGGAAGCCAAGGCACGAATCTAGGGCGTACAGAATTGACATACCCTCGAACCTTCTAGGTTTCGAGGGCCGTTGCGGCGATATATCAGAGGACAAGTTTTTTGAAGAAGGCTTGGGGAAAGTTGCTGATTTGGTGGCGTCTCTGAACTCGATAAGTCAATATCCTTACGTAGCGAAACCTCTCGCTGAGGTAGATGAGATCGCAAGGTTGGACAGGAGCCTCTATAAACTGGCTTACGAGCCCGTTATTGTTGAGGAGCTTAGAAAGAGAGGATTCAAGGCAATCCCAAAAAAGAGAAGTGTAAGGGATTTGGTCCTGAGGAGATACTGATGGAACAGATCGGCAGGGTCATAGAGGAATCGACGCCTTCAGGATTCGTCTTCAAAACCGATCTTGAGCACCATGTAGCATTGCACGATTATGTCACAGTCGAGGTAACTGGGCAAGAGGATGGCAGGATGGAGAAAGCAAATGTCCTTGCTGAGGTGCTCGGATTGGGATCGAAGAATCCACTTGCCACCGAAAGGATCTCGACAGACCTGCAGGCGACCCCTTATTCCTACAAGCTCGTAAGGGCGGAAATCGTAGGTTACATAAGCAAGGATGGCTCGATCCTTCGCCCAAAGGTAGCTCCAGACCCAAACGCTCCTGTCTACAGGGCCGAAGACAGCTTCCTTCAAGAATTTTTCAAAGGTATTGAGGCCAGATTGCCCCTCTATGTAGGAAGGCTACTCAATAGGCCAGGAGTAACGGTACCTGTGCACCTCCAAGACCTGCAATTCCACTTGGGAATATTTGCAGCGACGAGGGCTGGCAAATCCTACCTTGCCGGTAGAATGATGGAGGAGATCCTTCTAAAAACTCCATTCCCGGTAGTTGTGATCGACATTCATGCGGACTATGTGATGATGGACAGGATGGCTGAAAGTGGGGATAAGCATGGAAATTTCGATGTTGTCGTCCACTACCCGCCTGGAGTTCAAAGAATAAGTGGTGTGACAGCTGAGGAGAGGGAGCTTGGCTTCAGTCCAGATCAGCTGACAAACGAAGCCATAATGGAGCTGCTTGGAGCCACATTAGGGGAATTGCAGAGAATATCGCTGAGAAAGGTGCTAAAGGAAATTAGGGGAGAAAAGAGGCCATTTGGGCTGAGGGATATAATTTCCTCTATCGAGGAAAAGTTGAGTGAGAAGGGGCCTGATGGAAAATCAGCTTTTGGATCAAGGGAAAGAGCTAGGTACGAGAGCCTTCTATTGCGCCTCGAGGATCTGGGCGAAGAAGTTTCTTTGCCTCCAAAAGGAACAAAGATCGCAGACATCGTGCGGCCGAAGACTCTCAGCGTAATATGTTTGAATGGCCTTCGTTCAAGAATACAAGATGCTTATGCAAGCATTGTTGTCGACCTGTTGTTCAAGCACATGGTGGCGAGTAGGGACAAGGTGCGTGAATTCGTCCCAACCTTCGTGTTTGTCGAGGAGGCGCACCGAATAGCTTCCAGAGAGGGTGGCAGCAGATTTGCGGTCAGAACGATATCAACGGCGATAAGGGAAGGATCAAAATTCGGGCTCTTTATGACGTTGATAAGTCAGAGGCCCAGGAGCATTGATCCAGATATCTTGAGTAATGTTGGTAACTATGCGGTCCTGAGAATAACGAATCAACAGGACCAGCTGATGATAGAGAGCGCTTCCGAGAGCTTCTCCCACAGGCTGATCGAGGATTTGCCAAGCCTAAACCAAGGAGAGGCTGTCTTGGTTGGTCCCTTCGTTCCCCTTCCAGCTCACGTAAAGGTGTTGGAGAGGCAGACTGTTCACCATGGTGTCACACCAGACCTTGGGAGGATCGCTTCCCGCATCCAAGCGCAGCTGGAGAATAGGAAAAGGGAGAGATGGTAATCGAAAGTGAACATGAATTCTTGTCAATCAAGGAAGGCACAGATCGAAGCGCTCGAAATTTCGCACCATCGCTTTGATCCTCAAAGGTGGTTGAGCAGGTGAAGATAGGGATTTTCGCAGACACCCACATAGGAAGGTGCATACCCAGGTCGATAAGCGAACTCAGAAGGCATGCCTACAGGCACGCATTCACCCAGGCGATAAATGTGTTCATCGATGAAGGGGTCGACTACGTTGTTCATGCTGGGGATCTGTTCGAGAAAAGGTCGATGACGCCTGAGGACAGCGTCTTTGTTAAGGAGGAGCTTCAAAGACTTGTAGATTCGGCGCTCGAAAGACATGGAAAGAATGTGCGGGTGTTCATGATAAGGGGAAACCACGATGGGGCACCAGGCAGTAACGCCCTGGACTATATCAGGCACCCATTGGCCAAGTACCTGAAGGTTGTTGGCGATGATGCCATGGAGGATGACCAAAATTTGGAGGACATACACCTCGTCGGGATCGCCTACCACCCATATGTGGCACGGGTGTTTGGTGACCTCAAGCAGACAATAAAGGGAAAATTTAGGAGCGGAGGAAAGTTGAAGCTGCTGATGATCCACAACTTCGTCGAAGGTTACCATCAGATCCCTCCAGGGGTTCCGAGGCACAGCTTTCTGACCTTAGGTGATCTTGAAGGCATTGGCGCTGACGTAATAGTCGCGGGCCATTATCACAAAAGGGTCGAACCGATGGATTTGAACGGGACGACATTGCTGACCCCTGGAGCAACAGAGGCGGTGGACCTTTCCGATGAGGGCCCTTATGGAGTCTACATCCTTGGTAATGGAAATATCAGGTTTATCGAGATTAAGCCCCTGCACGAGATAAGAAACATCAAAGTAGACTCCAAGGGAGCTGTCAAGCCTGCAAGTTGGTTTATCGATGGCGCCTTGCTAAAAGCCAAAGATTATGCTCTGGATATCCAGGAAAGGCATGCTCAAGGGGTTTTGCGTATCATTCTGCTTGGCTATACGGATAATGACCCTTACAAGATAGAGCAGAGCCTCGCGCAGGAAATCCAAAAGTTGAGAGAGAGTTCGCCCAGTTTGTTGTTCGTGGATTTCGTAAACAGAGTCGAGGATGTGAGGCAACCTGCATCTATCCCTGCATTCGGAGGTGGAATAGAGTTCGCCTCTAGAATCCTTGAGCCATTTGGAAGTTTGGCCTCGGAAGCCATGAAGATCGTCGATGAAACAAGCATCGCTCTAGACGAAAGGGCAAGCCAGAAGACCGGGCTGCTCACAAGTTCAGACAGGGCTCCATTCGTGACTCGCTGGATCGAGGCGATAGAGAAGGCTGAGGGGAAAACTTGAGCACCGTTATAGAAGAGCTAAGGCTCAGGAACTTTGGAGGCTACAGAGAAGTTGACATAGAGTTCTCAGCTGGCCTGAATCTCATAAGGGGCAGAAATTCTACAGGAAAGAGCACGCTCCTCGATGGTCTTGTCTTCGCGCTCTTTGGCGAAGTTCCAGAGGCGCGACCCAAGCTTCTGGTCTCTAGGTTTCCGGAATCGAGGGAGATGTTAGCTTACGTAAGGTTTCGAAGTCCAAAGAGTGGGGCGACCGTCGAGGTAACGAGGAAGGGAAGGATCGATGGAAGGGGAGCTTACAAGACGGAAGAAAGAAAGCTGCTGATCGATGGTGAGGAAATTATCATCGAGAGTGACGAAAGCCTTCGAGCTAAAATAACTGAGCTTATGGGATCGAGCCTTAGGAAATTCGTAAGCCTCGTTTATGTGAGACAGGGAAAGCTTACCGAAATCCTCCAGCCTCCTAAAGAGGAGATGGATTCGGTGATTGGCATAACGCTGCTCAGGGAGCTGCGGGAACAGGCTGAAGAAGCTCGAAGGGCTCTGGAGAGATATGAAGGCAGGGATGTTGTAACAGAGATCCAGAGCCTCGAGAAACTTGTCATCCCACAACTTGAGAAAAGTTTGGAGCAGCTTAGCAAAGATGTTGAGGTATTGCAAGAAGATGTTCGGAAGCTCGAAGATCTGGTCAGAAAGGGAGAATCCCCGGAATTGGCCAAGCTTCTGAAAGAGATAGAGGAAAGGGAGGAAATCGAAAGGAGGATACAGGAAACCAGAGCAAAGGTTGAGGAATTGCTCAGGAATGCCAAAGCCTCGTCGCCTGAGGAGATCGAGTCAAAGATACTCGAATTGGTTGCAGAGCTTGAGAAACTATTGAGAATGAGGGAATCTCTTGAAGGGGAATTTGAGAAGTTGGTCAACGACTGGTCGGGCATTAAGGGGGAGATGATGGCGATTGAGAGCCGGATTGGGAAACATGAGGAGCTCCTCGAAAGGGGAGTTTCAGAGTGCCCGACATGTGGGCAGGAACTTGATCCAGAAACCCTCCGCAAGATCTTGGGCGAGGAGATGGCCAGTTTGGAGAGCCTGAAATCGAAAGAAGAAAATGCAAAGAAAATCTACGAAGGAAAGAAGTCTGAGATCGATAAGCTTAACAAAATCATCGACAGCATGGAAAACGAAGTCCTGACTTTAAGGTCGATGAGCAAAGCCCTTAACGGATATGTCTTAACGAAACGTTCTTTTGAAAAGGTTGTTGGAG
>CAZWAU010000169.1:0-5069 GCA_964631995.1 uncultured Nitrososphaerota archaeon
GGCACATATCCTTGCTTCTTATATATCCTCTCGACCAGCTTGACCTTGTCTGGATCGGAGTCGATGACTTTTCCTTTCATGATGGCTACGTATTTCCCCCTGTACGATTCGTCCTTGGCTAAGCTTTCTCGAATCTTCTCAAAGGCAGACTTCTCTTCCTCGAAGTCCAGCATGGCTTTGCTGACATCGTATTGACTTTCCGACTTAATGTAGTCCCTTATCAGCTGCTCTATCACCTCGTTCTTCTTCCTGAATCCCTTCTTTCTGATAATTTGCATGCTGAACTTCTTCCACAAGTTATCATCGATGTCTATCGTGGTTTTTACCATGGAGGAAGATCGCATATTAAATTTAAAAGTATTATCACTTCTAGAAGGGAATGCATCTAGATGTTTCCTAGAAATTCTTGTCGATACTAACTACACGTATATATTGGCTCTATTATCTCCCAGAGATCGTCGGTCAGAAACTTCTAAGGCTTAGCCATGGGCACTTAGATGCAGAAGGCTTGAATAAGGGTTTTGAAACATGTTCTAAGTTAGTTCCAAACCAAGAATTGCCCTCCGATCCTTTGTTGACTATGCGATGTAAAAAATCTGTGAAAGAATATTGAATGTCACCAAAGCTCTACGATTAGTTCAGGGATCCTCTGGAAATGCTCAATGTTTCTGGTGGCCAGAGGTTCGTTGTGAGATATGGCTATGCTAGCGATGATCAGGTCAAAATCGCCTACAGGTTTCTCTCTCAATTCGGGATTGTTGGCAAGCTCACCGTAACTCCTACACGCTTCGGCATGAAATTCCAGAATGTTCATAGAATCCTGTAAACCCCTTACCTTCTTTAACTCCTTCGCTCGATTTCTCGAAGCGTATGCACCAGCGTAAAGCTCGCATAGGTTAATCGGCGTAGTGGATATCCTCGTGCCCTTGGCTGCTTCCACACGGAGCTTGTTCATCGCATCGCCTTCATTTCTGAGCAGGGCTATAAGGACAGATGTGTCGAGGCAGACCATTTTTATCACGGGTATTAACTCAGTGCCATCTTGTGAAGCCTTGCTTTCCTAGTCCTCTCGACGACCAACTCTACATTTCTGGCTAGTTCTTCGCTACGACCTGACAGCTCTAAAAACCTCAAAAGGGCTTCTGCACTACCCTTCCTTGAGGTTATTCGCAATATAACCTCTGTGAATGATTCATTATCCCTTTTCATCCTCGCCAACTCACGGTACGCTTCCTCAGATATGGTGATAGTTTTATGAGCCATAAATGGCATGTGTATTTATGTGTATTTATATCTTACTAGCGCCGATGAGGCTCCAAGGATTAGGAAAAGAAGTGCCCAAAGGTCCCAGAATTGCAGGAAGGTTCCTAGAGTCCAAGCGCAAATCTGGAAACAGAGTTTCTGAAATTAAAATCGAGCAACGGATAGGGATTACGATGGCTTGTTCAGTGGGCTCCATCAAGCATCTTAAGGATAGAAAGACAGCAAGCATGCAATGCATGAAGGGTTACCACTCACGTGCTGGTTTTATGGTGAAGCTACTTAAGGTTGATAATCTTTAACTCCTTCTTTTACATAACCTTCTTCCTATCTCAGCAGATGCCTGTCATTATAGGACAGAATCGCTGCTAGAGGCAATAAGTTTTAATATCTACGCGAGTTATAATATTAAAGGAAGAGTTTCAAAGCATGGGTTACGTATACGTCAACCTAACTGTGAAGGGCAAGGTCTCAAAGATCATCAGGGCCTTAATCGATATTGGATCAGCGTACGTAGTGATGGATTCCAAAACTATCTCTGAAATCGGGCTTCACGAAACCCCTTTCAAAGTTGAATTGACGCTCGCTGACAATAGGAAGGTCGAAGCAAAGCTCTATTTGGCTGAAGTAGAAGCGAACGGCAGGAAAGGGCCAGTTTTTGTAGCTGAACTTGATGTGCCCACTCCCCTTTTGGGAGTTTATGCCCTTGAAACCTTGGGTCTTAAGCCAGATCCAGTGAGCGGAAGATTGGAGATTGTAGGACCTGAAGGGGGATATTTACTCCAAATCGAAAAGCTTTGAAATCAAATCACTAGTAAATTTTCCCAGAATGAACCAGCAGTAGGCTCGGGCAAAGATTCTCTCTAAGAAAGTGAATCCATGATAATGAATAAGGAGGAAGTTCATAGCAGGGAAGCTGACCAAGATCCTTGGTATTGTTAATATCGTTGGGAGGAGAGTGTGTTCTGGTTGGGATTGTGCTCATCCTATTTGGAATATCCCAACCGGTCTTGGCAGTGATTGACATCATAACAGACCAAGGCATGGCAAAAGGACTGCATGCATTCCTAGCTAAAACAACTTCCTGTGGATATGACCAATCCGCTCAAGACTTCGAATTTGATCGATATCGACCTGGGAAAATGTTACGGATATACACTCATTTCTTTGGCGAAAAACAGAGGCGGGACTAACGTAGGAAGGAAAGCCGATCTGAGCGCCATGGAACTGAAAACACTTATCGTCACAGCCAAGAAATCCAATAACTTAGGGATTTTCCATCTATATCGGACAGAATGGGAATATTCATTAAGCCCAGTATTGCTGGAGCAATGCCCCAAAGGTGAACTTTGACTTCTTTACCACTAGGAATTCTTGGTCCGAAGATTTCATTCCAGGGACATCCTCGGGGTCATAAGTACCATCGTGCCAGCCACTCCACCTTGCGTTGTCGTTCATGTACCTTTTTAGCTCATTTCTGCTTGCAGTTAGTGGTCGTCTTGTGGCTTGTTATCCTTCTTTAAAAGAGACAGCAGCAGGAGTTGCCCCTTGACATCATTGGCTGCGATTTGCTCCGCCAGATGTTTATGGCCAGGGGCTCGGCGCCCTCTTGTTGTAGTTTCCCCCTACGAGCACGAGGTCGAATATGTTGACTATGTTGTCGTTGTTGATGTCAGCCCTCGGATCACTCGGAGGGCTCGTGCCATACGCAGCTCCAACGATCGTCAGGTCGAATATGTTGACGACGTTGTCGTTGTTGGCGTCTCCTCCCAGCAGGGTGACCGAGCCCAGGTCCTTAGTTTGACCCTCTGAGACCGATATACTTTTGGTAGCATAGAGGTAACCGGGCATTGTCACCCTTACCTCATACGTACCAGGCGTTACCTGTATGGAGAAGGTTCCGTCGCTCCCTGTTCTAACCGAAACACTCCCGGCGGTTACAGTAGCTCCAGCGTGGTTGCTCCTACCCTGAAGGGCAACCTTGCCACAAATTGTTGATACGCCCCCCGCGACATATCTTGTGAGTTCGGGCATCAATTCTGCGATATCAAAGCTTTGCCAGTTAGGAATCTCAAGGCAGAAGATAGTAGCACCCAAGACATAGTAATCCTGCTTGAGAAGGCCGTCATACCACTTCAGCTGCTCGAAGTATTGCTCTTTAGTAGCGAAGCCCTTCCAGCCCTCATTTGGCCGGCCAATTACGCCGCCATCTATTCCGCACTCCGTGATTATGAGCGGAGTGTGCCCCCTACCGGTAGGCTCTAGGAACCACCTGTACACCTTCCGGTAGCGTCCCGTCAACCAGCCCTCTCCAGATGCTGAGTCGAATCCATCATTCATTGTGGGAGCGCTGTACTCATGCAATCCCAAAACGCCACCGTGAGCATTTGCTTCGTCGATGGCGCTGTAAAATTCGCGCCAGATGCCGTCGTATGGCCTCCCGTCCTGCACGATCTCCGGACAACCGGTTGAGAAACTCCCTATGCAAGCTTTGCGCCCATGATCCGCGAGGATGCGGATCCGTGCAATCTCGAACTGGGCTATCCATCTCATCTGTTCGACGGTTCCTACAGGTGGCTCGTTGTATCCCTCCCAGTAATCGACAGCCGGGCAGTTTTCGATTACGTCTCTGCACCTATCCCACCACTCGCTTGCTCGCCTCGCGGCATCACCATCTGTGGGTTCGTCACTGAAGTAGATGCGACCAATTATTAATGTGCTAGGCGACTTCTGTTTGATTTCAGCTGCTAAACTCCAGCAATTGTCGCCAGGGCCTCCTAGGAGCTTGACGACAGTTGGCTTAGCAGTCTCGATGAAGGACATCGAAAGGCCACCATCGAAGCTCGTGTGTATGCTCAGCTTGCTCTTTTCGCCACTTGCTCTAGCAACCTCTGGCAAGCCAATCGGAAGCAGAAAAACTGAAGCCAAGATGATGAATATGCTTATGACAACTACAACATTCTTTAATTGTCTCATGCCATTTTGCTGAGGATTTAAGCTATATATTGTTAATCAATGAAGATTATAGAGAAGATTTCTAGTGAACTGTTAATTACATTTGTAGAATCATTATATTCGTGCATTCACAATCAAAGCTCGAGTAAGCCTGCAATTTAAGCTATAGGAACTCCTAAACGACAATTTCCAACCGTATTGCAGGTTGATATGGGTCAGACCTTACTCAGCAAGAAGGAAGTCAAGCCCTTTGAGAGAACAAACCAGCTACTGGAGGAAGCCCTTGACATATTGTCAAACAAGAAGGCGATGAAGGAAATAGCTGAATCAAGAATGGAGGCTAAGGCTGGGAAGACAAGGCCATTCAGATCCCTTCTAGAGGAATTGGGACTTGACTTGAGTCGAAGGTATGAGCTCACAACTACATTCCGATTTGATAGGAGCTTTTGGCAACTGGATGAGAAGAATTAACTAAGAGTTTCTAGGAAAATCATGAAAATGGAATCAGATCCTCTGGTTGGGAAAATTCTACATTGCAAGTTTAAGGAGCTTCGTTCATTAAGGATTGGCGACTAACTATAGCGCTATCTACGAGATATTGAGCGAAAAAGCGGTCATTCATCTAGTAGAGCACAGGAGGGGGTTTACAAGCGATAGAGCCTTACCGTCCGATTAGAACATTTCTATATGCATGTCGTAAACATGGTAATCTTCCAGATCTCAGCCTAAACTAAAAGGCTTAAGATTGGCGAAGATAAGGCGGTAAAAGCCATGGCCAAATTGCATCATATGGTGAGAGGTCCCAAAGATCCTCAAAGAAGCAACTATATTCAGACTTAGCAGACTATAGGAAG
>CAZWAU010000170.1:0-9859 GCA_964631995.1 uncultured Nitrososphaerota archaeon
CCCTGTCTTTGTACTGAGCGGTGTATATGAATCTGCAAGTTGCTGCGGACCTTTCCATCGTTCTCCTCAACGATTGCTGTGCCCCAGGATCCATATTGTCCAGCTGATGAACCAGGATAGTTTTGAAAGGCATCCTTTGACCAACTGGTTTAAAGCTCGCGAACTCCTTTATACTCGAAATGACATTCTTATCTGCAGAGTCGAGCTCCAAAAAATTAGTATCCAAATTACCGCTATACAGCTCAGAAACCAGGCATAGAGCGCTAGTGCTTTTTGCAGACCCTGGAGGCCCAAGCAGCAGGAGATCTGGAAGCTTCTTCTTTTCCACAAAGGCTTTCAGCGTTGCTATGACCCCCTCCTGCCCAAGTACCTCGTGCAGCTTCCTCGGCCTGTACTTTTCGTTCCAAACAATTTGCGAAATGCCGCTCATGCCTTTTTTTGCTCCTCTCCAGTCCTAACTGCTCGTGCTACCGTTTACAGATGAGCAGGCCTCTTGTTCATCTGTGCAGCTGTCTGATGTCTTTTCAAGTGAGGCCGGTCCCTTGCGCGCTTTTCTTCGCCCCTGGATCCTAAGGGCAACGATCGTAGAGGAGCCAATCGATAGTAGAGCAATACCGATGAAGAAGTAAATAGGATACACTATCTTGGTTTCATTGCTCATCGTCGTAAGCTCGTATTTATCCAGCTCATAGATGTCATGCCTATACAGCTCCTCTGCCCAGCTTCTCCACTCAGCTATGTAGTCGGTTTTCACAATGTTAGCGCCCTGGATCACGAGGCCTCGAGCCCATGCCGATGCCGTAATGTGGGAAAGAGGGTCTAGGGGATCTTCGTAATAAGTCAAGTCCACTGGCAACCAGCCCCATGGTGGAACATACACAATCGCCCATGCGTGTCCAACAAGACCGTTGCTCCGATAGTGACCGTCTAAGTAGGTTGATGTCTCGTTGCTTTGTACTACGAATCCAGTCTGCAGGTAAGCGGGTATCTTCATGATCCTGCATAGCGTTATCAGGAGATTCGCCTTTTCATCGCAATCTCCACTTCTCTCCTGAAGGGTCTGGTTCGGATAGAGCGGTGGCACATGTGTCTCATACCTTATGTTATCATCTATCCACTTGATGGTGGTTTCCAAGACATTCAGAACATTGCCCATTGTGCAGTTAGCGCCATGATGAATCGTTTCGGCAAGTGAAATGAGCTGTGGATCATTTGTTTGGAATGGCCCTTCTTGATTGCAGTATTGGTTTACGAGTTCATTAGGTATGCTTGAGAAGCACCCAGCTTCAGAACTAGCACCTCCCATGCTCCAAGATGTTTCCGTGATTATCTTGACCGTTATCCGTGCTATGGTAGCACTTCCTGCCTGCAAGGTTATCTCTGGAACCGCCAAGTACGGATTCCCCTGGACATCGGATAGCCAACTGCCTTCTGGAGAAAAGTCGATCACGTAGCTCGTCTGGGTCGTGGTGTTAAGAGGTGCCCAAATCCAAAGGTCCTCAAGCACATATGGTTCTAAGCCCCTGTTCTCAAGCGTTACCTCATGAACGAATTGGTAGGTTGCAGTTTGCTCTATCTTGGGATATGTTCCAGCCAACAGCAAGCTTCCTGCTGCGATCAAGAGAAGGGATAGAACCTCGATCGCTAGGAGCTTCCGTTTCAAGAGTTTTTCTTTCAAGATTGTGGCTAACAATGCAGTGCACTAGGATAAAAGCTGTTCTTTTCCCATCGCAAATCCCGAATGCATCTGCTCTCCTCGCCCATGCTATACTCGTGCCCAATCTATCCGAAAACTCTACTCCATCATTACAAACCAAGATGGCGAATGTCCCACCAAGATTGCTATTGGCAATTTGGGAACGAATGGTGCACGAATTGGATTTGGTGCGAACATTCTAAAAAATCCGCCTAAGGCGGTTATAGAGCAGGAGCAGGCTGAAAGCTACTCTCGATTTCATATCTTCGGGTGGAATGAAGTACTTGACATATGGTTCATCAAAAGGATGCGTGATGTCATGGCCGAACCTGTTCTTGGCATGCCCATAATACCACTTCTCGAGAAGCATCCGATCCAGCCTTTTTATCGCCGTAGCCAGCTCGACTCCCTCCTCGGGGACGAGCGCCCTTTTTAATCCCACAAAGGCATGGTAACAATTCACGATCAAAACGACAGGTCTGCAATTTACGAAGGTAAGTTTGGTTATGGGGATCTCTCTAATTTGAGTTGAGTTCCTTTTCCCTCTGGGCCCTCCCCATGGAAAATACTCTCTCGGAGATGTTGTGTATGCAACATCCCTAGATCTCGCCCCTTCTATATCGGAGTAGACCTCGATGCCATGTCCTCCGTACTTGATTGGACCCACAGAGGAAATGACGATCCTTTCCATCTTGCCCGTCTTCAAGCTAAAATGGACCTGAATCTGCTCATAGTCGTGGTCATGATCCTTGTTAAGTTCCCTCCATGTGCAGTCCTGCCTTCTCCAATAAACTTCGTAAAGGGCGCACAACCTATGGTTCGAAGGATCGACGATCAGCCTGTATGCTATGAACTCTGGAGGAAATGGTCGGCTGCCATAACCCATGGGATCCAGAAGGATGGGCAAGAAGTCTTCAGCAAGCTTTGAGGAGTATGCCACTAAGAGTCCTGGAGCCAAGAAGCTGTCCTCTGGGTCGACCTCAAGCCAGTACTTCCGCCCTTCAATTTCTACGTTCATATGGCTTGCCTTCGCTATAGGAGATGCAACTTATGCCTTAGCTTATTGGAAATTGAGGTCTTATCGATTGCCCAAATTGAGATATAATCCTACCCGATCTGGATGGCGTGGTTCTTTTTTCCACGCATCACCCTTGGATACGAATAAAGGGAAAATTCGAATGCTTCATGTTCTTTAAGAGTTTTGTTTCATGCATCCTGTCGGTCGTGATTTTCGAGATATTATGTTTTTAACTGGTTGCGCTCCGAATTGCATTAGGGTTGGAGATATGATTGTTAGCAGTCGATCTCATTCCAAATTTCTAACAGCTTTTGCAACTTCACCCAAGTCAAAGACCGTTATGTCAGGCTCAACCTGGGGGTGGCCAAGAGATTCGTTTCTAACCCATATAGTCCTCATGCCCAATTTCTTCGGAATAACTATATCTGATGCGCTGTCTCCTATCGACACGAATTCCCAAGGCCTTGCAGGTTGATAGATTTGGAGGATAAAGCTGTAAAGGCCATCCGATTTGGTCAAATGATGCTCATTCGAGTAGAACTCTTTCTTGAAATACTTTCGAAGACCTGCCTTTTCAAGCATCCTCTTCGTCGAACCTGTCGTATCTGAGCACGCCAACAACGAATAACTCTTGGACAGCTCTTCCAAAATCGTCTCAGCTTTTGGGTGGGGCTCAGCTTCACTGAGAAGTATGTCGTCGAACCGCCTTACAACTTTTTTAACATCTTTCTTGTCCACTCTGTAGGCTTCCAAGATGAAGCTTTCGAATTCTTCTTCCGACCTGAAGATCTCCCCTATCCTTGTATGGAATAGCTGGCGCAGCTCACCTTCGGGCAGCTTACTTTCGAGTCCTATACTATTAAAAAGGTGGAGGAAGCGGAACGACTCCTTCCAAGGGAAAAGGGTTCCCAAAACGTCAAAGATGCAGTACCTTATCAAGGGACTCGAGCCTCCATCGCCTGACTTTCAACATCTTGGCTGGATAACAGCATTTTGCATCCCAGCAAGGTTGCGAAGGGCGTAATAACGTCTCTTCTACACCTCCTTCAGCAAGGATTATGAGCCCGTTTGTACTCAAACAGGCGGGAATGCCAAGAACGAAGGTTCAGGTTGCTCTCGACATGACATGCATGTCGGAGGCTCTACTTCTAGCACAGAGCATGAGGGAAGGTGGGGCAGATTTGATAGAGGCTGGAACCCCGCTTATAAAGGCGCATGGCATGGAGGCGGTGAAGAGGATGGTGGAGATTTGGAAAGGAAAGCCTGTCGTGGCGGACATGAAGACCATCGATGCAGGTCAAGTGGAGTCTGAGTTGGCATGCAGGGCTGGAGCAAAGATCGTAACCGTCTCGGGCTGGGCCAATGACATCACCATCAGGGAAGCTGTCAGAACTGCCGAGTCATATGGTGCGCTTGTGATGGTCGACCTGATCAATGTGGAGAACGCAGTTGAAAGAGCTTTGGAAGTTGAGTCATTAGGTGCTCACTACGTTTGCCTACATACCGGGCTAGATGCACAAGCTGAGAAGAGAACGATTGCGGACAGCCTTGACTTGATTCGAGAATTGTCATCAAAACTCAAGATTCCTTTGGTTGCCGCCGGGGGGATAACGGCTCGCAACGTGAGGGAGGTCTCAGAAGCTGGTGCCTCAACTGTAGTGGTAGGTTCCTTCATAACCAAAGCCCCGGATCCTGAAGTGGCTCTTGAGCTGGTATTGAAAGCTTTGAGTTGATCGATCGCAATGCCATCTGCCAAGGAAATATATGAAGCCGTGTCAAAGGCGATTCTCCGCGATACCAGCGAATCGATAATGAAAGTCGACCAAGACCAGTTGCAGAGTATGGTGGATCTGCTGATAATGACTAAGGCAAAGTCGAAGAAGGTTCTTCTTGTTGGTGCTGGAAGAAGCGGCTTGGTTGCAAAGGCGTTTGCGCTCAGGCTGATGCACCTCGGTTTCAACGTTTACGTTCATGGGGAAACCATAACGCCTGCTGTTGGGAAAGGGGATCTGGTGATAGCTATCTCGGGCTCTGGAACGACCAAACTTGTCGTTACGGCTGCAGAGATAGCGAAGGGGCTTGGATCAAAGGTCTTGGCGGTTACATCGCATCCCGAATCCCCGTTAGCAAAGGTCGCGGACCAAACGATGGTTGTGATGGGGAGGACCAAGGAACCGTTGGAGAAGGACTACCTGGCAAGGCAGATCACAGGAGAGCATGAGCCTCTAGCTCCGCTTGGAACGATCTTCGAGGTGGCGTGTGGCATCTTCTTAGACTGCGTTATTGTGATATTGATGACGTTGCTCGAGGAGACAGAGTCGGACATAAGGAAAAGGCATGTCACGATTGAATAGGTATAATTTGAGCGGAGAAATTTTAGGAATGTATCTAAGCGTTTACGAGCACCTTTCGAGGTCGATTTCAAAAGCATAGATTTGGTCGGTGAAATCAGCCAGTTAGGAATCAGATTAGGTGGTATTTTAGACGATTATCTGGTAGATGGCTGCAGCGTTAATAGCAGTTCCTTGCTCATCCGTCTATAGCAGAGCCCGCATCCTAGTGAGCGTTTCTGAGATTGGACCGATTTTGTCCTTTGGGCATAAGTCGGTCTTGAGAATCCTTTCAACCTGCTCGACGAGGTGCCTCATGTCTTCTAGCTTCTTCTCCTTGTCTAAAAGCTCTACTATCCTTTCATGGTAGGTCTGATCTTTCTTCATGTCCTTCTTGAGAATGGCTATGATCTCTTCTCCGAGCTCAACCGTTTCCATGTTCGGCGACCCTAGGCCAAGGGGAAGGGGTAAAAGAACATTCCTGTCGGTAGCCTAAGCACGACCCTCTTAGGTAGGACTAAACCTTAAGATTAGTGGCAACAATCTGCGAAACTCTTGGAGCCATGGAGCAACACGCCGCCATCTCCGTTTTGGCTTGTCATGACTTAATGACTATGACTACCTTTTCAATGGCAAGCTCGCATATCTTCCTGATCCCCCTTTTTCCAGGAGCGTAACTTGTTTTTATAATCTGCAGGTCCTCCAGCAAGCCCACGCTCTCACTTACGTGCGCTTCGCTTAGTTCTAGTCGCTTGGCAATCGTGGAGACGTCCAGCTTCTCCTTTGAAAGTAATCGCAGTATCCGAAAGCTAGTTTCAGAAGAGAGTGCTTGTATGACTTTCAGTGTCTCCTTGCCTTCCAGCTTTAGTTCTTTCAGCGTCATAGGGCTTCCTCCAGGCCTTGACACACGCGCATCGAATTTGACTTATAAATATAACATTTAGGGTAATAGTATAGGAAAATAGCAATATTTATAAGCTATTCTCGATATGTATTGGGGCGTGTAGATTTATGGCAAAGGAAATAAACGTTCAGCAGGAGCTCAAGAAAACCGAGGAGAGGTTCCAACAAGGCATGAAGAAGCTGCAAGAGGAGCTTAATGAGCAGAAGAAGCTTGTCGATCAGTTCGTCAAGGAGAATCCTTACATAGCGTTAGGCATAGTCTTCATAACCGGGCTTGGACTCGGGGTACTGTTGACTCTTGCAGCCAGCGGAAAAGGCTAAGGAATAGAGGAATAGTGCTGCCATGCCCAAGAGCATTTGGGAGTTCGTTAGCTCCCTAAGCCCCTCCATACTTCGCTTCTTCCGGCAAACCGCAGAGAGACACGTCCGCAGGATCATGAAACAGCTCATGATCGTATTCGTGGCTTCGACGATATCCCTGACCGGGTGCGTCTTCATCTCGATAGGCGTCGTCGAGGCCCTCTCAACCATCGTAGCTCGCTGGGCGGCGTACTCCATCGTAGGCTTGGCACTGGCTCTCATCGGTTTGCTTCTCCTAGTCATAGGCTTGATGACACGCTGACTACTACTTGTTCTTCTACGCTACGGTCTCCAGAAGCATTCTGCTCTTGCCGTCAAGCTTCCTAACGTCCTCAACGTAGTATATGTTGTCGTGAGTGTCTATTATGACGATCCGCGTGCCCATGCTTATGACATTGCGGCGCCCACGTGTGTGCAACGTCCTGGGGCCTCTGTCCGTTAGGATCTCCCATTCAAACTCGTCTCCGCTCGTCTCCAGCCTTTCGACCTTTAATACGCGCGGTATGAAGTATATCTTCTGTAAAACTTCCTCCAATGCATGCCTAGAGTGTTCATCAAGCTTCCTGAAGTCCTTCAACATGCAAATCTCTTGGTTTTGGGGCTCTCCTTTTTCAGATGTTTGGACCTGCAAGAATATGACGAACTCTGGAATAGAAAGGGGGAAGGGCAGCTTTGGGATGATGTTGTCATATACAATACCGTTAAGGGTAATCCTTACCCTGTCCGACCTGTTCCCAGGTTCGACCTTCAGTTTTTCGGCAGACACTATGTTCAATTGGACCAAGAAGTCGCTTATTGGCGTGACCATCACCTCACGAGCGGTGCTACCGCCTCTTGTGCCTCAGCGAACTGGGCGCTGTAGAGCTTGCTGTAAAGTCCCCCAGCCTTGACGAGCTCCTCGTGGTTTCCGACCTCTACGATCTTTCCCTTATCGATGACCACTATGCGGTCGGCTTTCTGGAGGGTAGAGAGCCTGTGAGCAATTATGATCGTCGTCCTTCCAACGACAAGGTTCTCAAGAGCCTTCTGTATCTGCCTTTCGGTGAGCGTGTCAACACTCGAGGTTGCTTCGTCCATAACGAGTATCTTCGGATCGGTCAATATGGCTCTGGCTATTGCAATCCTCTGCCGCTCCCCGCCACTGATCCTAGACCCCCTCTCGCCTACGTGGCTATCGTAGCCAGCATAGGAGCTCATTATGAAGTCATGGGCGTTGGCCGCCTTTGCAGCCGCTATTATCTCCTCTGGTGTTGAGTCGATCTTTCCATAGCTTATATTGAAAGCGACGGAGCCATAGAAGAGAAATGGATCTTGCTGCACGATGCCAACCTGCTTTCGGAGAGTCTGGATCTTGATCTTGCGAATGTCGACGCCATCGATCAAGATCGATCCTTCAGAAGGATCGTAGAATCTGAGGAGGAGCTTCGTTAATGTCGTCTTTCCGCCGCCGCTTGGCCCCACGATCCCTATAGTTTCGCCAGCCCTTATGCTGAGCGTGATGTTCTTGACGACCGGGATGTACGGCTGGTAGCCGAAGCTCACGTTCTTGAACTCTATGTCACCCCTGAAGTTGAAACTCACCGCGTCCTCTGCATCTTTTATGTCGGGCTGGAGCTCGACGATCTCCAGAACCCTCTCGCCCGACGTGATAGCTTCCTGGAGGGGTTGGACAAGGTTCGTAAGGGATTGGATTGGGCCGTAGAACATCCACATGTAGCTAACGAACATCCAAAGTGTGCCGAGCGTGAGGGTGCCGCTAAGTACCTGCCCTCCCCCAATGTACCAGACGATGGCAGCTCCGACCGATGCGGTGAAACCGAGCATTGGAAAGAAGCTCAGGTTGAGCCTTGTAGTTTCGAGGTTCGACTTTACGACCATCGTCATCCTCTCGATCAGGCGTTTCACCTCGAACTTCTCTTGCGAATACGCCTTGACGACGATCGCTCCCGGTATGGTGTCTACTAGAAGGCTGCTCATGTCCGCCCACCTCCTCCACGCCTTGTGGTATACCCTTCTCGCCTTCTTCCTGAAAAGTGGTATGCCGATCACGATCATAGGCACAGGGAGCAGGGCAAATACAGCCAACCCCAGGTTTAGGGTGAAGAGGATCATGCCTATCCCAATTATCTGGAGGCTGTTGATCACAAGGTTTGGAATGCCCCAAACCAAGAACCAGTTAACCCTTCCTACATCGTCTGTGACTCTTGACAATACTCTGCCTGAGCTTATCCTGTCGTAGAATCCCATTGAGAGAAGCTGGAGGTGCTCATAAACTTGGCTGCGCATGCTGAAGACAACCTTCTGAGCTAGATAGGAGAGCGTGTAACTTTGCGCTATGCTCATGATGGTATTGATAGCATAGATCGAAACTAGGGTGAGGGTCAGAACTGGCAGCAGGCCGAAGTTCCTCTTCTCTATCACTTCGTCAACCAGAGTCCGCATGAGGTATGGTGGGACAAGGCTGAGGCCCGTCACAGACAGCGAAAGGAGCATGCCTAGAACGGCGAATGGCCAGTGTGGCCTCAAATACCCGAGAAGCCACATCACCGTCGTCCTCTTCCGCCTTTCATTAGCTGCGAAAATCTGGACAGCGCCTTCCTTACCAAGAAAAGCTCTTTCGCTTACAAGTTCATTTATGACAAGCATTGCCTTTCGGAACTGCTCGGTGCAGGAGCGACTGAAGCGGATTATCTCCCTTGTACCACTTGATGTTTCGAGTTCTAGGTCGCCGTTTCCCGTGTAGTCGTTCACGGTCGAGCTCCTTATCTCGCGCAGCTCCACCTGCTCGTTTCCGCCGCCAGGCGTGGCGACGATTACTCTCTGGTTTGTCACAAAGAGCCAACGGTGGCCATATGTGTTGTCCTCCTTAAGGTCTGAGAAGGCTTGGTACAAAAGAGACTCGCCGTTCCTAAGGATTGACTTAGCTAATCTTTCAGCTTCTTCCAGAAGCTCGCGGTCTATGTGTTCCTCAAGCAGGGCCATTAAGGGCCACCTCCATTTTGGCGGTCGACCTCTTAGGCATCAGTCCAAAGACATTAGGTCTCGAGATCTTCACCCCACAGCCGGTTGATGTGCTCTATTTCGGCGAAATTCATCCGATTGCGCCTGTACCATTTTCAACCAGCTCGATAGATTTTGCAGGCCGACGAATGACAGGGCTACTTAAGAATATCGTTTCATCATATTCAAGTGCTTTCATCGTAAAATTGAAGCATGGAAGGGCAGTTCAGCGTTTTTTATCTCCTGGCGCGAGCAGATAAATAAGCTGCAAGCAAAGCTCTACTGCTTGCTGGCGGGACGCGGCAAATGCAAGGAGATTGGATCGATTGACCGCAAATGGGTATGAGTGGCTCGAAGGTTTGCTCGGGCAGAGCCTTAAGGCCAGCCAGGAATCTCAGAGCTTGAGAGTTGCGGGAAGCAGGAGCCGCTGCCTGATCTGCAGGGGCTCGAGGATGCTTTGTGGAAAGGCGCTCTGCCCCGTAAGTCTGAAGTTCGAATCGCTCATCAAGACCGGGGCCCTTGAATTGAACACGAGGCTGGAAGGTCTTTCTC
>CAZWAU010000171.1:0-5347 GCA_964631995.1 uncultured Nitrososphaerota archaeon
GCTATACTTTTAACAATCATCTCTGATGCCAAAAGAGGATTGGCAGGAAGCGACGTGCGCAAGATAGCGCCTTTGCTTATTCCATTTGGATTGGCGGCGCTCCTGATTTGGTTCTTCGTCGCGCCTCAGCACACTCTGGAGGTTGTGAACCTGACTTTGGCAGGAGCTAGCGGAGTTACATTGGCCGTGGGTGGATTTTTAGCAGGATTTGTGGTCGCTATGGCCTGTCGCGCGATCTACAGAAGGAGGGCAAGTTTTTATCTTGTTAAGAAGCCATTCATCTTCGCTATCATAACATTCTGCGCATCGCTGACAATTCTCTTGATCTTCCATTTGGCAGGAGGCATGGGCTCGGACATGCTCAGAATGATCCTCTATGTTGGAGTTCCCATCTCTATAGTTTACGTGCCCCTAAGCGTGACCGGACTGGTCTGCATAGTAAATAACAGTATCGATGACCATTCTCTGGCATGTCTCATGGCTTTTCCAACAGCGTGCCTCTCGCTAGCAATGTTTCTTGTTCTCCAACCTGGGTTTGGGTCCTTGGCATACCGGGAAGTACCCTTCATGCTGTACTCGATACTTCCTGTAATGGGAATCGGTCTCGCTGAAATAATCAGAAAAGCTTCTCCGGCAAACAGGTACGTTGCCGCATTTGTACTCGCATACTCTGTCCTTGCGCTAGCATCAACATCTTACCCTTCAAGAAGCTATCTGATTGGATTGAGCGAATCTTACGCTCCCTCCGATCTAAGAATCTCTGAGATAGTTGTCAACATCACATACCGAGGGGACAAAATAGACACGGATGTGAGGATGGGTAACCTGCTACTGTACTACTCAGGAAGGAACATAAACTGGGTCAGTAATGTCTCATATTGGACATCTCCAGGCCCACCTGGGGCCTGGTTGGGGAAGAGCGCTATGGCAGGTCATCCAGTTCCAATTCCGTCTAATGTCGAATACATTCTGGTTTCTGAGGAGATGCTGGAGTCAAATGGAGGCGTTGTCGTTGACCAGCCCTCGAGAAGATTCTATCCCCTACCGGATGCAGCTCTGAGATATTTGGAGGAGGAGCCAGGTATCAGCAAGGTTGCTGACTCTGGTACGGCCTTTTTCTTCTACGTTTCAAGGCATTGATCCAGGGGCAACCGGTAAATCCATTTCATGCCCTTCCCTCCGCCCCTTGGGGAGAAACCTTAATTCAGAGTATAAATTCCCTAGTTGAGGGCTCAAAAAGATGAAAGCTTGCATACTTCTGAAATGCAAACCGGGCGCTTATCGACAGGTTGCAAAGAGGATACAGAGCATGAGCAACGTAAAGATAGTCTTCCCAACGCTTGGAAGATGGGATGTCGTCCTAAAGATAGAGGCAAACAACATAAGAAACCTTGCGAATATTGTGCGAAGGCTAAGGGCGATAGATGAGATAGAGTATTCGGAGACACTTGCTGAGCTTCCCGGGAAGTGATGACTTTGGCTCTTGCCTGTCTGCTTGCCGTTGTGGAACACCGCCGAAGCATGGATGTGATGAAAGCTCTAAGAAGCATGCCGGAGGTAAAGGATGTCTTCATGGTCTTTGGACAGTACGATATCGTGGTATTTCTTGAAGCCGATGACTATGCCGAACTGACCGCTGTCTCAGCAGAGATAAACGGGATCTGTGGAATAAGAAAGACAGAAACTTTGGTCGCGGGTTAGGTATGGATCGAATGAGCGTAAGAAAATTTTCGATTACGGAGAAGTTTACAAGAGCTCAGCAGGCCTTCACCTTCAGGGACTTCATACTGCTCCCAGGTTTAACGGAGGTGGATCCTTCTGAGGTCGACATCGAGACAAGAGTTACAACCGATAATGTCATTCACGTTCCCTTCATATCGTCTCCAATGGATACGGTTACAGAGGATGAGATGGCGATAACGCTTGCAAGGCTCGGCGGATTAGGGGTCATCCATAGAAATTGCAGCATAGAGGAACAGGTCGAAATGGCAAAGAAGGTAAAGAGGGCAGAATCTTTGGTGATAAGGGATGTTGTGACCACAGAGCCTGGCCACACAGTCCGCGATGCTCTAACTCTTATGAGAAAGTATGAAATCTCAGGGCTTCCTGTTGTTGAGGAAGGAAAGCTTGTCGGAATATTGACTGGAAGGGATGTCCGTTTTGCCAATGAAGACGAGCTAGTAGGCAAAGTGATGACAAAGAAGGTTATAACGGCTCAAGATGGCATAACCTTGGAGCAAGCAAGGGAACTCATGCACGAGCACAGGATCGAAAAATTACCTCTTGTGGATGGATTTGGAAAATTGAAGGGCCTGATCACTTTCAAGGACATCTCGCTTAGGGGGAAGTACCCGAACGCATCTAGAGACAAGGTCGGCAGGCTTCTTTGCGCTGCAGCCGTTTCTCCATTCGATGAGAAAAGATGCATGGAGCTCGACAAAAACGTAGACATTATCGTTTTCGACGTTGCTCATTTCCACAATAAAAAGGTAATAGAGGCGGCGAGAAGGCTGGTGAAGAACCTGTCGGCAAACATCGTTGTCGGAAACATAGGAACTAGACAAGCAGCGCTTGACGTTGTAAGTTCTATCGAAAAAGTAAATGCGCTCAGAGTGGGCATCGGTTCGGGCTCGATCTGCATTACGACCGAAGTTACAAAAGCAGGTGCACCAACTATGTTCGCTGTCGCGCAGACGTTCGATGCGCTAAGGGAGCTGGGTGCCGATATACCGATCTGGGCAGATGGAGGCATAACTTCGCCAGGAGACATAGCACTGGCCCTTGCAGCGGGCTCATCGGCTGTTTGCATCGGAAACCTTTTCGCAAGAACGAGGGAAAGCCCAGGCTCGTTGGTCGCAATAGGAGGCCAATACTACAAGGCATACAGGGGCATGGGCAGCCCTTCCGCGATTGAGAAAAGGCATGCGATAGATCGGTATGCTTTGCCATCAAAGGGAATAGCTGAAGGGGTTGAGGGATACGTTCCTTACAAGGGCGATGTTGCCACTATGGTAAATGAGCTGTCCCAGGGCTTGAAGGCCTCGATGGGCTACATAGGGGCCAAAAACATAAGGGAAACATGGATCAAGGCAGAGGTAGCTTGGGTTTCTGAACTCGGAGCAACTGAGACGAGGGCACACGATGTCATACTTCCAACGCGAGGACCAACTTATTGAAAGTAGAAACTAAGGCATACAGTACAACAAGCTAACCGATGATACGCCTAAGCCTTTACCCACTCTTTGCAGATGTTTACCCCGTCAACAGCGTCCCTTGCTGCAGCATCGGCTCCGATTTTAGCAGCATACTCTGGAGTGATTGGCGCGCCACCTATGATTACCTTCACCTTGTCCCTCAGTCCTGCTTGCTTTAGTTGCTTTATCGTATTTTCCATCTCAGGCATCGTTATCGTCAGCAAAGCAGACATGCCCACGATTTGAACTCCATGTTCCTTGACAGCCTCGACAAATTTCTCAGCTGGAACATCGACGCCAAGATCTACAATTTCGAATCCTGCCGCTTCCAACAAAACCGCGACAACATTTTTGCCTATGTCGTGGAGATCCCCCTTCACAGTCCCAAGAGCGATCTTGCCCTTCTTTTTAATGTCCCCGCCCTTGAGGTAAGGCTGAACGACCTTCAGCCCGTCCTTCATGACCTCTCCTGCAGCTATCAGCTCCGAAAGGAAGTATTCGTTGGCCTCGTATTTCTGCCCAACGATCTCCATCCCGTGCGCCATTCCCTCCGACACTATCTTGTAAGCAGGTATGCCCGCATCCAGGGCCTGCTTGCAAATTCCCTGTATCCCGTCGAAGTCAAGACCAGCGATCGCTTGAGCTACTTTATCCAAAAGTTGCTTCTCACTCATGGGAATCACCAGTATACCGTTTCTGTTGGCCGACCTCCTAGAACGGCCTCAGTTTCATCCGGGTCCAATGTCTTTCTAACCCCTAATTTATAGTGCCAGTCGAAACAACACCACCTGATAAGCTTAACCCTTCTACCCCTGAAGCTCTCGGGGAGGACTTCTTCAGGTGTCCGCTTGGAGAATCCCACGAGTTCGAGCGTAAAGATGCACCTCTCCCACTCGTTACCTTCCTCGTCCTTTTTCTTTTCGCCAGTTCTCTCGACCTCTAAAACCCTTCCCTGCAGCCTTCTCGCCTTATCCACTACGACCATATTTCTGGTCCCTTCATTGCAATGCACTACAGTTGGAAGCATGCCTATTAAAGTTTAGCAGAACTGCACATTAAAAGTGCCAAGTGTTTAACCTCAATCTCTAAAAGCAAAGGCAATCTCCTTTGATGCGATGGAACGCAAACGAACCGTTACTTTTCAACCGGAGGGTCTGAGAGCAGAGATCGGCGAAGATGAGAGCGTGTTGACAGCATCGAGGCGCTGCGGGGTCCAGATAGAATCACTTTGCAACGGAAGGGGAAGGTGCGGAAAGTGCCTCATCAGGATCGAGGGTGGAAAAGCTACAGATCCTACCAGATTCGAGACCTTGGCTCTATCGGAAAGAGAGATAGGAAGCGGCATACGTTTGGCATGCCAAACATATCCGATTTCAGACCTCGTTGTGCACGTGCTGGCAGCACCTAGCGCCACTGGTTCAAAGATACTTACATGGGGGCTGGAACTTCAGGTCGAGATCGATCCATACATCAAAACCGTTTCGATAGAGCTCAACAAACCGACTCTAAAGGACCAGAGATCGGATGCTGAGAGGTTAAGATCGGCCCTAAAAACAAGCTCAATCGACATGCATTTGCTGAGACACATTCCAAAGCTTTTGCGTGAAAAGGATTGGAAGATAACCGCAACAATCTACGGTAGAGAGATCATAGATGTAAGCGCGGAGGGATTGGGCAAAGCTTATGGTGCAGCCGTGGATGTAGGCACAACCACGATCGTTGTCTACCTAATAGACCTCGCCTCCGGTAAAGTTTTGGCTGTTGAATCCGATTACAATGCCCAGATACCGTACGGTGAGGATGTCATCAGTAGGATAACGTATGCTTCGAGAGAAAAGGATGGCTTGGCGATGCTCCAAAGGCTTGTAATCGGAACGATAAACAAGCTTCTTGATGAGGTTTCCAAACGGGCAAAGATCGAAAAGGGGCGCATATACGAGGTGGTGTGCTCAGGAAATACAATTATGATGAGCATCTTGCTGGGAATCGATCCATCGTTCATTGCTACAGCCCCCTATGTTCCTCCCGATACTAGCAGTATAGTTGTCAAAGCCAGGGAGATTGGAGTAGACATAAATTCTGGAGGATACCTGAGGACGATACCATCGATAAGCGGATACGTTGGAGCAGATGTAGTATCAGACGTTCTCGTC
>CAZWAU010000172.1:0-3064 GCA_964631995.1 uncultured Nitrososphaerota archaeon
CAATAGCTCCTATGAATGAGAAGACAATCGTAACAACCACAATAGGAATCCATCTTATCCTCTCTTCTTCTAGCTTCTCCATAATCCCCGATACCTTAGTCATCCATTTTTTTAATGATTAATAACGCTTGTGGTTTACGAGGCACATATATAGTCAAAAAATTAAATACCTTAATCCTGACCTAACAGATGGAGGTATCCATACGGCTATCCTAGCCATAAATGGTGGAAAACCGGTTCGAAAGAGGCCCTTCCCCAAGTGGCCTGTTCATGATCAGCACGAGGTTAATGCATTAACTAGAGTTGCGAGGAGTGGTAACTGGTCATACGTAGGCCCACTAGAGATCGAATTTGCCCAAAAATTTGCAAAGTTTCAGGACGCTGCCTACGGAATCTGCACGAATGGCGGCACTCAGGCTCTCGAAGTGGCTCTGAAGGCTACGGGCGTAGTCGCGGGAGATGAGGTGATATTGCCAGCATTGACCTTCTATGCAAGCGCTGCAGCTGTGCTCTTCTGCAATGCGGTGCCAGTTCTAGTGGATGTCGACCCAGATACGTACTGCATCGACCCGAACGAAGTGGAGAAGGCCATAACTTCGAAGACTAAGGCGATAATGCCAGTTCACCTTGGACACAGGATGGCGGACATGGACATGATCATGGAGATAGCCGAGAGCCACGGGCTTGTGGTTGTGGAAGATTGCGCCCATGCTCACGGAATGAAATGGAAGAACAGGGGTGCCGGTTCGATCGGACACGCTGCTGGATTCAGTTTCCAGCAGAGCAAGACCATGACATGTGGCGAGGGAGGCATAATACTAACCAATAGCGCCGAGGTGAACGAGCTCTGCCATGCATATGTCAACTGCGGAAGGTTCGATCCCAAGTTCGCAGCAAAACCGAACCAAAAGCCCCCTCAGAGGATCTTGGGCTATAACTACAGGATAACAGAGTTCCAGGCAGCAATACTCCTCGAACAGCTGAAAAGGATCGACGGACAGATCAAGAGGCGGGAGGGCAACTCATCCTACCTCAACAGGAAACTCGAAAAGGTCGGGCTTCTTCCCCTGAGGCGAGATGAGAGACTAACTAGGGAGAACGGCTATTTCTATTCCTTCAAGTACAACAAGGAAGCATTCAATGGAGTGCACAGGGATGTTTTTGTGAAAGCAATGAATGCTGAGGGCATACCCATTTGGGGTGGTGGATTCACTCCACTCTATAGGGACGAATTGTTCTTCGCAGATCCTAGGTACTTCAAAGTATCTTATGACTATTCAAAGGTCAGATGTCCAGTTGCAGAGAAAGGGGTACAGGAGGAGATTGTCGCATTTGGTCATTCGGTGCTCCTTGGAACAAGAAAAGATATGGATGACATAGTGGAAGCTGCAACGAAGATAGCGCAGAATGTTGATGAACTTGGAAAACGCTGAGCCCTCAAGATATACCAGAAATAGTAAAGTAACCAGAAGGTAGCTGACCTATGCCATCGAGCCAATTGTAGTACTTACCGATTTTTGAGTCTTCACCCACCAAAAGCTATGCTCAGTTGGCCTCCGATATTCCTTTGGGAATTCATATCCTAACAGGATACTTTCCACACCTTTTACCCGCTTCAACCATAGCCAAACAATTTTTCAGCCTAACACCTGCAGCCCACGAATTGCTAGAAGATAGTATGTGCCCCCCTCCTGCAGATGCCTTCTCAATACAATCCTTTGTCTCTTCAACGACTTCATCTTCACTCTTCCTTACCAGGCTATCTACAGCAATATTACCCATCAATATAAGCCTATGGCCATATTTCGCCTTTATCTCTCCGATGTCAACTCCAGCCGATGGGTCAAGCGAATGAAGACCATCAACTATGCCAGCCAAGTCATTTATCAGGGGATTCACATTTCCATCTGTGTGCTTGATGAACTTAAGTCCCTTTGCATGCGCAGCATCGACCTGCTTCCTGAGGTTTGGAAATATTATTTCCCTGAAGAAGTTTATCGGAGCCATCGGCCCTTTCATTTCGCAGTAATCTCCTCCACTTACTACAAAGTCGGCACCAGCATCAGCTATACACTTTATAATCTCTATATTGAAATTCGTTAGTTTCTCGATGACATTGTTTATGAACTTAGTTTCTGAATACATCCACGTAGCAAACCTTGCAGGTGTGAATATTTCCCAGGCATGCGCAAACGGATCTCTTATGAAAGTACAGAGGGCCATATCCTCTCCTATCGCTTTTTTGGAATACTCTGTAGAAAATGTCCATCCAGGAGAGTTTGGATCTGGGAATTGAAAATTATAAAAGTCCTCTGGAGAGTTCAGAACTGTACCATATGGAACCCATGCCTTCCTTTCGCCATCAAGCGCTAATACTCTACCCCAAAGGTCAACCATCGTTCCATCTGGATTCGTAGTCGGCTTCCAGTACTCCGGTGCGGATATGTCGACAGTAAGCACATCGAAACCAACTTTTTTATAGCACTTTATCCTAAGGTCGATCCTCTTTTTCTCGAGCTCCCTGTCAGCGATCACTTGCGTCTGGAGAGATGTCGCCCTTGGAAAGCTTTCACCGCTTAGGGCCTCCATTATCGGGATTTCCAAATCTAACTCCGTCATCGGAACCATATCCGGTTCCGATCCTTCAAGGGCCTCTAAGGCTCTCCCTTTCTTATTTAATCTCCAACCCTCCTTCATACTACAGCGCTACAACCTTTCTTAAAATACCTTCCGTGAAAGCGCTAAGATAAGATGTCCCGATAATGGTCAAAATTGACGTTTACCCCCTTTCAGGATCGGGGGGCAACTCCTAGCTTCGAATTAAGAGCCTCTACGATGTCAACCTCTGTACCTTCGGTTCTGTAGGTGCTGGAATATCTAGATAAGGGAGGCCTTCGCCTTTGGCATTGGAGCTCTGAAGCCATAGAAGAAGTGGAAATAATCTATTTCCAAGCCTTTCTAACCAACCTAATAACAATGTGAGATATTTGATCCTGGTGGTCAACCGAAATGATTATAACATTTATTTGAATTTAGATGATGAGAGCGGGATGGGGTACAGGTA
>CAZWAU010000173.1:0-2582 GCA_964631995.1 uncultured Nitrososphaerota archaeon
GTAAAGGAGAGTGTATCATTTCTTTTAAACTCTGGCATAGAGTACGAATTCAGGACAACCGTCGTACCAAGCATCCATTCTGAGCGTGACATCGAGGAGATCGCCAAATGGATCAGAGGTGCGAGGCTCTATGTGCTTCAGAAGTTCCAGCCTGAAAACGCTTGGTGCAAAAGGTTAAGGAAGTTCCCTTCACAGAGCGACTCCGAGATGGAGCAGCTTGCAAATATTGCTAGAAAGCACCTGAACCTTGTGAAATGGCGAGGCAGGTAAGTAAGTACAGCGCATCAGCCAATTCTTTCTTCCAAGCCGAGCGTAAGCACAAGAAGTGCCATCCTGAGGCTTATGCCGAGAGCCGCTTGCTGGAAGTACATCGCATGGGGCGTGGAGTCTATGCTCCTGTCAAGCTCATCAACCCTTGGGAGAGGATGTATGACGATCAGGCTTTCCTTGCATCCCTTCAGTGAATCCAATGTTATTCTATATGAACCTTTGTACTTCTCGTACTCCTCAATGCTTGGGAAGCGCTCCTTCTGCAACCTTGTCACGTAGAGCACATCCAGTTCGCCTATGATCTCCCGCAGCTCACCCTTCTCCAAAGGTATCTGTCCAGCTCTTTCTGTTATCGCCCGCTCCATCTCCAAACCCGGTGGTGCAACCAAGTATACCTTCGTCTTGAACTTGCTAAGTAGAAGGAGCAACGATCGCGCCGCCCTGCTGTATTTTAGGTCCCCGAATATGCAGAAGTTCAAACCATCCAATCTTCCAAAGCTCCTCCTTATCGTGTATGCATCGATCAGGGCTTGCGTTGGATGTTCGTCCGCTCCAGAGCCAGCATTTATAACCGGATTCACGGCAACGTCCGCCGCAAGCCTGACTACGCTAGGGTCGGAATGGCGTATCAAGAGCACGTCGCCATACGAATCGAGGACCCTAAAAGTATCGGAAAGCGACTCTCCCTTTTCAAGTGAAGTACTCCTTACATCATGAATACTCAAGCAATGGCCCCCAAGCCTGTACATCGCTGCCTCGAAGCTGAGCCTTGTTCTCGTGCTTGGCTCGAAGAAGAATAGCGTAGCAAGCTTGTCATGGGCCACCTCGAGCCTTTTTGCCTTTGACATGATCTCTGCGAGATCCAATATCTCCCCGATATCTGGCCTTGAGAGGTCCCTTATCGAGATCAAGTCCCTGCCTTTGAACTTGCCCTTCAATGTCCCAGAACAACCCCACGCGATCTTATGGAGCTGGCAGCTTTATCACTTTAGGCCATTACCAAAAACCCGATGCGTCCAGCGATGCCTAAAAGCAATCCACATATAGCTTTGCGCACAGCGCAGTTACGAGGAGCCCAAGTGTCGGAAGGGTCTTACGAGTTCCTGGAACATGCTTCAGATGCTTACGTCGCAGCCCGTGGCAAAAATCTCGGTGAAGCCTTCGCCTCCGCCGCCCTGGCTCTGTGCAGCATACTTACCGACCCTTCGAAGGTTAGGCCGAAGGAGACCTATGAGGTCGAGGTTAGGGCAGAAGACCTGGAGTCGCTCCTTTACAAGTGGCTTGAGTCCCTGCTTATCAAGTTCGAAGTTGAGGGAATGCTGTACTCCAAATACTCCGTTGATGTGAGCAGGCGGGATGGTGATTATGTGCTTAGAGCAATTGCAGGTGGTGAAAAATACGATCCTTCAATCCATCCTTCTGGTGTTGCGGTAAAAGCTGTAACGTACCACGGAATGAAGATAACGTGTGATGATGATTCCTGCGAGGTGCGGGTTCTCTTCGACATATGACCGCTGAACTCATTTCTCAGTATAAGGCTTGGCGGCTATCTGCACATCTGAAGCTTTGACGGTCTTTCTGCCCGCGTGCGTCGAAAGCTCGACAGCCTGCTTTGCAATCCTGACACCCAGCTCCTCAAGTACCTTTGCAAGTTCCTCAGCGGCGTCTTCCCCAACCCTTTCGGCACCCGCCTTTCGAATGATTCTATGAATTGCCGATAGCGAAAGTTCTTCGGACATTCATTCACCTCCGCCCAGTTTTCACCGATTTTGGTAGATAAGAAACTAATATAAAGCGTTTTCGATATGATATGGTCATAAGGCCGATTAGGGTGGCTAAAATCGAATTTTTGCAAGTTATCATGCAGCAGCTCCCCAAAACGTGAAAAGCTACAAGCATGCATTTACGTCCCTTTTCCGCAGATCGATGTAAATGCACCCGAACCTAAAGAAATCGATTTGCTTGGTCGACAAGGGCGATCGAAGCTCTACTATCTTTTCACCAAGAGCAAGTACCAGAGAACTTGCTTTCTTACATTTCCGAACTCAATTGCAGATTTGTGCCAAAGTGTGGCTTGCTATATCGGCTCGATTCTTTTCCAAATCAGCACCAATCAGGTTAATTTTATATATTAGATACCTTGCGTGATAATAATCTTGAAGGGTCTATCTCCTAGCTTACCTCTCTTCCTTCCTGCTCGCTAGGTGAGCAACCCTCCGGTTCCCATTATCCTGAAGTTGACCAGACCGGAGATGATGTCCGTCATCAGATCATAGTGCCCCAGCCTGTTCCTGAACTCCTGCCCGAAGATG
>CAZWAU010000174.1:0-2867 GCA_964631995.1 uncultured Nitrososphaerota archaeon
GTAGAGGGGGAGGTCCACGAAAATCCGCACGTAGAACCGAGGCCATTCAGGGTCAATGCTGGAGCTGTCTCAAACTATGTTCTGGCACCCGGAGGGATGACGAGATACCTATCGGAGCTGCGCGCTGGTGAGAAGGTCATCATCGCCTCGAGAACAGGGGTAAGGGAAGCTGTTGTTGGAAGGGTGAAGGTCGAGAAAAGACCCCTTGTACTCGTCGAGGCGGAGTTCCAGGGGAGGTTGGGAAAGGTCATACTGCAAGACGCAGAGACGATCCGGCTCGTTTCACCATCAGGCTCTATATCTATCAGCGAGCTCGTCGAAGGCTCCGAGGTCCTTGTAAGACACGAGACAGGGGGAAGGCACTTCGGCCAAAGGGTTGAGGCTGAGAAGATAGATGAACGCTAGGATATGCGTATCAACGAAGGCCCAGAATCTGGGAGAGCTGGCAAAAAGCATCGTCGAGGCAGAGAAGGCGGGAGCGGACCTTGTTGAAGCAAGGCTGGACTATCTACATTCTCATGAAGGAATAGAGATGATACCGGGGCTTGTAAAAATCCCCGTAATCGCAACTGCAAGAAGGGTGGGGGAAGGAGGAATGTTCGATGGCAGTGAGGAAAATAGAACTAGGTTGCTCGAAAAAGCTATTGAAGCGGGCTTTGCGCACATCGATGTTGAACTTGGCTCTAAGGCTCTGGCAAATCTTTCGGGCAAAAGGAACCTGATCGTTTCTTGGCACGACTTCAACTCAACACCTGAGGTCGAGAAGCTAGAGGAGGTACTGGACCAGGCAACGCGTTCAGGCGCCGAGATAACGAAGGTAGTTACAACAGCGGAGAGGAGCATCGATAACATAAAGGTTCTAAGGTTCCTGGCAAGGCATGCAAGGTCGCACAGACTTGTATGCTTCGCAATGGGAGAGGAAGGCCTGCCATCGAGGATACTTTCGCCATTGTTCGGCTCAGAGTTCACTTATGCATCTCTAGGAAGGGGAAGGGAGACTGCACCGGGACAGTTGCCAGTTAACGAGCTCAGGCAGGTACTACGGGAGCTTGTTCTATAGGGTCAGGTCAGGTCTAATTGCAGCCCGAAATCTCTGCGAGAACGCGTTTCCTGCTCCTGATTGGAGATCCAGTTGAGCACTCGCTCAGCCCCGTATTCCAGAACGCTGCCCTTAGGAAAGAGGGCATCGATGCAATCTACCTGGCGGCGAGCGTAAAGCCTGAGAGGCTTGGCATAGCGGTGCGCGGTCTTTCCTCCATTGGCTGCATTGGCTTCAATGTCACGATGCCCCACAAGGTGAGGATCGTCGAATTCATGGACGAGCTTGACGAATCTTCAATGGCAGCCGGGGCGGTGAACACAGTTAAGAACGTTGAAGGAAGGCTCGTGGGCTACAACACGGACTGCAAGGGCGTTTCGGAGGCCCTTGCTAGGTCGGGTATCAGAAATTTCAGAGCTGCTGTTCTTGGAGCGGGTGGAGCTGCAAGGGCAGCGTGCATCGGATTGGAAAGCCTTGGCCATGTGCAAAGTATAGTTTTGATCAACAGAACATATGAGACAGCTGTTGAACTTGCTTCATTGCTATCAAAACGTGGCCTTCCAGTTAAGGCTGCGAGGTGGGACGAGATGCGGAGCGTGCTCAAGGAATCAGACATTCTGATAAACACTACATCTAGGGGGATGTATCCAGAGGTTGAAGATTCTCCAGTGCCCAAGGAGTGCCTCAGACCCGGCATGGTTGTGCTCGACCTGGTCTACTACCCCTGGAGGACGAAGCTACTAAGGGATGCAGAGAGCGCGGGCTCAACAACCATAGCCGGCCTGGAAGTCCTCGTGCACCAGGGAGCTGAGAGCTTCAGAATTTGGTTTGGAAGGGAGCCAGATGTAGAGTTGATGATGTCGGTAGCAATCGAGGCTGCGAGGTTGAGGGAAACTGCCTGAAGCCACTTGCCATGGAGCTGTAACGATAGTCAACGCCATGGCAAACTACCTTGGCGCTGCGCTTGGCTTGGACCTGCATGTGACTGCAAGCGCGAGGGCTGAGGAGGGCTCTGGGAGGATATTTGCCCGCATTCCGGACGGAAGTTGCAGCGACACCTCGCTCATCAAGGCTGCAGCCAGCACCGTACTGGAGAGGCTCGGGCCAAATAATAGGAAAGACATCAAAGTTGAGGTTCGTTCAGAGATACCTGTCGCAAGGGGCCTCAAGAGCAGCAGTGCGGTTTCGAATGCGGTAGTCTTAGCCTGTTGCTCAGCCCTGAAGATCAAGCTTCCTCTGCTCGAGCTTGTGAAGGTTGGAGTTGAGGCAGCATTTAGGGCAAAGGTTACGGTGACCGGAGCATTCGACGATGCAAGTGCAAGTATGCTTGGTGGCGCGACTGTAACGGACAACAAGCAACTCAAACTTTTGAGGCGCTTCAAAGCAGATGGAAGATTAAGGGTCGTTTTACTTGTGCCAAGCTCCAAGAGCTTCTCAGGCAAAGTGAATGTTGAGAGGGTCAAACCTGTTTCGGAAGTACTTGCGCTTGCGCACTCTTTAGCCATGAGGAGGAAGCTCTGGCTAGCCATGACGCTGAACGGTCTTGCATGCTCTAGCGTCTTCGGCTGCGGAGGAGAAGCAGCGCTTGCCGCACTTGGAGCTGGAGCGCTTGGCGCAGGCCTTTCTGGGAAGGGGCCGTCTGTGGCTGCTGTGGTCGAGGAAGATGGTGTTGATAGTGTGAGGGAAGCGCTTGAAGCTTTTGAAGGAGACCTGATGGTGAGGAGAGTGAACAATGAAAGAGCGAAGGTCAGGTAGGAGCGTTTTGATCAAAGGTGGGGCATCGTTGTCAGGCGAGGTTAGGGTTCCACCATCAAAGTCATATTCACAT
>CAZWAU010000175.1:0-3783 GCA_964631995.1 uncultured Nitrososphaerota archaeon
TATCTGCAGGCCATTCTCATCCTGTGGGTAGTCTGCTATCTTTTCCAGCAAGTCTTTCCACCTTGGGAGATCAGGATCGTCGAGTTTCAATATTCTACATGTTTCAATCAGTGCTTGGGCCAAGAACCGCGCCAAGGCCAAATCGCATGTGGTATCGCTTCCCCATGCTCCTGGCATGTTCTCCTCCCATTCAGGGGAATTGCTCAGTGGAAGGTGATACTTCCCATCTTCACCCAACTCGAATAGATTCAGATAAGTTTTCATGAATGCTCTCATGAATGGATAAGCACGTTCCTTGAGAAACCGCTCGTCCATGCTGTAGAGGTAGTGTAGCCAATAGTGGTGAGCAAGCCAAGCACCGTTTCCGGGCCAGAAGTTCGTCGTGTAGTAGCCATATATTGGGGCGCCATCCAAGCCCATCTCGCAACGCGACCATGCTCCCTCAAAGCCAAAAAATTCCTTGCACATCTTCTCAAAGCGATGGAGGTTCTTGAAGAAACGCTCGTAGAGGGGGAATCCGAGCCCTAGGCGGTTGGATGTGTATATGGGCCAGTATGATTCCTGCACGTTCATGTCAAGGTGGTAGTCGCCGCTCCATGGAGGCAAGACGCCATCTTCCGTCCAGATACCCTGCAGACTAATAGGGTACTTGCCAGGCCTGCTGCAGCATCCAAGTTTATACATCTCCACGTAGAAGAGATTCTCTAGCTTGGGGTCTGGCAGGCAGATGAATGACCTATCCCAATACTTGTGCCACCAGGCGATATGCCTTTTAAGAAGGTAATTCCAACTTATGGCTTTTAGGTTTTGCTTGCCAAGATCGACAAGCTCCTTAGGTTTACCTGTAACTATCGTAACGTATAAAGTGTCTATTTTCTTCTCATGTTCGACGCGCCATATTACCACGTATCCCCAATCGCTTCTGCTTTGTGAGAGCCAACCAGAATCACCATCTCCCCTTTCTGATACCGCGTATCCCCAAGACTCCAGCTTCGACAACGCTTCCTTATTAAGGTGCGATAGAGTGATTCTCAAATTTTGAAGCCTGGCCTTGCCCTCATACCTCAAACGGATGGCGAACACATTATTTGAGGAAGAGACGAAAGATTCCCAATTTACAGTGCCAGCAGGCATCCAGAGCCTACCCTTGGCAACCGCATCATAAAGTTTCAAGCGTGCTGAGAAAAAGGAAGCCCTTGACCCGAAATCAAGCTCCACTCTAGGCATGGGGAGACGTGTCGGGTAAATTTCCGACTTCTTATACTCGGCGGTACCACCCCTTTCGAAGATTCGTTTAGCCTCATCGAAGTTTCTCTCCGCGATCAATTTCCTCAAACCATTGTAGCTGTAGCGCGGGTCATCTGGGCGAGTCGAGCGCAGCTCCCACGCATCGTATTTATCAAGCGTAACTTTAAGTGGATGTCCGTCGCCCCATAACAACGCTCCAATATCACCATTACCAAGTGGGATTCCTGAGAGCCACGCAGGACTCAAGTCGTATACCAAGTCATGTTGTGCCAGAAATTTGGCAATTAGCCTGTCAAGAGAAGTTATCAACATATTATCACCACGCCCTCGTCATTAAAAGCCATAAGACTTTCCATAGATTTTATAAAAAATAGGCTCTGTTGAACTTGAGACACAATCCTGCGAATTATAACCTAATTTACGCGTCAAAAAGAAAAAAGTAATGCTGAGCCTGATCTCTAGAACGGAAAGAAGAACCTTATTATGCCCACGATGCCGAAGATGAATGTTATAAGCACGTACCCCGAGGTTACTCCTCCCACAAGAGGCAGGCCCATCTGTTCATAAAGCTTGCTGCCACCGATTCTAAGCGTAAGTAGTTTTAAGATCCAGGCTACTAGGAACGCGAACCACCAGCCAAAAAGAGCCGACGCAAAACTCCAAGCGAATACTGGACCTATTGGGTGAGGGAACCACGCGAATCTGGAGTGCAATAAGCTCATCGCGACGGTCAGCAATATGCCCACAAAGAAAGGCAAGGCCCAATTGTTGGGTGGGCCGCTTGATGGCGCGTTCATGAAACTCGTAGACCACATATCCATGCTAGAAGCCCACAACGTGGTTGTACCGTGTAGCCTTCCAACCCCGTAGTTGCTAGCACCCCAAACGAATGCGATCAATCCGACGAAAGCCGATACCAGTAGCGCGATAGTACTCACTTTGAACACATCCTTCGAACTCGTGCCCGTTAAGCTGGCCATCCTGTATGATCCGAAAGCCGAGAACATCGACTGCCCCCATCCATCGAGCGGATGGCGGCCACTTGGAGCTTGCCAAATAAGACTACCCAAAACGAAGTCGGTTGATAAATTCTGGGGACGCACAGGGTAGAACAATACCCTTGGGACCCACATGACAGCACCAGATGCTTCAATGTGCAATCCTGCTAAACCGAAGATCCTCGTCTGCCAAATCCAAATTAAAACTCCCAAGAGCACTATTAGAAAAGACATCACGAAACTAAAGCCGGTCCCGATAAGGAGAGCGATTAGGAGTATAAATGACACTGCCAGCATCGCCCAAGAATTCCTGTAGGAGGTGGGTTCGTCTTTCTCAAATGCTTGGAGTTCGTCTCTGCTAAGTTTTCCTAGGGCTGCTTGCAAAGTCCTGCCTATGTACCTCCTCTGAAGGAAGAAGACCATGATCCCAAGGCCAAAAAGCCCACCTCCTCCTACAACCCTTAGCATAAGAGGGGCACCTATTAGTGGAGACACCTCTCCGCACCAAATCCTTCCGCAGCTTCCAGTGTTTGGCAAAGCTGTGTAATACCCAAGAGCATAAGCCCCATTGACTAAAACCTCATATATCAGCATGAAAAACCAACCGCTGAACAAGATGCTCATTGGCAATGTGTAAGCTACTGCAAAAGCCAATGGATGTTTGGCGAAGTGGACGATGCCTGGAATCGAATACAGCCCGGAATCTGGTGGTATCTGTTGGGAACCAGGACCGCAAGTGTATGAGCGCCAAGCGTAGATGTCCGGAAACCATGGAAAGATTGTTATCAATGCTAAAGGAACTGTGAACACGATCCCTATCAAGAGGCCTACGATGAAGGATCGTTTCCTGTTACGGGCAACATCTCCGCCTCCTACTTGAACCAATGTTTCGGTGGCTAACATGACCTGTGGAAAAACGACCTTCTCTACATCGATCCACTCTCGGCGAAATATGTTCGCAACTGCAACGCTCATTATGGCAAATAGGCCTATGAACAGGAAGTACCAGATCATAACCGGAATCCAAGTACCCCATGGTATGTTTTGGACGCCTCCTAAAAGTAGCGAATCCGCTACGTCAGCTGGGACCGCGACGACCGATGGGATCCATTGGATCATTTCGGGCGGGGTTGCACTTGAGCCCTTAGAGCCTGCAAAATACAGGAAGTTGCACCATGGAGTTAGAAAATTGGAAAAACCAGCAACGCAAAGTCCAGTGACATAGAGATATGTCAATGTTTGCGCGTTTACTTTTCTTCTGATGGCCGGGCTTAGTAACATTAAGGGTAAAACCCACATAAGGATAAGGAATGGCAGTCCAGCCATCTCGGCAGGTTCGGAAAGAACAACACCATAACCCGATTGTATGCATCTTGATATGAACGGAAGAAATGCATGCCAAAGCGTTCCTACGAGACCAAGTATCGCGCTCAAGATTGTTATGCCAATCAAAGCCTTGAGAGTAATAGGTTTACTTACGGCAACTTCAGTCATATCCTTTCCCCTAGACAATTAATTAAATACAACAATCATATAT
>CAZWAU010000176.1:0-10785 GCA_964631995.1 uncultured Nitrososphaerota archaeon
AGGGGTAGCTTCACAGTAGAACGCCTCAAGGAAAGGCTTGGCTCCCCCTGTAGTTCGGCGCAATCAACAGCTTCGATAGTTTTCTTACCTACCAAGCTTCCAATCCTTTCCGCCATCTCGAAATTTCCTTCATGCACATCTGGAGTTACCATGCCTCCTATAGCACCGTTGAGATAGATTGCGCAACCACCAATCTCACGCTCGACGTAGTTACACGCGAATCCCGGGAAATCGGATGTCACGAGTGTGTTGTCATTGCCTAACACTTCAGGATGGCAAGCAAAGTTCGTGATCGTAGCTATTGTGCCACCTCTCGCATCTTCAATTTTTGCTACGATGAGATCGCTATCCAAACTGCTTCTATTGCGCATATTCTTCGATATTCCATGCGCAGAGACTGTACCGAAGCTAATCTTTGCGTCCCTCATTTCCGAGACTGCCTTTCCGATACATTCCAGAACATTTTTCTTCAAAAACTCCATGTAATCTTGGTCAACTCCCGATACATCTGAACTGGGCCCCCAAAGTCCTAACGTATCTGGTCCAGAGTGGACGTGCGTGCATGCAACGATCGTATTTTCAGAGGATGAACAGCTTCTGATCTCTCGGACATCTTCATTGAAAAGTCCAATGAGATCCAAAGATACTATCCTAATCGATTCTCCACCTTTTTCGAGAGCTAGGCACCTTGCAAAAATGTCGTCGTGGACACCAATGCTTCTCCTGTTCTGTCCGAACCCGGCAAGAAACACCGGTTCAGGAGGTGTGATAGGTACCTTGCATGCTCCAGCTCTCAGATTTAACATGCATTTTCACACGAACTTTCAGGATAAAAGGTTGGCCATTATGCTCATAATACTTCTGGAAGATCGCTAGCCCAACCTCTTGCTCATCGTATGGTAGTGCCTGATGCCCACAATACCCGGCACCTGCGTGTAGAAGAATAGGTGGCTTGTCCATGGGATGACAGCTTCCGAAACGCCCTTCAACTTCATGAGCCAAAGGGTTTCGAAAAGCATGACCGATCCCAATCCTGATTTTCTATGCTTTTCTTCAACACCAATTGGGCCAAACCAGTTCGGCTCCAAGGAACCATGAGTCGAGAAACCAATTATGTCCCCAGTGTTCCTATCTCTGGCAATTATTGTTCCAGACCCTCTCTCATTGTTTTTGAATGAAGTTGCCACCTCGAAGGCCCAGCAAGGACCGAATCTAGCCTTCACCCAGCCCGATATGATATCGCGCTCATCCTTTTCGGCTAATGTTATAGAGATCCCCCTTTGGCACAGGGATTCCCGCATCTTGGCAATTCTCCTCGGAATATCAAATGTTCTTAGATTCACCAAGTAATCGACAGCTTCCCCTACCTTCGAGTACCCCCTGCCCTCCAAGACCTCGAGTATTGTCTCATATCTAATATCGATCCCAGGCCACACATGCCAGCTCGCCATATCGGAAACTCGCACATTTTTAGCTCCCAGCCTACTAAGTTCATTTTCAACTTTTTCGCAGATCGAATTCAGGACGCCAGTTTCGTCAACTTCTCTTCCAGCTATTCCAGCCAACACCTTTATCCATCCTGCAGTAGGATCGACAAGTTCCGGGGGTTGCTCTGTCCTCCTGCAGCCTATCGCCACTCCCAATGGCTCTCCCCCCTCATATGCCAAAATGGCAAGTCCTGCCTCTATGTTAGGATCTTGGAAAGTAACTCTTCTTATTGTGGAAGCTTTGAAGGAGTCGTACCGCAGGGAGGAGTTGCAGACCCTTACAGCATCTTGAACGTTTCTCTCGGTCAACTCCTCAAACCTTAGGCATGACAAAGTACCTTCCCTCACTGGCGCCCTCCTTGAAAGATATACCTTATAAACGTGGATTGGAGTGCTATGTAAGGAGCGTGGACAACCTTAGTCAGGCTCTTTCGAAGAGGGGTGTCGCCTCCGCCAGAACCGATAAGGAGCGATAGCACATCAGCTTCGGATGAAGAGAGGATATTGGTACAGCTTGAGGTTCAGGCAGAAAAGCTCAGGAGGATATCACAGCGGATGGCATCCAGGGGGAAGGAACTTTTCGAGAGTTGTGTGAGGGCGCAGCAGTTAGGGGATAATGCAACAGCATCGATGTATGCTGGGGAAGTGGCCCAGCTCAGAAAGATCTCTTCAGTGGTCGTAAAAGGAGAGCTTTCGCTCGAGAAGGTTGCGCTTAGATTGAGGAGTATAAGGGACTTCAGGCAGGCTGTTGGGGTAGTGGGACCTGCCATAAAGGTTATCCAACAGATCGGATCTGAGCTGAAGGACATCGCCCCAGAGGTTTCAACAAGCTTGCGAGAACTCGATGAGAAGCTTGATGACATTTTCATTTCCTCAGGAAGCGTTCCAAGTGGATTCAGCGATGAAGCCGTAGTGGACCAAGAGGCCAAAAAGATTCTTCAAGAGGCCTCAGCGGTCGCGGAGCAAAGGATCAGGACAAGCTTTCCAGATATGCAACAATCGTACCCAAGCTGGGAGATGGGGAGAAGGACATAGTTTCGCGGAGCCTTGCGAAAGTAGGCTGGCATTCATTATGCAAGAATACCTTTATTTCGCCATTTGGCAACGCTCCAGTTGGCATCGCGTTTGAAACCACTTAGGAGATTACAGGTTTGCCCCAAGTGCCTCGGAACTAGAATTGACCTCTACTTGGGAGGTAGCGCGGGAAAGCTATACCGTTGCCTAGACTGCAACTACGTTGGACCAATTGTAATAGAGACTACATATGAAAAATATCTTTCCTTGGTAAAAGACATCGAATGCGAAAAGGGAGCTGGCGACCAATCCAAAGAATGAGGCCAATAGAACTGGTCCTTGATAGGTCAAGATCTGGAGCCTTGCAACCTTCTATCAAGCACGTAATTCAATATGACTACACATTGGGAAGAGAAATATCTGTTCGATCCAAGGCTTAGCTTGGTGGCACCAAACCTTTCAAGAAACAGTTCCTCCTTCCTCGGAAGGCCAACCTTGTCTCCCAATATGAAGATGGCGTCGAAAAGGTCAACCTCATCGATGTCCTTCCCATCCTCCTCCAAAACGTACATCTTTCTACCTTTGCAAGATTCACGCACGAAAGCTTCTAGACTCTCCCTAGTAGCTGAAACGCCCTGAATTGAGGGCCTGCCCCTTAGAGCTTTTGAGATGAAGAGCCCGATCCCCCTTTCACTTGGATCAAGCGACCTCAGTTTAGGCCCATCTATCCTCAAATGGATGGGTGGCGAAGGCGGACCCCCAAGGAAAACATGAAACGTCACATCGTTGCGCACATGGCCAGATACGCAAAAAGCTGCCGATATGCACCTCACTACCGTATCAAGGCCTGCACGTCCAAGATCTGACAGGTCGAAATTAGGATCTGTAGTCCCCTTACGGCTTAGAAGGATGAATTCCCTCATGCCCAGATCGAGGCACCCCTCATGAGCATATAAGTTAGGGTGGTTGGGCTAGGAACCTGATCGCCTACTCTTAGCCACCATGCAGGCGTAATATGTCCATAAAAGCTTAAGGAATGGAAGAAAGCCACTCGGAGTGAGCATAATGCCATTCCCAAAGGCGGTGGACCAGCACAAGCCTGGAAATCCCCTAGTTCCTAACTGCTACGGCATTTTTTACGCTCTTCCATCTGTCTGCTACTGGTTCTTGCTCGTTTTTTTGGGTGTTGAGGAGCAGAGGTCATTGGCTCTGACAACGTCAGTTCTATTTGGTAGCACGATGGGACTTTTCGACGATCTCGTCGACCTTCCTTGGCGCTATAAGGCTGTGCTTCCAATTTTCGCCTCTCTCCCATACATGGTTTTGAAACCAGGAGATAGGACGACGATATACGGTCTTTTTATAGGTGTGATCGAGCTCGGCTCTCTCTTCTTCCTCCTTCTCGTCCCAGTTATCACGACCGTCACAGTCAACACTTACAATCAACTTGGCGGTCTAAATGGCCTCGAAGCTCTTTCTGGTCTGATATTGCTCTTCGGCCTAATGGTAGCATCGTCAAACTTCATACTTCTCGGATTCCCAATCGCCTGCCTTGTAGTTCTTGCATATCTGAGTTTCAGGGGAAAGGCCTTCATAGGAAATGTGGGCAGCTTTTCGGTTGGGTTGACAATGGCCATCTACGCCATTTTGATGAACCTCAAGCTGTTTCTCTTGGTCTCCCTAGCACCCTTTATCTTGAACTCAGTACTGATTCTATTTTCAGCATTCTTCTTGAGGGAAAGGGCTAACACAATGATCGACAATGAAGGAAAACTGTACTCAAACAAGGTCAGAAGCCTCAGAACTCTGCTTCTCCATAAAAGACACGTCAGTGAGCAGAGGATAGTTCTGGAGATATGCGGCATAGTGGCTATTTCCGTCATCTTTTCACTACTTGTTGTCAAGGGTATTTGGTAAATTCTGAGGAAAAATTCGATAGTCTACGGTCAGAGCAATGCCTTTAGGTGCCTCCTACCCTATAGGCGTTGACAATAAAAGGATGCCCTTAGAGACAAACTTTGCTTTGTTCTCTGCCTCATTCATACTGGGCCTAGCTCACACGTTAGAGCCTTGCGAGGACAAGGCGGTAGTATCACTATATGCACTTTGGTCCAGCAAAAGATGGAAGGAAGGCATCGTTCTGGTCGTGCTCTTCGGGCTTGGTATGACTTTGATCGATACATTGTTGGGATTCCTTTTCTCATCTGCGGGCATCATGCTTTCTGAGTTCAAGAGACTCTTTGAGATGCTTTCGGGCATTTTGACCACCCTTTTCGGCTTCCTGATGCTTTCCGGTTTGAAGATAGTGCACAGCATCCACCACCACGCTGATCTGGAAGAGCGCAACAACTTACCTTCCCATCTTGGAAAGTCCGCAGTCCTACTTTTCGGTCTCGTGAGAGGATTGCCTCCCTGCCCCTTCGAGATGGCTGTTTGGTTGTGGGCAGCTTCGATGGGGAGTGTTTTTACGGGAACGCTCATGGTTTTCACATTTGGGCTGGGTACGACGATCGGTCTTATTCCTCTCGGAGTCGTGATGGGCGGAATAGCGGGCGCTGCCAAGAGATCGAAATACAACAGCTGGATACCCAAGATCAGTGGGGCCGCTACAATCTTGATCGGCCTTATCCTTGTCCTGGGTATCGAGATCTAGGGGCCCATCATATACAATCTTCTCAATAATTTCCAAATCTACAAAGATCAGGGAGAGTGTAACAACTCGAGATGCGCTGTCTTCATGGTATAACAAGATATTGGGGAAGCTTTAGAGGTCTCCTTGGAGCCCTTTCTCCGTCTCCTTTTCGCTTTTCGGAAATCCTTTCTTGTTAGCACTCTTTGTATCACTCCTGATCTTCAGTTTCCCTTTTGCCATTAGTGCCAAGATTGCTATGTACTTTTCAATGTCACAGCTCATCTTTATGAAAGACTCCTCTCTCATGAAGTAACTTGCATCGCTATTTATTTTCTCAGCGCATAATTCAATTACATTCTCCTCTTGCAGCTCCTTCTTTCTCATCTTCTTAAATGGTAGAAGTATTGGTTGCAAGAAGCCAAGCGTTAAGAGGAAGATGAGCTCGATATTGAAGAAACATTGTGCACTCAGCACTCATACCAACCTCCCAACATTATGTGATGGACAATAACAAAACGACAAGCAAAAGCCATAAGCATTATACAACCAACTATCGAGTTTTTCTCATCATTGCTCAAACAATGAACACCGATGGCCTTTGCCACAGAGCTATTTAAGCTCCCATGATCCGCAATACATCATAGTAATACAGGACATGGTAGGAGCTATTTTGGTAAAGGCAGTATGAATGAGAAAAAGCTCCCTAAACCTTGGAGATGAGGTGGTCCCTGCTATACGCCTTTGAGCCAAATTTGATTAAGAAGGCATCTATTGCATAAAGGACGACCGCTGTTCCAAAGAGAGTTTGGCTTGTCATGCTAATTATGCCAAGCAGCTGTGTTATGAGCAAAACGAAGATCGGCAGGACGATCATGCCACCAATTTGTTGAGCCTCCTTGAAACCCTTCGACCTAGCTGAAACTATGATCATCGTTCCAACACTGAATAATGTCAAGGCTGGAACGAGGAATAACATTATGAGTATCCATGTATTAGTTGGAAATACGAAGTGATGGAACACCAAGACGTTGACAAGATAGGAGTATATTGAAAATGCTATGTAGGATGAGGCAAGAGAAGAGACCAAAGGAAGAATAATCTTGCCAACGAGAATCTCGGAGTCGCTCAAAGGTGCTGCCAAGATAGCCTCTATCGTCTTCCTCTCCTTTTCGCCTGCGAAACTGTCGGCACACAGTACAGCAGGTATTGCAAGAGGTATGACAAGGAAAGTCGGGGCAAAGTAGTAGGATATGAAGAGAAAGGCAAGCTGCTCTCCCTTATCTAGAGTGCCGATTACTTCCTGTAGCTCTTGAGGCAGGTTACTTAGGAGCCTAGCTGGGATGTCGGGCACTATTCCAGATACGCTAAAAGTAGAAGGTATGAAGGCTACGGTTAATGGGAGCCCTATCGAGATAACGAGGGGAAGGATGATGACTGGAAACCATATTTGCTTGTTGCTCCTGAACTCTATCATGTCTTTCTTAACTAAGGTCGCGATGTCGCTAAGCATATTCCATCTCCTCTATAATCCTTAGAATTATCTCCTCGAGCTCCGGACTTGAGCGGCGCGCCTCTATGATCTCTATCCCAAGCTCGACCATCCTCCTTATCACCTTCGGAGCTTCTGAATCATAGTTCCCAAGGGACACGGTAACTACGTTGCCTTTAAGGCTAAAGCTGTTTGGATGTAGAGCATTCTCAAGCCCCTTCATTTGCGCACTCGAGATGTTCCTTACTTTCAGCTCTATTGCCTCTCCGTTCTCTACCAATCTGACAAGATCGAAAGCTTCCCCTTTAGCCAATATCTTCCCACAGTTCATTACGGCTATCTCATCACATAGTTTCTCAGCCTCTCTAAGGTTATGAGTTGATATGATAACCGTCTTGCTATCTTGCCTCGTTTGGTCCAATAGGAGCTTTCTTGTCTTGAGAGAGGCCTGAGGATCAAGGTTTGCTGTTGGTTCGTCGAGCAAAAGGACCTTTGGGTCATGGACCAGAGCCCTAGATATTACGAGCCTTTGCTTAAGGCCCTTCGATAGCATCCCAACCTTGTTGGACCTCTGGTCCCAAAGTTCGAAAAGTTCGAGCAGATCTCGAATCCTTTCTGAACGTGTAGGAGAGGGCACATGGTACATTTTACCCGAAAAATCGAGATTCTGGTATACGGTCAAGTTCTCATACAATGCTTGGTTCTCAGACACTACCCCAACTATAGCTCTTACACGTTCAGCCTCCTTTGTTACGCTAAGCCCGTCGACATATGCTGTTCCGCTACTGGGTTTGATGAGAGTTGCTAGCAACCTAAGCATCGTTGTCTTTCCAGCGCCATTTGGACCTAATAGACCCAATATTTTGCCAGACTCAACCCTAAGAGTCACGTTGTCAACAGCTACCTTGCTTCCAAAGTGGCGGCTAAGCTGGGTCGTCTCGATCACAGGTTTTCGCCAGGCATCGTACGTTCTTTTCGAAATCAAAGATATATGTCTGTTCTGCAATTCTTATAGATAGTAAAGGTCAGGAAACCTTGAAAAGTGCCCTTGCGATTGATGAGTCTAAGGAAACCTGAAGGGAGGAAGGTGAGTTAAATTCATGAGTGAATTACCGAAAAGGTTTCGTCCAATTCCACTTACGAAAGAGGAGTTGGCAAGGTTGAGGAAGTGGGTTAAGGACACTGGATGGACCAGGCAAAAGACGATAAACAGAGAGTTTGACATTGGCACAGGTTCGGACAGGGCCTCCATGCCACGTGTCCTTTGGGCCGACGTTCCTATGGAAGATTGGGAACGCAAGGGCAAGTGCGTGTGCGTCATGTGCGGGCGTACCTCAACGGCGACGAACATATGCCGAGAGTGCCCAGAGATGCCAGCTGACGTTGAACATCCAAACCCTCCATTCTGCAGGAAGCACAAGACCTACCACTACATCATTAAGGATGGCAAGAAAGTAGGCGCGGTTCACAGGAGCATCCATATGGTCGCAGTTAGTTAAATGAACGACCAAGGTTTTGCTCCATCCTTCCTCTCCGCCCTGCCCAAATAGGCAAAATTTCGCCTTTGAATTCTATTGCAAGACCGATATCGAGCCTTGAATTGGGGCTTTCAATTTACGACATTAGTAAGCTTTCAGGGTACCCTATCTTCCATCTCCTGCGTGAAGGTCTGCCAATCTACCGTCGCTTGGAGCTTCACCTTGTGGTTCCCAGGTCCGATCTTTCCATCGTGTTTGATCTCCAGCACAACCCTGTCGCCATAATTAGCAGAAACATACATGGCCGGCCTTATCTTCTGTGGAGGTTTTCCAGATATGCTCAATGTTGTAGAATCGGTCATATCGATACCATCGACGAACACCTTCAAATCGGCCGTAACGCCCCCAGATCCTGCCCTGTTTATCATGGCAATTTGCAGATGGTCGTCCTTTCCATCGCCATCCTTATCCACGTTCTTCATGCTGCCTTTTTCATATATCACGGACAATACTACCACTATCTCATAGCAAGCTTAGGCAATATGTAAGATTTTCCAGAGGCTAAATTAAAGCCTCATCCTCTTGTACTCAATGGTCAGGTTTCGATCCTCCCAATGGAAGACCGGCACATTCCTAGAAAGTTTCCTGAACCTCTCACTTAATGCATGGGCGATGAAGGGAAGCGCTATCGTCGCATCGCAGTAGCAAACGGCCCTCCTCGCCCTTCTCCCGATCTTCCCCCAGCTCTGCCCCTCCTCAAAAGTGCATCCACTCAGGCCACCCCACTGTGGGGAATCTGTAGTGATCTGTATGGCGGCGCTGTGGCTTCTGTCGTGCCTGGTCTGGTACGAAGCTATTACGGATGTCTGTTGGATGAAGTTCTTAGGCACACCTCCACCTACGTATATGACGCCAGACCAGCTCGTCTTCTCAGTTATTCTAGAGCTCTCATCAACATCCTTGAGCTGGTCCAGTATTATCTTCTTCCCCCTTCTCCTGTTTGCGAACATTATGGAGAATCCGATGGAACTGTCACAAATCGCTGGGGCAAAGATGGGCACATCTGCCTCATATGCTGTAGCCAGTATCGAGTCCTTATCCCTGGCTGACTTTGAGAGAAACTGTCCCAGCAACCTGAGAACCTGCCTTGATGAGTATGGATAGTTGTCTGCGAACAATGTAACGGATATCTTTTCGATCAGATTGTCAATCCTGTAGAATCTCTTTTCATCTGCAAACACATCATATATCCTGTCGATCCTCATTTTTCTGAGCTTGACATCATCGATTACGTGGGTTCCAACGTAGTGTTTTCCTCCAATGGCCTCAAAGAAATCATGATACATGTTTGCACCAGTGGATACGATGGCATCCACCATCCTTCTCCTTATGAGGTAGGATATGACCTTCCTCATGCCCCCTGGCACCATCGCGCCTGCCAATCCCAGCCAGATTATGGCGTTCCTCCTTCTCAGCATGCTGCACCAGACTTCAGTAACTTCTGCAAGCTTCCTTCCCTGAAATCCTATCTGCAGCATCTCTTTGGATAGTTCGCTTATCTTCTTGTCTGGTACAACTTCCAATGGAACTGTAGGGTGACTCAGAAATTTTTTCACCATTTACATTCCTCTTTTAATATTATGGCGGCAACTATGTTACAAAGAACTATATAGTTTTACCTAAACATCTCCAGTTCATACAACGAAGTCCACAAGATATTTTATTAAGCAGAAAAACTTCACCTGAGGCAGGGTGAAAAAGAAAGATGAAGCTTGCTCTTCAGGAAAATCTCGTTCCAGAGAAGGACCTGAGAGAAAAATTGGGAAAGATAGAGCAATATGGGTTCGAAGGCATAGAGCTTTGGGGGAGGAATGAACTTGGTAACAGGATGAAGGAGATCGAAGACGCCATTTCTACCTCGAAGGTAAAGGTAAGTACAATTTGCTCAGGATACTCAGGTGATTTGCTTGGCGCAGAAAGGAAAGTGAGGGAGGAAGCAATGGAGGGAGTGAAACAGCGCCTGGCTTGGGCTGCGGAGCTGGGAGCCACCGGAGTAATAGTAGTTCCAACTTTTGGAGGTCCGAAGATATGCGACCTTTCTCCAGTCTATCCGAGCGTTGAGGAGTTTGAGAAGAAGCTGCTTGTTGAGGAGTGCAAGATTCTTGGTAAGTATGCCGGAGATGTTGGCTCTTTCGTTCTGCTTGAACCCCTGAATAGATACGAGACGCACCTCCTGCGTCGGCTCGAAGATGCTATGAACATATGCAAGGAGGTCAGGTTGGACCATGTCAAGATCATGGCAGATTTCTTCCATATGAACATCGAGGAGAGAATAATACCCGAAAGCATCGAGGCCTCGGGCGAATATATCGCACATGTCCACCTTGCTGACAGCACTAGGGAGCTTCCAGGCTATGGCCACACGGACTTCAAGGGAGGCTTCTCCGCTCTGAAGAAAATCGGTTATAAGAGGTATATGGCTTTGGAGTGCAGCATCCCAGGGCCTCCGGAATTGGAGCTGCCAAAGTGTGCAAATTACTTGAAAAAATGCATGTAATGTTCCGGTCGTTTATGCACATGGAAGATAAGTGATGCGCACAGCTGCTTTACGATAGACAGGATCTTATGAAATTCTTCAACAATAGATGCTGTGTCCTTCGGAAAATTTACCGAATGCGCCATTCC
>CAZWAU010000177.1:0-19291 GCA_964631995.1 uncultured Nitrososphaerota archaeon
CTTATGTATCAATCGTATTATATAAACCATGCTGAACACGCGCATCTTTTAAGTTATTGCTAATATGCGAAAAACAAGGTTATTTGTCAAAGAACGAGTCTAAACTGGTAAAATGGCACCGGAGAAAGGGGTTGAATCCCAAACCAAATGGAGACAGCAATCATTGAAATAGTTGCCGATCTAATGGCTTCAGATACAGAATTTAGGGCACCACACTCACAGTAATAGGGTATGTAGCATTTTAAAATTTTCCAATACTAAGATGCCACATGTAACTCTCTCTTCAATCCTAATCCTGTAGAGCAGAATTAGGAATCGGGACCAGCATAATGATGATGCCGTAAAGACTACCGAGAATCATCTTATCTTACCTCATTGTAGATGTCTGAGAATAACCTGGATACACAAGGAACATCCCACACATTAAGGAACCATTGAGATATTTACAGCAGCAAAAGAGTGAGACCATGCATTATAATTATTGACTATGCGCAATTCTTCTTTCAAGATCCTTGTAAGTTATCGTCTTCACGAACTTCTTTGCCAATTTCTGTAGCTTCTCATCTTCAGTCACTAGGATAGCATCTGTGCTCTGAGCACTAGCAATATAAGAAGCGTCATAAAGCGTCAATGTCTCCTTGCAGGCTTTCATGAGCGTGTTTGAGATATCTATTTTGGAAAAATCCATTGGCCGAATTATAGCTCTATTGGCTAGGTCTTTAAGAGTGACGGCAACGTCCAATGCCTCTTCAAGAGATATGGACTTCAGCAATGTAACAAGCTTCCATAGGCTATTACAAGCCTCATATATCGCAAGGTCTGTTGTAATTAGGGTTTCATGAGAGGCTTCAACTACCAAATGTTTACCACGCCTGGTGACCAGAGGAAGTAGCGCTGAGGCATCGAGAAGGTACTTCAGTGTATCTCCCTGTCCTCGCGAACTAGTTTGGCAACCAACTTAGGATCTATCTTACCGCTAAGGCGTTTCTTTAGCAGTTCCAGCCTCTCGGCGAGGTCTCTGGACTCCAACTCTGAGATATATTTGTCGAGCAACTCTCTAACCGTTTCGCTGATGTTTATATTATACTTCTCTAGTTTTTCCTTAACTTCCTTAGCAACCCTTATCGTTATCACGCTCATAAGATGACTGTATTACATATTGTATGACATACTTATAAATATTATTTGCAGCCCTATCGACCAATCCCAATTCGGAATTTCTATAGAATATGGTCCCTTCTTCCCCCAAGTAGATAATATCCTCCAACCATAGATAAACGTCTGAAGGATTGGCCTTGTCCTTCTAGGTCAATTCATTACGCAGATCAATTGCTAGGCTCTGAGGAAACTCGGTATAATTTTCAGAGATCATCTTCTTCACGCCGAGAGCTGTCGAAACATGTCTCATCTATGATCGCCATCGTTAGGATCGAACATAATAACACCTGAAAATAAACGGCTGACTCGACAGCTTATACGTGGCAGTCGCCCTTGAAAATAAGTCCCAAGGTTTTAGGTAAAAACTCAGCGATCACACGGGCGATACATCTACCTGTGCTCAGCCTTCTATCTGTCTAATGTTCCTCGAAGAAAGGATCTCTCTTCGTTATAAAAGTAGCCAAAACTGATAGAAATGGAGGCTGCTGTAAATAGCCACATGCTTTGGGCGCTCCGATCCCAGCGCCTCCCTAAGGGCAAGTCCCCTGCTTATCATAGAATTGTTCTACATACTTTTGAACCTATATTTACCTGAAATGAGCGGAAAGACATCTGAATAGGACCTTTGTAGGAGAAAGCTTTATTTTTAGGTCATACCTAAATTCTATACTTAGGAACGTAGCATGAGGACCACATCAAAATTAACGGAAAATGAGGGCAGGTACATAATGTTTGTGTACAGAAAACAGCATGAGGAGCTAACGCAGGTCAAGACAACGCTTCTTGCCAATGCTTTTGGAGTTCGGCCTGCCACAGTTACAGAGATGCTCCAAAAGCTTGCTCACAAGGGACTACTGAAATACACTCGATACCACGGAATTGAGCTGACGCGTGAGGGTGCCGCTGAAGCCAGAAGGCTTCTTAGAAATCATAGACTCCTCGAAGTTCTATTGGCGAGGGCTCTGAACTATGACGTTCAGAATGCCTGCGATAGGGCCTCGGAACTCGATGTTTATGTTTCAGACAAACTCACCAATAGCATCTGCAAAAACTACGGATATCCTCGAATATGTCCATGCAATAAGAAAATTTTCTTAGAGGAGGAATGCATGGGGGGTTCCAGAGAGAGGGAGGATGGAAGGTAAAAGCAGATGCACATACATGTTCCTGATGGTGTTCTTCCAGTTTGGCTTTGGTCTCTAGGATATCTATTGCTTTCTTTCTTTCTCTCCATTTCTCTCAGGAAGGTGAGGGGAGATGAAAAGCGCGGAATATATGCCGCAGCAATGTCTGCAGCAATGCTTGTCGCAATGTCAATTCCTCTCGGAGTTCCATATCACATCAACCTGACCGTTCTAGCTGGTATCATCCTTGGTCCTTGGTGGGCTCTAATTTCAGATTTCGTGACAAACTTCGTGCTTGCTACTTTTGCTCACGGAGGAATAACTATAGTTGGTCTTAACACAATTGTAACCTGGATTGAATCCTTAATTGGGCTATACATTTTCAAGATACTTGGGAGAGCATTTAAGCAAAAAAGTTGGAGATCTGCGGTGGCAGCTGGAGTATCCACATTCATAGCACTAGCGCTTTCTGCATTATTGGTCATAGGCATTGTTGCAGCTTCTGGGATAAATCCATCAGAGGCGATACATGAGAATGAATTTGACCAGGTATCGATAACGATCTTTGCTTCAATCACTCTTCCAATAGCTTTAATTGGCGCAGTCGTAGAAGCTATTGTTACAAGTCTTATTGTAACATATATGAGAAAAATCGGGACAACTATACTCAAGGGGGTCGCTTGAATGAGCACCATATACCTTATAGATCACTATGCAAACAATCTGAACAGCCCAATTCATAGGGCATCCGCTTTAAGCAAAATCATAGGTGCTGCCCTGGCACTTGGAACATCAATACTTACAGATTCGGTAATCGCATTAATGGTTGATTTTCTAATAATTTTGATGATGATTTTATTGGCGAGATTATCTCCATTTAGAATGCTTAAGTGGGCAATTTATCCAGCCTTCTTTGCATCAATATTTGCAGTGAGCCAGCTGCCAAGCTCTTTTATCCGCCCTCTAGCTACAATGTTAAAGGCCGTAAACTCAGCCCTAATAATGCTATTTATAGCAAGTACAACACCATATCCGGAGCTATTCTCAATTTTAGGAAGTATCTCTCAAACGATAGGGAATGTAGCCTTTCTGACTTATCGCTTCTTCTTCTTGTTCATAGATCAAGCTAGCAAACGATTTACAGCAATGAAGTCAAGGGGAGGGCTTGCAGGTGGCTGGAAAAAAAGGATAATCAACATGGCAAATTTTATGGGCTTGATTTTTGTAATTTCGTTTGAGACAAGTGAAAATGTATACTCAGCCCTAAAAACCAGAGGATATGAAGGAAAAATAGTCTGCAACAGAAAAATCGACATAAGATTGAGCTGGAATGATCTTCTTCCTTTTGCATTTGCTTCCTGCTTCCTCTTGGTAATGGTCTTCTCCTTACTTTTCAAGGAGCTGGTGCCAATATGAGTGAAATCGTCAAGGTAAACTGCATCACCCACAAGTATCCCGATGCAACGGAGGTTACAATTTGTGGTCTTTCATTTGTAATTCACGAAGGTGAGAGGGTTGCAATACTTGGAGCAAATGGTTCGGGAAAGACCACAATGCTTCTTCATATCGTGGGAATACTTAAACCAATGGAAGGAGAGGTAAAGGTCTTTGGAGAATCTCCTTCAAAAATTCCTCTTCATGACAAAGTTGCAATGGTATTTCAAAATGTAGATGAGCAAATAATCGGGCCAACAGTTTGGGACGACATTGCTTTCTCGCCTTTGAACTATGGTCACAGACCAGAAGAAGTTAAAGATATGGTTGATGACATAATTAGGGAAGTCGATATTCAACATATAGCGAACAGAGTCCCACACTATCTAAGTGGTGGGGAGAAAAAGAAGGTTGCAATAGCAGGGGCACTAATAACACATCCAAAACTTCTAATACTTGACGAAGCTCTGACTGGCCTTGACTCAAAATCGAAGAGCGATATAATGAAGCTTCTCAACAGGTTCAACAAGGAAAGGAAAATAGCTATTGCCATAACTACTCATGAGGTTGATCTTGTACCTCAGATAGCTGACACAGTGTATGTAATCTCCAATGGTGCCATAATTTTCAGAGGAAAGCCATTAGAGCTATTCCAAAAACCGGAAATATTCAGAAAGGCAAATCTCGAACCTCCAGCTCTCATAGAGCTTCTCAGCGCCCTGAAGGACGAGGGTCTTCAACTTGAGGTTAACGATGATCCAGTTGAAGCAAAAAAACAGATTCTCAAAATTTTAAGAGGAGCTGCAGGCTGTACTTAATCAGGTCTTTTTTCAATAGACGAAGCTAAATGAGGCGATCGAGAAGGCTCTACAAGCCAAATTCTCTATGCTCATCTTTTTAGAGTAAGCCTACAAGGTTCCATTTCCACTTTATGCTGCTATACATATATTGCCGTTTTACTTGAATTGCCTCTAGGACCGACAAATTGCTGGAACTTTGGCTGCTCTCCTCGGCACCATTCGTCACACTTCTATTCTCAATGATCGTCCTTAAGTGGCCCAGCACAAGGGCAGGTGCCGCCTCATGGTTTGTATCAGCAATCGTAGCATACATGTTCTTTGGTGCAGACATAAACCTCATAGGCCTTGCGAGCTGCAAGGGATTGTTGCTTGGCGTCTACGTTTCCTATATAATTTGGTCAGGCGTTCTACTGTATAACATAGCCGACGATACCGGGGCCATAGCCGATATGGCCGCAGGATTTAGTGCTATGTCAGGTGACCAACTTATGCGTGTTTTGCTGATTGGATGGACCTTCGTGTCTTTCCTGCAAGGCATAGCTGGGTTCGGAGTTCCAGTTGCGGTCGTTGGCCCAATGTTGACAAGCCTAGGAGTGCAGCCTTTGGTCGCTGCCTCACTCGCGCTTCTCGGACACGCGTGGGCTGTCACATTCGGCTCGATGGCAACGTCGTTCCTGACGCTCGTCCTTGTCACAGGGCTAGATGCCCAACCACTTGCGCAATGGAGTGCAGCTCTATTGGGAGTTTCGTGCATTGCGACAGGTTTCATGGTTTCTTACATGTACGGGGGTTTCAAGGCCTTGGCTCGGGGCTTTCCTGTGGTTTCGATCGTTGGTTTGGCTATGGCCCTCTCCCTTTACCTTCTGGCAGCTGTCCAAAGCTATGTCATAGCATCGACCGGAGCAGGTCTTGTTGGCTGCGCTACTCTGGCGCTAATTAGCAGGATGCCAAAATATAGGACCAAAGCTTTTGCTAAGAGAAACGGCAGCAGCCCCCTCCTCGCCTTTTTCCCATATGCAGTCCTCATACTCCTCTCATTCATCGCCTCAATCGGCCCAGTATCAGCATCTCTCTCATCATCTATCACACTTTCTCTGCCCTTCCCAGAAACTGAGACCTCTTTGGGTTGGAAGAACAAGGCGGTCGGATCTTACTCCACGATATATCCGCTCAGCCACCCAGGCACTCTCGTCCTTGAAGCTGCACTCATCGGCTATATCGTCTTCAGGAAAAAGGGGAAAACGAAGGATGGAACCATGGTAAGAGCGCTGGGAAAGACCGTGAAGCAGTGCCTCATCCCAACCGTTGCGACTATGACGATGGTGATGACAGCTCTCATAATGAATGAGGCAGGCATGACGTACGTTCTTGCTGAGGGTGTTGCACATGTGGCGGGAATCTTCTATCCGATCCTCTCAGTCTTCGTAGGGATGCTTGGCTGCTTCACAACTGGCAGCAACTCAGGATCGAACACAATGTTCGGAACATTCCAAAGGGACACGGCAAGGCTGTTGGGAGTGAGCGAATATGTATTATGTGCATCTCAGACGACAGGTGGTGCGCTTGGAAGCATGATAGCACCTGCGAAGGTTGTGGTCGGCACATCGGTGACGAAAGCTGCTGGCAGGGAGGGGGAGGTTATCTACAGGAACATGCGCTACTGCATATTAGCAAGCCTAATCTCCAGCATCGTGGCATGGTTTGCGATTGCTTCATTGAGGGGATAGGTAAGGTTTTAGCTGATGGTAAAGCTCGATATAAGCGAAAAGGTCATTGCCCTATCGCTTCTCCTCATCGTGACAGGGCCTTTGCTCATGTACTATTCCATTGTAAACGACTCGACCTCATCTCTCTTGGCAGGGCTATTCTTGACATCCTCCGGGATGCTGCTTGCTTTTCTTTCGCCCCAGCACAGGCATGGCTGATTAAATGTTAAGGAAACCCTTTCATGTTAAATGCGTGGACTAAAACAAAAACGGAGGTTCGATTTTAGATTCTATAGTTTCGAATTACTTGGAGAAAATTGCTCTCCTGATGCCATATTCATAAATCCCACGATCTACTTGTCTTCACCCAGAAGCTTGTGCCATCAGCTCTACAGCAAAGCTCTTAACTATTCGCCAGTATCTTTTGGGCCGGAGAATTAGATTTGTACGTTGGATTGTTGACATCTCCATTGAACTGGGAGTTCGAAAAGGTCACCAAGTGGGCAGCTGGAAATGGCTTCAAGGGCATGGAGGTCCCAGTTTCGCCGAGAGGAGGGCAGATCGACATCGGAGAGGTTCTGAAAGGAAAAGCTGGTAAGATCAGGGGCCTGCTGAAGGAGAATGGCATAGCTATTTCGAGTTTGGCCTTTTACAGCATGACGATCTTGGATAGCGCTGAGGAACAGGATTTCTTCAGGAAAACTATAGATGCTTGTTCAACTCTCGAGGTCGATGTGGCATGCACGATCGCTGGAGCTGTCAGGGGCAAAGGAAAGAGGCAAACGCTGAAGGAGGATTTCGCTGAAGTCTTTAGCAATTTGGCAGACCATGCGAAAGCGAATGGTGTAAAGATAGCTTTGGAGAACTACTTCGCAACCCTCCTGCAGGGCCTGGACCACTTCAGGATTGCTTTCGAGAGTGTGCCGAATGAAACGCTGGGCCTAAACTTCGACCCTTCCCACCTTTTCTGGCAACAGATAGATTATTTGGAAGCGGTCCACATGTTTGGAAAAAGGATACACCACACCCATGCAAAAGATACAGAGGTCCTGAACTTCAAGCTCAGAAATGTAGGCGTTTTGGACGAGGGTTGGTGGAGGTACAGGATACCGGGCAGGGGGGGCATAGATTGGAAGGCATACGTGACAGCCCTGAAGGAAGTTGGATATGACTCTGTTTTGAGCATCGAGCACGAGGACCCTTTCTTCGGACCTGAGGCAGGATTTTTGGACGGGAAGAGATTCTTAGAATCGATCATATACTGAGTCTTGCCGGACAATCTGGCCCATTCTGGAAAAGATCTGCTCACCGCCTTCCGAACGCCAAAAACCACAGCACTGCAGCCATCGTCTTTGCATCTCGAATTTTCCCCTGCTTGGCCATCCGCTGGACCTTGCTAAGTGCAACCGGAACGCTCCTGATATTTTCGTCCGGCTCAAGAGATGCATTCCCTGCGACCAGTTTTTTGGCAAGAAAGACATGCACAAGCTCGTTGCTGTAGCCTGGCGCAAGGTAGAAGGAGAGCACCTTCCTGATCTCTCCACAAGCATAACCGGTCTCCTCTCGGAGTTCGCGTAGGGCACAATCAATGGCTCTTTCGCCCTCCCGGATGGTTCCAGCTGGTAACTCCAACAGGGCTTCGCCAACAGCTTCCCTGTACTGCCGAACAAGGAGAATCTTGCCATCCTCCAGTAGTGGTAGAATTGCTACCGCCCCAGGATGCTCTACAACCTCCCTCATCAATTTTCTTGATCTCGACCTGACCGTGTCAAGGCGAAGATTGATCAACTTACCTCGGTAGATGACCTTGGAGGCCAAAACCTCCTCCTTCCAAATCCTTTTCACTTTCAAGCAAGCTCAACCTAGGCTCATCAGCCCTTCTCTAAAGGATTTTTGACCTTTACTCAATCTTTCAGGCCGAAGAGATTCATCGAATTTTCCTCTAGGATCAGGAGCTTGTCTTCGCTACTGATTGGCAGCCCCTTTACAAACCTTATGACTCCCTGCATGCTGGCCAGTGGCCAATCCGAACCGAACAGCACCTTCCCCTCCACATTACCGATATATGAAATCGCAAACGCAACCTTCTCCGAAATCTTACGCAGATAAGTTGACCTGTAAGGCGCTCCGTGCTCAATGTAGAGTCCGGAAAGATCTACCATCACGTTCTCATTCTTGTAGGCTACCTCTGCACCCTCTTCGATCCATGGTAGCCCTAGGTGGCACATGACCAGCACGAGGTCTGGCCTGTCAACCGCGAGTTCATCGATGTGGATCGGCCTGCTGTATTTTATCTTCCCCCGGCTGACGAGCGTGTCGCCAGTGTGGATGAACAGCGGAACGCCAAACTTCTGGCACAGTTCGAAAACACCCTCAAACCTCTTCTCCGATGGATAATAGTTCCAATAGCCCGGATACATCTTGAGCCCGCGCAGTTGCCCTTTAGAAAGCTGTTCTTCGAGTCTTAGCAGGTCCGGTTTGTCCGGATCGAAGCTCCCTATAGGAATGAGGTTCTGGTGCCCCTTTACAATCTCGATTAGCTCTTCGTTCGTAAGGACGAACTCAGGTACATAAGAAGCAAATGTTGCCGCTGCCCTGACTTTGGCAACTTTCATCTCATTCAGCAACCCTTGAAGTGAAAAAACAACCTTTCCATTCGTGGCGTAGGAACGGAGAAGTTCAGATTCGAAAGCAGGATGCGTGTGGCAATCCACTACCAGATCTGTGCACCTTGGCAACGGTGAGCATCCAAGCAAGTTAAGTCTTTAAGCCAAGTGCGGTGAAAGCGGATCGGTTTCAGATGGCATCGATCGACATTGAGAAGAGGCGCAGAATTCTAGATGGCATCCAGGAAGAGAAGATACAGGCCCTGATCCTGAGGTATCCGGAGAATGTTGTCTATGCTACAAGCTACTGGCCCTGCTTTGGCTGGTCAACGTGCTTCTACCCACTTGATGGTGAACCTGTTCTGATATTGCCCGAGTGCGAGCTGCCTTATGCAGAGAAGGCCGAGTTTGGGGATTTGAGAGCGATCAAGAACGATTACGCAGAATCAACGTTGCAGATCCTTTCGCAGGTAGTTGCAGAAAGACGCCTTGAGCGAGCCACGCTGGGGGTTGAATCTTCATTCGAGACAATGGCGGCAAATCATGTTGGCGGAGAGGTAAACTTTCCCAATGCTCCAAGCTTCGAAGGCATGAAGGCTAGACTTCCAGGATGCAAGATAGTGGATGCGACACCTCTCCTTTATCGGCTGAGGTCCATTAAGAGCGCCCGCGAGGTCGAGAAGCTTTCACTGGTCAATAAGATTGCTGAGAAAGGGCTTGAATCTGCAAGGCATGCGCTCAAGCCCGGCCTCAGGGAGACAGAGTTGGCTTCTGTCGTCGAGAAGGCGATCCACACATTTGGCGTGGGATACAGGGGAACCTCAAGGGCGAGAGGGTTTGCATTCGTCATGTCTGGCCCCCTCTCGGCAGAGGCGCACATGCCTTTCAACATCTCAACAAAGAGGAGGATCAGGAGGGGTGATATCGTCCTCATGGAGTTGAACGTATATGCAGATGGCTACTGGTCCGACCTCACAAGAGTATGGACATATGGAAAGCCAACTGCAAAACAGACAGAGATTTACGACATTGTTTTGGGTGCCCAGAGAGAAGCTACAAGGAGCATTCGCGATGGAATTTCGGAAGAGGAGCCTTATCTGAAGGCCAAGAGTTTCATAGACCGTGAAGGGTTCGGCCATTATTACCCGCACGGTCTTGGCCACGGCATTGGGGCTAGGATGCACGAGCCTATTCCAGCGCTCGGACCAGGTTCGAAAGGTGCATTGAGAAGTGGAATGGTTCACAGCGTAGAGCCAGGAATCTATGTCAAAGGTTATGGAGGAATCAGGATAGAGGACAACGTCTTGGACAGGACAAATGGCGCAATTTATCTTTCAACGTTCGAAAGGACTTTGGAGACGTAGAGCACCCAAACTGGAAAGACAGAGGCATGCGGTCGATGCTTCAGGCATTGTGAATGGTTTTCTCAAGCACCAACCTTATGTCTTCGAATGATGTGAATGGGTAGTGCTTCAGGCCTTCCTTTTTACAAAACGATTCCAAGTCTCCCTTCGCGAAAAGCATCTCCGCGCAGAGAGCAGCATCTCTGTCTGACAAACCATCGCCAACGAATAGGGGCGCATATCCCCTCCTCCTAGCCTCTTTAAGATAGGCGGACTTGTCGTGCCCCCAATCACTGCCGTCCTTAAAAACAACCTTCCATGGCACCATTCCTTTCTCGAGATGGTTTGCCTCAAACCGCAGGTGGCCCAAGTGGAACCGCTCCAAGAGGCTTTGGATTATCTCCTCCAAGCCATTGCTCAGGATCGTCAGCGGAATCTCCACTGCTCGACACCAATCCGCGAAGGTTGGGAAAGATGGATCTATGACGACGACATCGCCCAGAAACTCCAATACCTTCTCCAAAGGAGCATCCACCAACCCTATCTCCCAGGCCAACCATTCCCTTGGCTTCAAGAGACCAGAGGCCAACTTCTCCCGCATCTCAGCCCTCTCTCTTGGCCTGTCGAAGATTCTTCCAAGTAGATCAATCGTGTCAGGGTTCGATATCGTTCCATCGAAGTCACTGAAGATCCAGATCCTCATGCCATCAGCCTCTATTGTTCGCTTGCCATCGTCAATGCCATAAATTGGAGCTTAAATGCATGCGGCCAAATCAACAAAGATAATATTTTGCAGCTTGCGCTAAACTTAACATATGATGAGCATATAAAAAATAGTTCCCTCTAATACACTCGCTCTCTTGCAATCACCTCGCGTAAGGGAAGGTTAACTCGGCTTCGTCTTCAGCAGAAAGCCCAGCAAAGTAACCACTATACCAATGAAGAGCAGGGCTCCACCACCAGTCATGATTCCAGAAGCAGACTCTTGAGCCGGGACACTCATGCTGAACGTGGCAGCTGGATCGTCCTCCACCAAGACCTGGTAATATTGTATTTCGAGCAAGTGCCTCCCAGCTGTTAGAGTGGTCTCGGAAGATTCAGACGTATTCGGGTCAGGACAGTAAAGGTCGTTGAAACTCGCACCATCTATCAAAAGCGCAATTGAACCGTCATCTCCACCTATCGTAAATCCAACGTTCGTAGTTTGGATGACATTTATTTCCATGACAGCCTTGAATCCTATGGGCTCGGGCCTTGTGGCTGGCCCGAGTGGATCGTAATTGAAGTTTGCTGGAAACGTTGCAGTCTCTATGACTTCCCCCCAAGTACCATATGTGTCCCTCATAATATACCACGTCGCTTCCCACTGTCCAACTTCGACAGATGTTGCAGCTGACTGAAAACCATAGCCCAGTAAGGCAGCTCCGAGCACGAGAATAACCAAACCCCCCGCCAGCAGCCCCTTGCGCATGTCCAAACTTAGAATCGCTGTAGGACATAAAAAGTTTTTCAAGAAACATGATTCGAACTCAAAGGCCTTAATGGATGCCTGTATGACCAAAAGATGGCTCATGCGCAGTACATTTCAGAGCCTTTTTACCCTCCGTATGGAGGTTTTTTCAAAGGTTATGCGCGCAATGCAAATTCGACTGGAAAAGACTTTAAGCGCTGACCGGATCGAGGCAGCCTCGAAAACCGGCGGGGGTAGCCAAGCTAGGTCAAAGTTTCCCCGACCAAAGGCGGAGGACTCAAGATCCTTTCGCAAAGGCGTTCATGGGTTCAAGACGGCGCGCAAACTGCCGTGAAACTCCCATCCCCCGCACCTTTTACCTTATTCCTGTCTCCATTTTGAGCGATTATGTTCACGACAATTTACTATGCCTAGCAATCCTACTTTATCTCTGCACCTTTTAATTATACTCCAGGCTTCTGCAAGAGCTTTCGCATGCTTCTCTATCTCATAGAACTTGCCGTATGGCCCTCAGCCTATTCTTGCTGAATGATGCAACTAGTACTGCCCTATCTTTCATCAGCTGTATCTTGACCTTAAATTTCTCTTCTACTTGCCTTATCACTTGCTCTACAAGCTCATGGCTTATGATGGCTTCCTTTTATGGTTCTTTAGCTCACTGAGCAGTAATTTTTCTTGTTATCTTACTTACCCATCTTTGTTGTATAAGCCTGTACTCCTCCATGCTTTTAGTAGTTATCGTTTTCAGGTCGTCTGACATCAAGTTGATTCTGTCGTTTGTGCCTGACATCGAGGCGATGACCTGATGAGGTGTCAATTTTTAATCTACTGTAAATAGATGTGCCATGTCGTCTCCCGCTTCCCCCTATCACGCGCATAACCTTTGAAATCCTTTATTCTTCTATCTGGAGATAAATTAAAGCCTGAGAACTGAATTATTCACACCTTATGCACGCTTAGCTTCTTTCGAATATTCCTCTTCGGGAATCAAAAATCGCAATCGGTCCATTTCCATATCCTTCTTGAAGCGTTTTCTGTCATCACCTTCAGAAAGCGATATAATCGCCACCTTGAAATCTTCCTGCCAAATGAAAGCTGCAGAAAAAGGTGTAAGGCCCGTCCGGATTTTCAACACGATGAGCCGGAGGAAGGAAGTGATCAAACCACTGAAGGATAAAAGGATAGGGCTTTATACGTGCGGCCTCACCGTTTACGACTACGCGCACATAGGAAACCTGCGCACATACATTTTCGAGGACTTGCTGAGGAGGGTTTTGGAATACAATGGGTACAGGGTGAAGCATGTCATGAACATCACAGACGTTGGGCACCTAACTTCGGACGCTGACTTTGGAGAAGACAAGATGGAGGTGGGCGCCAAAAGGGAAAGGAAGACAGCTTGGGAGATCGCCAAATTCTATTCGGAGAAGTTTTTCGAGGATATCGATGCTTTAAACATAGAGAGGCCCCACATAGTTGCCAAGGCTACCGATCACATTGGAGAAATGATCGAGCTGATCCAGAGACTGGAGAGGAAGGGGTTCACTTACAAGATAGACGACGGGGTTTATTTTGATACATCCAAGATTAAGGATTATGGAAAGCTGGCCAGGCTTAAACTTGAAACGCTCATGCCAGGAGCCAGGGTAGAGGTCAACCCCCAGAAGAGGAACCCGCATGATTTTGCGCTCTGGAAGTTCTCTCCAAAGGATGTTAAGAGAGACATGGAATGGGATTCGCCTTGGGGACTTGGTTTCCCAGGATGGCACATCGAATGTTCGGCCATGTCTATGAAATACCTTGGTGAAAGTTTCGACATCCATTGCGGAGGCATAGACCACATACCGATACACCACACGAACGAAATAGCACAGTCCGAAGCCGCAACTGGAAAGAGGTTCGTCAAGTACTGGGTGCATGGAGCCCACCTTATAGTTGAGGGCAAGAGGATGGCAAAGTCTCTAGGTAACTTCTTAACGCTCAAAGACATAATCGAAAGGGGGTATGACCCGCTCTCCCTGAGGCTTTTTTATCTTCAGGCCCATTATAGAAGTCAACTTAATTTCACTTTTCCTGCCTTGGATGCGGCGCAGAGCGCCCTGAACTCAATTTACGACTTCGTTCGAAGGCTTGGAGCCTGCACGAAAGGCAGGAAGAACCCAGAAGTAGCGATATTTACGAGGGACCTGAAAAGGAAGTTCTTGAACGCAGTAAATGACGATTTGAATACACCAAAGGCATTGTCCTATCTTTTCAATTACATGAAGCGACTTAACAAGTTGATGGACAAGGGAAGAGTGGGAGGCTCGGATGCCAAGGTAGCGCTTAAGACTATTTTAGAATTGGATCACGTGCTGGGGCTGAACCTCAAGCGCTTATTAAAGGAAGAACTTCCAGAAGAAGCTGCAAAGTTGATTAAGGAAAGGGAAGAAGCTAGAAGCAGGAAGGAGTACGCAATAGCTGATGCAATAAGGGAAAGGCTCAGGAAGGAATTCGGCATAGCTTTGGAAGATACCAAAGAGGGTGTCAGGTGGAAGAAAATCAGCTAACATCCAGCTCCTATGGAAGCCCGCCATGCCCAAGCCTTTTTCGGCAATGCTTACTCTGTTGGTTGGCGGTATCTTATGAACTAAAATTTCTGAACCAAAGCGATTTCCACGATCAAGGCATGTGCCATTCATCCATAGATCAAATAGAAGTTAAATTAGCGACTTTGTACGAGGTGGTAAGCGATGAAGGTTGTTATAGTGGGAAATGGTGTGGCTGGCATCTCGGCTGCAAGCATGCTGGCTGGAATGCCAGAGCTGAGCATCGACGTATTTTCAGAAGAGGAATACCATTGCTACAATAGGCCTCTCCTCCTCGAATTTTTGGCCGGTAGGATCGCATTCGACAGAATCTTCATCCACCCAGAAGAATGGTATGCCGAGAAGGGGATAAGAGTAAGGCTGCGCGAAAGCGTACTTGCTCTTGATCCAAGCCGAAAGGAGATCTCCATTAAAGGCGAAAAATTAAGTTTTGACAAATTGCTTCTATCAACGGGCTGCAGGGCAAATCTTCCAACCATCAAGGGGATAGAGAAGACAGGAGTTTTCACTCTTCGAACAGCTCGCGATGCGCTTTCGATCCGCGAGCATTCTAGAAGTGCGCGCAGAGCGGTAATCATCGGAGGCGGGCTTCTGGGCCTTGAGACCGCGGGAGCCTTACATTCTTTGGGCCTTGATGTTACGGTAGTGGAATTTTATAGCCAGCTTCTTCCAAAGCAATTAGACAAGGAAACTGCTCATTTGTTAACTAAAATGCTTGAACTAATGGGAATAAGGATCATCGTGGGGACTGAGGCGGAGGCCATCGTTGGAGATAGGAAGGTAGAACGGCTCCTCCTTAAAGATGGCACAGGTCTTGAGGCAGATCTCTTGGTAATCACCACTGGCACAAGACCTCGCACAGAGTTGGCTGAAGCAGCTTCGATCAAGGTCAATAGAGGGATAGTCGTAGATGATCACATGCAGACAAGTGAAACCGATGTGTACGCATGCGGAGATGTTGCTGAATATGAAAAGAAGATCGAGGGCATAATTCCAATTGCATTGGACCAGTCAAGGGTAGCTGCATCTAACATACTGGGAAGGCCTATTACCTATCAGATGGTGCCTCATCCATTCACTCTGAAGGTCGAGGGAATAAAGCTCGCTTCGATCGGGGATGTACATTCGACTGGAGGGGATTACGAGGAGAGAAAGAGCATCGATTCCGAAAAGGGCATAATGACTAAGTTATTTTTCAGAAGAGAAGTTCTGGTAGGCGCTATACTTCTCGGTGAATTGATGGATCTTCGAGCGTTGCAGAAGCTTATTGTGCAAAAACAAGATGCTTCAAAGCTCAAGGACTCATTTCTCCTCGATCTTGGCAAATATGTTTAGACCAATAAGAGCAGCCTGAAATTGCGCACTAGGATATGGCATGAACCTATTGAAAAGTAAATTCTAGCTATTTATGAAAATGATACTGCTCACTAACCCTTCCTTTCAAGTCAGTACGATTTTGGCAATTGCGAAGTATGTTAGCGATCTGGCCATTTTTTAAACCCTCACCGCCAACAGCGCTGCGGAACTCTATAATTTCATGGGCATCAATGACATCGTCTTATCCATAGCATCGGTTGAAATTGATTTTCTGCAAATGCTTTTCCTTCAACTATCCAATTGGAAAGCTGTGCCATCGTAGCTAACCCATCAATGCATCCTTACAGGATAATCTTTAGAATTGGAAAGTTCTGGAGGATGCGGTAGGCGGGAAGCTCAAGCTCTCAACGAGCCATTTGAACCCGCGTCATGGCCGTTCCGCCAATATGATGGCAGGACCAGATCTTAGACCAGGCAATCCAAACCTTCGAAGTTGATTTTCTGGACGACTACCGCACAGCTCACACCGCGAGAAAGGTGCAAGATATGTTTTGCGTTCGGGTCGATTCGCATCATTTCTTGAATGGCGGAGCAATCGATTCCAAAAAGAGCAAGGAACATTTCATGTACGACATTGGCTTGGGACCGAACGCTAACAAACGTATCATATGTCCTTCCTCAGGTGCTTTGGCACCAGGATTGGGGGGAATCTAGCTCGCGAAAATACTTTTTCGTCCCGAAACGAGGCTTTCGCAATCATGCCATATCTCCTGGCATTAAAGATGCTGCCTAGAGCGATAGAATTGGGTAAAATTTGGGTAATAGTTTAATAATCAAACACCCTTGCAGCCCTTCTATGTGGTGGTCCCGGTGCTCAAAGACCTTATAATACCCGGCAATGAAGGACCAAGGTTCATCTTCTTCGGCGGCAAGGGAGGTGTTGGCAAGAGCTCGATAGCGGCAGCGACCGCCGTTTGGCTTGCGAAAAAAGGTTACAAGACGCTTCTCGTTTCGACCGACCTCCAGAAGAGCCAGAACGACATCCTGCAGCAGGAGATTGGGGGCCAGGAGACGGATGTCAAGGGAGTCAGAAACCTGAGGGCCATAAATGTGGACGCAAAGGAGAGCATAAGGAAGCACCAGCTGGAGGTGATGAAGAAGATAGAGTCCCTGAAGGGCGATGACTGGGAGATCCAGTTCCTGAAGGAGCACTGGGAGAAGAACCCAATACTCCCCTGCGAGACCGCCTCCTACAATGTTTTCGTCGAGTACCTCAACTCCAACTCTTACGACGCCATAGTCTTCGACACAGCTCCAGGAGGTCACAACTTTGAGATGATCGGCTACCCTTGGAGGCACCTAAGCAACCTGAAGCGTAGCATCCTCGCGAAGAAGGAGGTTGCAGACATAACGGGCAAGGTTGCTGAGATAGAGCTTCTGGAGAAGATGAGCGAGGACAACATGAAGGCGATAGAGAAGCTGAACTCCGACCAGACGACTTACCTTCTCGTCCTGCACCCCGAGATGCTGCCTGTCTACGAGGCGAAGAGGATACAGGAATCTTTGCAGCCATATGGCATAAAGGTCAAGGGGATCGTGCTGAACGAGGTACTGCCAAAGGAGCACTGCACAGGAGAGTTCTTCTCGAAGAGGAGGAAGCTCCAGGAGAAGTACATAGATCTCGTGAGGAAGGAGTTCCCGGAGTTCGAGATCGGCGAGGTGAGCATGCTTGAGACAGAGGTCGTTGGCCTTGAGGCGGTCGAGAGGGTGGCCGAAACGCTTTATGGAAAACCAACATGAGGGAGGTGACTGGCGAGAATGAAGGACGAGGGGAAGGAAAAGAAAACAGAAGCAAAGGTCGTGCTTGATGTATTTCCAACCGGAATCTGCGGTTGCGGACAAAGGGAGGGGGAGAACGCCGAACTCTTCAAACTGGTCAGGGAAGTTAAGGAAGATTTCAAGGGATTGGTTACTGTGAATGTAGCAGAGTACGGGACGAAGATCGACGAAGCATTCGAAAGACTCAACGAGGTGCTCGAGGCGAGTGGGAAGAGAAGGCTCGCAAACCTTGGGCTCGGATCGCAGCTGTTCAGGACGCTGATACCTTTGATCGCCGTGAATGGCAAGATGGCATTCGTCTCAGAGGTTCCAAAGAAGGAGGCGCTTTATGCCAAGATCAACTCCGCCTTGAAGCAGTCCTCTAAGTAGCGAGCGAATCTGTTTCCAGCCAACATCAAAAAGGATCATGCCCCGATACATGTTTTCTTGAATCCTGTAAGGGCAGCATATCAGATCGCCTTTTCAATTTTTATTCACTGATAGCTATTATTGGACTCTTTAGACTCTTCAACTACATGTTCGCGAACAGTAAAAATGTATTACCTTAGACACACCTGCGTAATTTCTTTCGCCTTTTCATACGAAAGATAAAAATCCTGTAATTGTAACTGCTGCTCGTTGGTATAAATGATCAAGAACGATCTGACAGAAGTCTTGACCTTGCTCCGGATTCAAGAGAACAAGCTGGAGGGGGTCGCAAACCGATTTTCGGATAGAGGAAAGCAACTTTTCGAGAAGTGCATATTGGCGCAGCAGCAGAAAGATTACGGAAGAGCTGTGGTGTACGCTGAAGAGATCGCCCAGCTCAGAAAAATGTCAAAGGTTGTACTGAGGAGTCAACTTTCCTTGAAGCAGGCAGCTCTGAGGATCGAAACGCTTCACGACTTCAAGGACGCCGGTGCTGTCCTAGGTCCTGTCGTGAACCTCGTTGGCCAAATCAGCAGCGATCTAAGGGGCGTTGTTCCAGAAGTGGCAAACGGATTGGAGCGTGTCGACGACATGCTTGAGACCCTGATGGTCGAGACCGGAAGTGCAGGTGGCTTCTCGCTGGACGAATCAGCTCACAGCGAGGAAGCAAAGAGGATATTGCAAGAAGCTTCCGAGATCTCTGCAGCACGTATGAAGGGAAGGTTTCCAGATCTGCCTGAAGATTACAGCCACCTTGAGGAAAAGTCCGAGGCAACAAGCCAGTAAACGCCAAAATCATTTTCATGTAGGCGATCGGTTTATCTTATGATCTAGGTAGCCAAGCTCTGCGATGGCCGATACTGTGCAGCTTCACGTAGGGCTGGACGACACGGACTCTCTAGCCGGAGGCTGCACGACTTTCCTCGCTTCTTTGATAGTGGAGGTCCTTTTGAAAGAGTTCAGCGCCAAATTCACCGATTACCCGCTGCTCATCAGGTTAAATCCAAACATCCCTTGGAAGACTAGAGGCAATGGTGCTGTTTGCCTCCGCGTGAAAGTGCCATATGGCAAAGTAGATGAGTTGAAGAAGCGCTTGGTCGAGATGGTTGAGGAGCACTCTGACATGCAGGCCTCCGAGACCGATCCAGCAATCGCATTCTGGGAGGGCAATGACATTGGGGATGGCTTCAGGAGATTCTACGATGAGGCCCTCAGGAAGGTCATCCCCCTCGAACGTGCCCTGAACTTTTCCAGGCAAGTGGGTTGCGAGGTGCACACATACAAGACGGACAAGGGCATCGTTGGCTGTTTAGCAGCGATAGGCTCGCATCTCGATGAGGACTTCACCTTTGAGTTGATATCATACCGAAGCAGAGACTACTGGGGAAAAGAGAGAAAGTTTGACAGGGCTTCGGTATTTGCCATGGATGCGGCAATGCATGGAACCTTCAATAATGTCGATCCTGAAACCGGGAGGATTTTGATCGCCCCCCATGG
>CAZWAU010000178.1:0-4712 GCA_964631995.1 uncultured Nitrososphaerota archaeon
TAATGTTGACTAAATCACCATCAAGCAGTTTTGTCCTAAGGCCATCAAGCAGATCGATGTTTTTTCCATTAACGAATACCTCTATGAATTTGTTCAATCTGCCTTTGTCGTCGAAGAAATCGATTTTCAACTTGCCGCCAAATCTTCCGACAACTTTATTGAGCGCATCTCCGACTGAATCCGTATCTATTGCCAACCCGCCTCTTCGATCCAAGATCGTCGATGAGATGTAGATCTCTACTCTCGCCATGTTGTTAAGGTAATGACCAACAAGTATTATTTTTTCTTTTACGTTGCTATCTTTCGTTTGGGTGCGTCAGATGCTTGGTAAACTGCCCCAATAAAGGTTCTAATTTAAACGGCAGATTTAAGTAAATAAAAGCGCTAAATAGCTTTTAAGTATCTCATCGATTTAACAAGTGTAGGATCTGAACTACCTTATCCGAGATACGTTGAAGATCCCAGCAAGAGTTTAAAAGGAGAGCGCGCAGAAGTAGAAGACACCCGTTGCTACATTGGTGCTAAGCGATGAGTTTTGAAGTTATATTCAAGGGAAAGCATATCACCTATTCAAGTATACTCTATTGCAAGAACGATTTCGGTGCCCGCCCTTCTTCGGAAATCGATCTCAGCCTTCAAGATGTAGCTTCTAAAATCCAAAAATCTAGTACTTTCAAACTGGAGCTTGTCACGAAAAGCTACATCGTCCTGCAACGCGGTGAGACAACGATATCCGTCATGAAGAATGGAGAGATGTTGTTGCAGAACGTCCCGAGAGGAGATCCAAAGGAGGCTGAAAGGGTTGTCAGCGAGCTTTTTGGACTCTTGTAAGTGGGTGGAGGAAAACTTAAAGTGCTCCGGGCGGGATTTCCTCAAATGGTTCGGACCCGCGGTCTGTGGCTTGCTCCTTACCTAGATCGAAAGGCCACTATGCTTGGTCCATCCTTGCTGTGTTTAACCAGACTACACCACCGGAGCGACTATAGACTCCTAGTTCCACTAATTAATTATTTCTCCACAAAATGCCCTATTAATCTAAGGTCATTGAAATAAGTTAACTGGTTATGTAGCATAAAACCTTCCACACCTAAAGAGTTTAATACGAGATGCGCGAGTTTCTTAGCAGTGGGGTGCAATAATCTCCCTTGCGCTGAGCGTCGCGGCAGGCATTGGGAAGATTCAGCAGGGATAGATGGAGATGAAGCCCACATGGTGATTCATTGATTCCGAGGAGACTGAATTGAAGCCAATACTCAAGTTGGTGCTTTGCACTTCTATTTGTTGGATTTGCCCGCTCATAGGGTTATTTGTATCCGACTTCGCAAAGGATCTAGGGTGGGCGTCGCTCTAGATAGCGGTGATGGTATGCGCTAGACTCATCTTTCTCATTGGTAGCTTATCATTAGAACCTGAATTCGAAGAGAAAGGATTGATGTCTCAATCTCGAGACCAAACTCCAGCAGAAAAGGAGGTAAGCGTCGAACTAGAAGATGTGGTTTGGATTAGATGACTCAGCATCCGTTTCATCCTCAAGAGCCCTACTTTCTTTATGGGTGCTGCCCTGTTCACATTACATGTGCTATACTGCCCCGTCTGGAATTTCTTCTATCCCTGGGTGATAGGCTCGTTTGTCTCATATTTCGCCAGTAAATGCGCCTTAAGGATGTACCAAAGGGGTAACCGTGGAGGTGCCGTTGCAATTTACATTGGCTTGGCATTAATTGGAGGGTTGCCAGTTTCTTTGATGTATCTGGGATATGCCGACGCCAAGAAACGAACTCTAGCAAAGAGGAGCGCATTAACTGATATTGCAACATGGAGAAGGTGAGTTAAAATAAGACTGATCGTCTTAGGCTTGGTCTTGACCATAGCGGGGATATACTAATCCGCATTACTTAGCCTGATCGAATCTTACTATATCGCTTTGATATACGTTGCTATGTTTACGACGTTCTTCCGTTTCCCTTCACAACCGCTATCAAAGCTCACAGCAGCTCAAAAGTGGAGCCTCATTCAAAAATAAGACCCAATGGGTCACGATTAGCAAGGGGCCCAGCAAGCCAAGGGGCTTTAGGACGCGTGTCGATCTTGCAGCCATGATTGTTGACGTTTTCTCGATGATCTGCTTCGCCCCCTCTCCGCGGAGAGTAGTCCCCGATAGAAAGCTTTTTACAAGGGCGAGATATTTTGCCAAAGGTCTATTGTATGAGGAACAACCGGAGCTAGTTTTGGCCTTCACCAAAGCCATTTAATTGTTGCTGTAATGCCAAAACGTCAGCATAGGTCAGAGGTAGAAAGCGATCTGGGCCTGCTCTTCGCAACAGTTGCATCAGGCTTCGAGAAGGATGCCATCAGTGAGCTACGAGACTCCCTAGGAGATGCTTTGGTCCGTTGCAGGTCAATTTTCAAGGGAATCGTCCTCATTTCTACCTCCATCGATGTAAGGAAAGCGGCAAAGATCGTGGAAGGCCATAAAACAAGTTATGTCGCCAAGGTGGTGCCGGTCGACAGGGTCGTGAAAGCCGACCTGGAGAGAATAGTTGATTCGGTCTTGGAAATAGGTGGGATCGAAGAAAAAGATGCGTTCGCCGTAAGGTGCACGAGAAGGGGCAGACACCCTTTTTCAAGTAGGGATGTGGAGAGGGCCGTGGGAAACGCAATTAGGGGTGGCCATGTAGACCTCGAAAATCCGAACGTAACCATAAATGTGGAGATACTTTTTAACAAGGCCTACGTTTCCGTCCTGAAAGCTGGTGAAATGGTTTCAAAGAGGGTTGGGGTTGAGAGGAAATGGGAGAAGGGGAAGAGGCCAATAAACAGGTCTGAGCTCAAGATGGTCGAAATTTTGGAACTCCTCCCAGAAATAGCGTCCTGCAATGTCGCCCTTGACTTGGGAGCAGCTCCAGGTGGCTGGACCAAGATCCTCTCGAAGTACGTGAGGAAGGTATACTCCGTCGATCCTGCGCAACTTGACGAGGACATATTGAAGCTTGGGAATGTTGCCCACCTTCCAAAGAAATTGGAGGAGCTGACCATCGAGGATGTGCCTCAGAGGGCTGACATAATAACTTGCGACGCGAATATCTCTGCCCAAGAACTTGTATCTGTCATTGGTAAAGTGGTAGCCGATTTTCTTTCAGAGAAGGGTTTGCTTGTCCTGACATTAAAGGCCGTAACGCCAAAGATAGAAGAGGAGTTGACCAATTCTGCCAGAGCGTTGGCAGAGAAGCTCAAGGCTTTGCGTGTTGACGTTTTAACTTTGACCAAGCTGCCGCACAACACAAGAAGAGAGTTGACCTGCATCTGCAAAAGGATGTAAAATCGTGCGTCTGAGCTGCTTGGTCAGCGCTCTACGAGCCACTTTTTTCTCTGAAGAGCTTCTTTGTCCTCGATCCTCTTCGCCAGAGATTTGATCGACATTTCAATGCCAGCTATCTTCATGTCCAGAGTTTTGCCCTCCTCCTGCGTTGAAGATATCTCCCTCGAAATTGAGGTGAGCCTCATCTCGATCCGTGTTGCCTCTTGGGGATCTCGTGTTGAGGACCAAGACTTGTACAGCTCGTCCTTCTTTGGGATCAGCTCGTCCAACCTCTTCTGCTGCTCTTCTTTTTTAGATCTCAATTCGAGAAGCATCTGCTCGAGTTTCGCTTTCTCGCTCTTCAACTGTTCTATGTCCTGCGACATAACCATTCTTACTCTCGCTTCAAGTGCACACTTTACCTGCCGTATCTTAAAAACTATTCCCTGCGGGGCTTGAAGAACAGGTTCTCGGCATTCTTGAAAAATATTCGTTCACGATCTCCTTCGTCTATGTCCAGCTTTTCGACCAGCCTTATCACGTCCTCAACCTTCGTTGTCGGCCTATCAGAACCAAACAGAATCTTACATGCATCACCGATATAGTAGATCGCCCTGTTTACCTCTTGGACGAGGGATTCGAAGTATTTCTCCGAGTACTTGGTTGGAGCTCCCATAAGGCCAGATATGTCCAAATACACATTCTCATTCTTTGATGCAATTTCGGCCGCATCCAAGATCCAAGGGTTTCCTAGGTGGCAGATGACTATCTTGAGTTTTGGATATTGAACCGATACGTCGTCGATGTGTATGGGATGCGCGTACTTGAGCCTCCCGTTGGATGATGCAAAATCGCCGCTGTGGAAAAGCACAGGCAGTCCACTGCGCTCAGCAAACTTGTAGACAGGTTCGCATATGTCTTGATTCGGATAGAAAGGCTCGTAGCCTGGATAAAGCTTGATGGCCTTGAATTTATAAAAGTTCTCCTCTATGGAGCGCAGGTCCGATTCAAGGTTTCCAACTGGATTGGCGGAAGCTACAGGGAATAGGCGCTTTGGAAACATGGTCGCGATCTCCAAGGTCTCATTGTTGGTCTGGGTTGACATAACAAGGCTCTTCTCGACTCCGAATCGGTCCATCTCGTCAACGAGCTCCCTTATGGGCGAGAAATCTCCTGAACCAGGCTTAATCCAGCAATGGGAATGCGAGTCGATTATTCTCATCTTCAGCTACGACCATGAATCAGCTTTTCTTAAAAGCTCATTTACCTGCAGTACTCTGACAGAAGTCGCCTTCTTCAGCATCTTCGGCAGGTTGACAGTACCAACGCTTGCGTCCACGTTTCCGTGCGTTGGATGTCTTAGCATCTTACCCGCAATAAGGTCGAGTTGAAGTGGTATTACGCTATAGGGTTT
>CAZWAU010000179.1:0-7498 GCA_964631995.1 uncultured Nitrososphaerota archaeon
TATTAAGACTTTCCAGCCATACAGACTTGCGGTGTTTTAAAGATAAAGAAACTGATCTATTTTGAAGCCTAACTCTCTAAATAGAAAAATCTTAGTAGCCCGGGATACGTGACTTATCTCGTTTAAATTTCTCAAACAAGAAAATCATGGGATTAAGATGGGAAATATTGGTTTGAATTTTAGGGTTAAGCGCACTACACATCAGCCAAGTATTTCTCATAGTCGTTAACAACGAATTTTCTTCCTTTTTTAATGATCTTGAATCCTTCTTTTTCTAGTAGTTTTTTGTGGGTCTCTACACCACCAGGATATTTCTCGTTCAAGGATCCGTCTGCTTTAAGCGTACGCCAGTAAGGAATGTTCAAACTTTTGCCTTCTTTTGCAGCTTCTTCGGTTGCATTTGCCGCCGTCATTATAAAAATCCCTGTTGTGAGGGAACAACAAGCTTTAACCCTGTGTTTCTTAGCTATTTTCTTGCATATCTCAACAATCATAATTAGTTTGCCCCTTGGAACTTCCTTCATGACTTCAACAACCTCGCTGGCGTTTACAAGCACTACCTTATCGCCAACTTCAGCATCCATCTTGTGCACGGCATTATAGCAGGGAAACCTCTCTTCCAACTTCAGTATTTTCGGCAGACCCTTCTTATTTGTCAGTTTCTCCTGCCAAGATTTACTTCTGTAACTCATTTTATCTTCCCGAACACTCAAGGATATATTAGTTCTTCCTTCAATCTTATGCTCTCTTTTGGGTTGATGACGCTTCCAGTGAATACACCGATGACTCCCTGTTTCACCTGCCTTCCATCAGGCGTTTTAACGCCGAAATCCTTACTCCATCTGAGAACATCGAGGAAATCGTCCACATCACGTTTGCTCAATAACCCTCACTTGCAAGACAGCACGTAGGTGATGGGCTTGGCGAAAATTCCTAGCGTAACTTCCCAGACATGGTCTACCTCGGCGTTTCCCCTTCTTCCTCCCACACCCCGGTAGCAGATAAAACGTTATTCACCTAGGGTCCATGATATTGCCTCTGTGGTTTTGAGCCCAAAATTTGGCTCCTGTAGTGAACTTTTTGAGAGTGCCAACTTACGCAACTTATGCTCTGATCCATCTCTCCGATATCTTCGGGGTGTAAGTTGGGAAGCAGACATTGAACTGCCTTGCCCTCCTCTTAAGCTTGCTGAACCAGCTCTCTCTATTATAACAACTCGACATAGATTGCTAGTACAGCTTTGCTTTTCTACTAAATTTACCATGCTCTGATGCTGTCTTTCTCCAGTTCATTTGAGACATTGAAAAAGAAGTGTCTACCAGTATGAACTACAAAAAACAGACAGGGCCATCTAAGACACCATATAACATCTACTGCAACCTATGCTAAACAACCTTCATCTCAAAAACACGTATTTGTTGTCAATTGAGAGAAAAAGACAACCGAGACGCGCTACGATCGAAGCAATTTGACGGCTGCGTCACGGATCTCTTCACCTGAGCCTGGCTCAAGCCTGCTCCAACGAGACAGCTCTGTCTCGTAACCTCCAACAACGAACGCTTCGCGCGGTACGATATACCCTAGTATCTTGTTTGCCAAAGTTGCAATCAGAATAGTGTCTCTTTTTGCCATCCTGATATCTCTTCCAAGGCACGCAAAGAGTTCGCCTGGTATGCCAACTATGGAGTGTGGACCTAGAGAGAACGCTTGGACTTCGGCATCGAAGCTCTCATGCAGTTCATAAAGGGAGAGCTTTTCCTGGATGTTGAACAGTGCCGCCCCTAGGCTATCTTCACGTGGTGGAGGGGTTGTGCTTCGAGACGCGATCTCTCTTTCAATTCTTTCTTTTTCTTTGAGGATCATTTCCTTATTTGGAAGGTCGCGGCGCCTAACCTCTATCACCGACTGTCTAGCCGAGAGTTGAATCGATCCTTTCACCGTTGATGCCATATCAACGTTGCTGGTGATCTTATGAACATGAGAGACCAATCTCGTCCCGAGTTCTACAACATCGTCGTAATTTCCCGTGTCTCCACACGCAGGGTTTATGTCTCCGCAAGGACCGTTAAGGTAGAGGGTTGTGGCGCCCGTCATCTTTTCAGCTTTCTCCGCAACAAAGCCCGCGTAATCTGACGATATCATAGGCATCGTCTGCATTATCACTGGATGGCAGGCGAAGTTGACAAGAGTTCCGACTGGCGATTTATCAGCTCCAATAAAAGTGAAGACATAAAGATTTTCATCCATGTCTGTCGATCTTGCGAGCTCTTCGAATGAGAGCTGTGCTTCGCCCTTGGCAACGCGTTCCGTTACGTAGGTGGCACGGCGGTTAACGACTAGGCCCTCCATGCGCGCAGTTGCCACGTGCATCATCGCAGGCTCGACCCGGTGCTTCGCCTCTTCCACCGCGGCAGCTACTCGCTTCGCCACCCAGGTAAGCCACTTCTCATCGACAGAGTTCCAGCATAGGCCGTAGGTTTCCGGTGCTGTGTGAGTATGGGTAGAGCAGACCATGATATTCTCATAGGGAATCCCAGTTTTCGCAGAAGCGAGTGCTCGAATCGAGTCGGTAAGGCCTATTCCATCCCCGAAGGCATCCATCGAAATGACGACAAACTGATCTCCATCCATAAAGCAAGCTGCTCGCGCGTAGAGCGGATCATGCACTTCCCAGTATGCCTTCGCTCTCTCCCACCAGAAACCGAGGATTGGGATAGAGAGATCGCCGACCACTGGTGGTGAAATTTCTATCTTCGAGAATCCGACCTTGAACGCCATGAAAAATCACCTTGATAGGACAGCATGGAGTCGAAACAACATCTCATAATTTGGTTCGTTTCGGTTCCCTGTATATATTTTTGTGGTTACAGGTCATATCAATTCTTAATTCGAACTAGAAATCAGATCGCCACTCCTCGATGCAGCTGGAGTTTTAAATGCAAACCTATTCCTAGAAGAAAATTCCACCAGACTTTCAAAAAGGACCAGAGCTGCTGCAACTATGGGCAAGTCAGGTTGCCCATTTCAATTCTCTCATCATAAGCAGCAAAAAATGATTCCCGGGTTTGGCAGATATCAGAATGGGAAGAAGAACCTCACGGCGCCCAATATGACTCCCACAACCACCGTGATCACCAAGCCGACGAGAGTTCCCCCTACAAACGGGACGCCATACTGCTCGTAGGCCCTGCTTCCCCCGATCCTGAGCGTAGCATACTTGAACACCCAGGCGACTAGGAAGCAGGACCAAACTCCGGTCCATACTATGTACATCCCGCCGCTTAGCAGGAAACCCATCGGGTGGATTGGCCACCATACATACCTGCTGTGCATGAAAAATAATCCGGTTACGATTACGAAGCCAGCCACGGCGGCCATCGCTATCTGGTCCACTGGTGGCGCTGTGTTGTAGCGTTCCCTTCCAGCAATGTCGCACTCCCAACCTGGAGTGCAGAGAAGCGAGCGCGCCTGCCCCACTAAGTTAATCCATGTCAAGCTCACGATGACATGCGTCAAGAGCGTTATGGCGAAGGTTACTGCCATCAGCTTGTAGGCTGTCTTAGCACTCAAGCCCGACAGGTCAGCCAGCTTAAACGCATACATGGAAGCAGTAGTCCAGGCGGTTTGGCCGCTCGCGGGTTGGTCCAGACCGTCTGCGATTATGGTGACCGACATGAAGTATTCTATCGTAAATCTCTCGGGAGCAACGGGCCAGAACAGGAAACGAAGGGGCCAAGTGGGCCACTGGTCCCGTCCTTGGCCGTAAGCAACTCCAGCGACTCCGCGCGCATATGCCTCAGCGATCGCATACACTCCTCCTCCGAAGATGAGCATCACTATCCCAACTGGTAGACCTATGCCAGTCGAGAAAAGGAAAGCCAATAGGAAGACCGAGGAGATTCCTATCATGGCATATATGCCCTTGTAGCTCATTGTTTCCTTCGACTCGTCCACCCCGGAAGACTTGCCCGATCGGACCGCCGCTATTGTTTCTCTTAAGTACGGCCTGGCCTGCCAGAGTATCATCAAGACAAAGCCGAGCATGCCTCCCGTAAGGCACATCCAGTTCCAGTACAACGGTGGCCCCCAGGCTGCCGAGGTCGCGAATCCTCCCAAGGCAAGGGCCCTGCAGCATCCACCCACTTCTTGGAAACCAGTGTAGTAGCCGAAGTAGTAGGCTATCTGAGCCAGCAGCATCATGACGAGTGTCATGAACCACATGCCAAAAGAAACGTTCAGCGGCGCTAGGTAAGCGATGGCATAGTTGAGCGGTTGCATGTTCCACCTCATGAAGCCCACCACCACTGAGCCTATCGGATTGTCAGTCCGGACCGCGACACAGCCATTAGGGCTCACTCCATTGGCCCTCCAGCTCAATATGTCAGGCCACCACGGGAAGACGTAGGTCAGCAGGATTATGGTGTTGATCGCGAATCCCACGATTACGCCCAATATGAAGGGTGTGCCAATCTTCGGCTTCTTGATGCGGTGCGTCTCCTCGACCGCCTGCCATGTCGCGAGCGCGAACGGGAAGGGCAGCCTCTCCACTTCTATCCACCTGCGCCTGAGCAACATCATCAGGCTCGACCCGAGTAGGAAGTAGGCGGTTTGGTACAGGATGTACCAGATCGCAGATCCTGCCCACGCACCCCAGTCGGGTAAAACGCCACCCAACCTCGTGCGCACCACAGCTTCATACGAGGCAGTATACCACATCGGAACCCAGAGGTCCCTTATGTCGGCGGCGGAGTAGTAAACCCTGTTGATGAAGCCCCACGGCTCCTTGACATAGGCCGTCGCATTTATCGTGTAAGTCGTTAAGAGCCCGACTATGCACAGACGTCCTAACGTGGTCTTGGATATCTTAATTCGCCCACCAAAAGTTAGGGGAGACAAGAACAGCGGAAGCAGGAGCATCAGTATCGGCATCGAGAACGGAATCGAGACCGTGCCAAGCCCATAGATGCAGCCGTACCCTCCCATGTGCGTCAGGCCTTGTATTGTATTCATCACGAAGCCGAGGGCGGCTATTGCTGGAATCCACAGAGCCCACCTAATCTTGCCTTCAGCTACAGCTTCTTTTTCCAACTTGAACCCCTTTCCTGTCAGGCGCATTTATTTTTATATATATAAAACTTGTCAAAGTTCGGGAAACTACTGAGGACGCTTGACCGGAATGGAAGGGGAAGCAGGACTGGTAGGTTTTGCCTACATCATTACGGACGACAAGATCACTGAGCTTGCTGGCATGAAGCATAAGGACTTCTACCAAAAACTCGACTTTATGGTCTCTGCGGAGAAAAAGGCAGAGGAGATAGTTGAGCGCGAAGTAGGTGGCAAGTGGGTTGGCATCAGTTTGCGCAACGGTTGCGGCGTAATGGGTGCACATGTGATGGGCTGCAGGATCGTCTATCCGGAAGATACAGAGCCTTGGGCGATACCATTTTTGAAGAGCATCGAAGATGTTGAAAATCTAGAAGTGCCCGAGCCAAGTAGAAATCCAGCCGTCAAATACTATCTTGAAAGGGCGCGTGAGTTTGAGAGGTTAACTGGGATCAAGTCGGGCGTTGGCTTCGAGGGGCCGATCTCCGTATCTGCACTCTGCAGGGGCACAACGCAGTACTACGCGGATGTGGTAAGGGCTCCGGACCTTTGCAAGAAGCTAGCTGACCTCGTAACCGATACCTACCTAGAGTGGGAGAGATATCATAATGAGCAGATGGACATAGAGCCAGGCATGAGCGTAGGGCTAGGTGACGACTGCGCCTCCTGGCTCTCCCCGAGGGCCTACGAGCACATAGCATTCCCCCCACTTCTGAAGATCATAGAAGCGCATCCTGAGGCGAAGCACAGAAGCATGCATAACTGCGGGCAGACGAACCACCTGCTCGAGAAGATAAGTGAGCTGCGCCTTTCGAGCTTCGAGCTGGGGGAGATGGTCGACATCGCAAAGGTCAGGAAGCTCATGCCAGACACGCACATCGGCAGGCTGCTCGACTACAAGATCCTGAGCACCAATGATGAGAAAAGAATAAGGAATTACGTGGATACTCAGATCTCGCTGGCGGCACAATTGGGCAATACGAGTCTGCGAATAGAGGCTTGGAGGCCAATCGAGCTCAGAACCGTTAGGCTGGTCAAGCACCTAGTGGACAAGCATAACTCAGAACAAGGGCTGTAACTATTCTTGCCCTTAATTGGTCCTTGCAGAATATCGATTAAGATTCAAACCTCAGTGCCTTCCAATCGCTCTTGTCGGCTCTATGGATACTTTGAATGCAAGATTATTTGGCATATTCTGCTTCCAATTTTTCAACGGCTGCGATGATGTCGTCGACCTCCTTCTCGGTGCAGTTCTCGTGAAGCCACAAAGTTATGACTCCGTTTAGTGCCTTGACGGCATTGGGACACGAGTCTTTGTAGACTATGCCCTTCCTCGCCTCTGGCAATGTCCAAGGGTACCTGTCCTGCCTATCTTTGATGAATCCGAACTCATACATTGGAATAACTATGTAGCGCGCCCCACATGGGATGCCTTCTTTGCCAAGGGCTTCCGCAAACTTATCGATGCTAACCCGTATTGCATCTGTGTCGACGTGGAGCATCGAGAACCAATAGGATGGTTTCGATCCCTCCACGATCTTCGAAGGTTTCACAGTCCTGAACTTGGACAAACCCCTCTGGAGCCTTTCATTGAGCTCACGCCTTCTCGAGACGATTGAGGGGAGCTTCGGCAACTGGGCAAGGCCGCAGGCTGCCTGCAGCTCAGTCATCCTATAGTTCAGGAGAGGCCATGGAAGCCCCCTCCCGATCTCACTATGTGGCATCCATCTTGATCGAGCAACATAGTGGAGATTCTTCCATGCTTCCTCAGTCTTGGCGAGCGTCATGCCTCCCTCTCCGCCCGATGTTATATGCTTGCCAGCCATTAGGCTGAAACAACCATAGTCACCTATAGATCCGACCTTCTTCCCCTTGTATTCTGCACCATGTGCCTGTGCGCAATCCTCGATGACGGTCAGGTCATGCTTTTTGGCTATTTTCATTATACCGTCCATATCGACAACCAAACCAGCCAAATGAACGACGATGATAGCTCTCGTCTTCTCGTTGATGCACGCCTCCACAGATTCGGGCGTGATGTTGAGTGTCAGTGGATCCACATCCGCAAATATCGGAACCACGTTGTGGATGATGAGCGGCATCACAGTGCCTGGGTCGGTGATTGGGGCTGTCACTACCTCAGTTCCCGGCTTCAGCTTCTCTTCTATTCCCGAGAGTGCAAGTATTGGAAGATGGACCGCAGCAGTTCCTGTCGAACTCGATACTGCGTATTTAAGACCGTGGAATGCGGCAAAGCTGTCCTCGAATTCTTTTACCTTTGGTCCGCCTGTTCTCCAGAGTTTGTCCGGATCTTTTGAAGCGCCCGCGATGACTTCCAAAACCTCTGCAAATTCCTTGAAATCCACATGAACCCTGCTTGGCCAGGGATCATGTC